>NZ_JAGSOG010000079.1 GCF_018139695.1 Actinospica durhamensis | reverse complement strand
GTGTATAAGACAAAGCGCCCATCCACCCCGTCTTGGGCCCGAACACCCGTGCACCCCAGACGAAGGTCGTGCCGCAGTCGGGATCGATCTCGTTCAAACCCTGGTACCCATAGGCGACGAACAGCATCGGCACGAACGCCAGAAGCATGATGATCGGCGCCTGAGGCCCGACCGTGGACGAGACGAGCCCGAGCGAGGCCGCGAGACTGTACGCGGGCGCAACCGAGGCCGTGGCGATGACGATGCTGGAGGTCAGGCCCAGGGCGTTCGCCTTGAGTCCCTTGCCCTGCGCGGGAGTCTGGTCCGGAATCGCGGCGGCCGCCGACACGCAGGGCTCCTCTCGAAGGGATGCACCGAGTCTGCTCCCACTATGCCTTCGGAACCGCAGGTCAGCAGCCGCAGTGAGGCGAACCGAGTGATCTCTGGCGCATACGGGTGAAGCCGGCAACATCCCCGTCGTCATGCTCCGGCACACGCGGATGGCATCGGAACTTGGGACGCCTGCGCTCTGCGGGTCGCACCCGACGATCACCCGAATACCGTGGGCGCGGCGCCGACACCGAGGACCATCTCGACACTAGGCTGCGCGGCGGCGGGACTACCGCCACGCCGACCTGCCTCAAGACCCGGATTCCTGCTCGCGTTCGAGTACCCCGCGCACGTACTGCGCCTGGCCGACGTGCATCAGCGTGTCCTGTAGGACGCTGACCAGCCGGACGCCCAGGCTGACCGCCGGATCCCAGGAGCGGTCGACGATCCGGTCGTAGTCCGCGTCCCGCAGGCCACGGACGTAGCCGACCGTCTGCCGGTGGACCGCGTCGTGGTAGTCGAGCAGCAGCTTCACGTCCTCGACTTGGACGGCACCGACCTCCTCGCTGGTTTGGCCGTAGCCGACCGCCCTGTCGTCGAACGGCAGGCCGAAGCGCTCGGCCCAGCCCTCAACGAGCCAGACCTGCTCGAGACCGGCGGCGTCCGCGACGTGGTCATCCTGAACCCGCGTCAGATGCCAGACCAGCCAGGCGATGGAGTTCGCGGCGGGATCGATGCGGCGCGTCACCTGCTCGCCGTCGAGGCCCTCGACCGCCGCGTGGACGGCCTCCTGGACGCGTCCGAAAGCATCCGTCAGCAGTTCCGCGCCCGTGCTCATCGCTGCTACTCTCCTGTGCTTCATCGGGTCATCTCAACCCCCGTCCACTAACGTAACGCATCAGGGTGCACTCACAGGCATTCATCCCTCACCCAACACGCGACACTCACGTGGCACGGCAGTTCTCCTATGTGCGGCGCAACCAACGCGGTTCAGGGAACATCAACTCCATGACCTCGCGCCCGTAGAGCAACTGCTCCCTGAGATAGTGCACATACGGCACAGCAGCGGCCTCAGCGAGCCGGCGGATCTTCTCGCTGCTCAGCGAGTCGGCGCTGACCTTGGCCAGACAGCATCCCTGCGCATCCAGCAACAACAGCCGATGCACGCTGAAGGGGCTCGCCCCGGGCGGTCTGCGGGATTGTGGGATCTGGTACTTGCCGTATGCGAGCTCAGGAAGGGACGGCGGGAGCCGGTGCGCATCGAAGAGCACGATTTCAGCCACCGCCAGCGGCGCCCGACCCAGGCGCCGGTGTGTGGGCTCGCGAGCGGTGAGCACAGGTAGACGACGGGTCGGGACACCATGCCGGCGCCATGTACCCAGCTCGATGACGCCTCGATCCAGCTCTACCCAGGTGCCGGAATCCCGATTCCCGATCTCCACACGATCGCGGTTGGAGCCGGCGGTGCGGCCCGCACGACGCGGGCGGTACTCATCGGACGGGGCGAACCGGCCAGAGGCACCTAGATTTATGTCTAGGTCAGCTGATTGATCTGGCATCCCGGCCCGCTGCTGGGTCCGACCCACGAGTACCAACAGCTCACCGACACGTTCGGCCCGTCGAGCCCCGGCGGCGCCAACGAGACGGCCAAGGCGCTCGAATCTCTCCGCGGATTCCCCAAGCCCCGACACGGCACCCTCGCCGCCGGCTTCAAACCCTCCGCTGCGCTCACCCACCCCGGCCGCCTCCTACACCGCCGCCACGCGGCCACGGTCGGGCCATTCCGGCCCACGCGGCCCGACACCGGTCGCATCTTCCGCGAACCCTGACACGGCAATTCCCGCCCGCGTCGGCTCGCACACCCCACCGTCGCGCACATCGAAGCCACGGTGAACCAGGCGAACCCTTCCTCGGAGGCCCGCCTGAGCCCACCGCGTCCCACCGCGGCGTGCCACGCGCTCGCCCGCCTGCCGTGCTGGCATGCTGGCCGTTGTCACAGCCCGGCCGCGGTCGGCTCGCATCCGGGACGGTACGGATACCAGGAGCCCGGCGGCGATGAGTTTCACCGTGGCCTGCCGCGTGTGTCCACGGACCGATCGACCGCAGCCGAGGAGAGCATCATGAGCGCCACGTACACCTTCGACGTCTTCTCCAGCCTCGACGGCTTCGGCAGCGTCAGCTCAGGAGACTGGGGCGGCTACTGGGGCAAGCAGGGCCCCGAGTTGCTCGACCACCGGCTGGCGCTGTTCGCCGAGGACCAGCGGATGGTCTTCGGCGCGCAGACGTATCGGCTGTTCGTGCAGTTGCTGACGTCGGGCGACGATGAGGCCGTGAGCGACCCGTGGGTCACCCGGATGCGGAACATGCCGGCGACGGTGGTCTCCTCGACCCTCGAGGGCCGCCTTGACTGGCCGAACGCGACCATCGCGCGCGGCGACGCCGTCGACATCGTCGCCCGACTCAAGGAGGAGTCCGACGTGCCGCTGCGTTCGCACGGCAGTCTGGCGCTCAATCGGGCCCTGATGGCGGCCGGTCTGGTCGACCGGGTGCAGGTGACACTCTTCCCGGTGATCACCGGTCAGACCGGGGACTCCCCGATCTTCGCCGGCGCGGCGGATTTCGACCTGGAACTACTCGAGACCCGGACGCTGGACGGCCACATCCAGGAGCTCGTCTACCGGCCCACCCTGCACCCCTGAGTCCGCCAGCCAGGTCAGCGGTCGAGGAAGGCGGCGACGTCGGCCGCGAACTGCTCGTGGTGCTGGAACAGGAAACCGTGCGCGGCGTCCGGGTAGATCTTCACCGTGGCGTCGGGCAGCAGGCCGGCGAGCAGGTGCGAGTAGCGGGGCAGGATCATCGGGTCGCTGTCCCCGTTGGCGACGAACACCGGCTGGGTGATGCCCTGCACCCGCTGGAGCAGCGCGTGGTTCGGGATCCCCCAACGGGTGACCGCGTCGTACTGCGCGACGGCGGTGGACCAGGTGGCGGGGGCGTCGTGGCCCTCGGTGCGGGTGCCGAAGACGCGGCCTGCGGCGGTGGCGTTCTCGGGCCGGGTGAAGAAGATGCCCACGTACCCCTCGGCCGACGCCGTCTCTCCCCCGACGGCGGCGACGACCTGCGGCGACCAGCCGTGCATTCCGGATGCGCCCTGCGGAGCCGAGGAGGCCAGCACGACGCGCCGCACCAGGTTCGGGCGGATCAGGGCGATCTCCTGCGCGACGAAACTGCCGAGGGAGAAGCCGAGCAGGTCGACGGAGCCCAGGTCGAGTGCGGCGATGAACGCGATGGCGTCCTCGGCCATGGCCGTCACGGTGTCCGGCGTGGTGCCGGTGGTGGCGCCCACACCGCGGTTGTCGAACGTGATGACCCGGCGCCCGGCGGCCAGGACGTCGATGAGGGCGGGGTCCCAGTTGTCGAGGTTGCCGCGGAAGTGCTGGAGCAGCACGAGCGGCCGCTGCGCGCCGTCCTCGCCCAAGTCACGGTAGGCGTAGGTCACGCCGTTCGCGGCCTCGACGGTCTGGGTCTTGATCGTGGCGTACGTGTTCATGGTGGCTCTTCTCGTTCTCGAGGGATCGGCTCGCGATCCCGTTTAGATTATGATCATAATCTATTACACTGGTGTCTGGTAGGCAAGCCAGACCGTTCGGCACCGGAGGACACGATGAGGCGCTCGCAGGAGCACAAGGACGAGACGCGGCGCAAGATCCTCGACTCGGCCGGGCGGCTGTTCAAGGCCGAGGGCATCGACGGCATCGGCATCGCGGGCCTGATGGGCGAGGCGGGATTGACCAACGGCGCCTTCTACAAGCACTTCGCGTCGAAGGACGAGTTGGTGGCCCACGCCGTCGCCGACCAGCTCGAGCACCAGCAGCAGCTCGTCGACGCCCTGCCCCCGGGTCGGGCCGGCATCGAAGAGTTCGTCCACCACTACCTGTCCGCCGAGCACTGCGGCGACCTCGCCCAAGGCTGCCCGTCCGCGGCACTGCTCGACGAGATCGGCCGCTGTACCGGCGAGGCCAGGCAGGCCTACACCGATGGACTCGCCGGGCTGATGGACGCGCTCGCGCGGCGTCTGGCGCCCCACGACCCGGATGCCGCACGCACCGCCGTCACCACCGCGTTCGCGATGATGGCCGGCAGCGTTCAGATCGCCCGGGCGATCACCGATCCGGCCGCGGCCGACGCGCTGCTCGAGCGCGCCGCCGTGACCGCTCTGGAGCTGTTCGACGCCGTGGCCGGTCAGGCCGGGCGTGCATGATGCTCGCCCGCGGTGTGGGCGCGGATGAACCAGCGGAGCCTTTCCAGCTCTCTTAGTTGGCCGATCAGCAGATCCTCGGTCACCGGGTCGATCCCTCCCACCGCGGCGGTCGCCGCCCGCGTGCCGTCGACGACCCGGGTGTAGACGGCGTCGAGAGCGCGCAGGTGCGTGAGAGCGTCGGCACGCTCGACGCGGTAGTCCTCCCAGGTACGCTCGGCGACCAGGGCGCCGGGAGTGCCCCGGGCCACGGTGCCGAGTGTGGCGATGCGTTCGGCGACCTCGTCGGTCATCGCCCGCACCGAATCCGCGTGCGCGTCGAGCATCTCGTGGACGGCGACGAACTCGGGTCCGAGGACGTTCCAGTGGGCGTGTTTGAGCGTCAGCTGCATGTCGTTGAGTGCGTGCAGGCGGGCTTGGAGCAGTTCCGCCGGGGCTGGTTGGCGCGTCGTCATGTCGCCTACTTCGCCAGGAAGGCGAGCAGGTCCTCGTGCAGCCGCTCCTTGTACGGGGCGACCGACATCAGACCGTGCGGGGCGCCCGGATAGACCTTCAGTTCCGCGTCGGCCAGCAGCTCGACCGCCTTCTCGGCCGCCGCGACGATCGGCACGATCTGGTCGTCGTCGCCGTGGATGAGCAGGGTGGGGACCTCGATGCACTTGAGGTCCTCGGTCAGATCCGTCTCGGAGAACGCCTTGATGCAGTCGAAGGCGCCCTTGACACCGACCTGCATGCCCCAGAGCCAGAACGCGTCGAGGATGCCCGGGGAGACGTTCGAGTCATCGCGGTTGGCGCCGTAGAACGGGGCGCTCAGGTCCCGGTAGGACTGCGACCGGTCGGTCAGCACGCCGTCCCGGAGGGCGTCGAACACCTCGAGCGGCAGGCCCTCGGGGTTCTCGGCGGTCCGCAGCATCAACGGCGGGATGGCGCCGACCAGCACCAGCTTGGAGATCCGGGCCGCGACCCGGCCCGCGGCGGTCCGGGTGACCTCGCCGCCACCGGTGGAGTGGCCGACCAGCACGGCATCGTGCAGGTCGAGCGCCTCGATCAGCTGGCTGAGATCCTCCGCGTAGGTGTCGAGGTCGTTGCCGGACCAGGTCTGGGCGGACCGCCCGTGCCCGCGGCGGTCATGGGCGATCGCCCGGTAGCCGCGCGAGGCGACGAGGGCGAGTTGCTCGTCCCAGGCGTCCGCGTTGAGCGGCCAGCCGTGGCTGAAGACCACAGGGCGACCCGATCCCCAGTCCTTGTAGAAGATCTCGGTGCCGTCGGACGTCGTGAAGAACGCCATGCTCTCCTCCTGGTGGTGATGTGTGCAGGCGGACGTGATCGCCGCCGATGACCAGCCTGTCTGGGCACGACGGCCTGCCGCATCAGTCGAGTGACTGGGTTTGAGCCGTGGGGACGGCGCGAGGGCACTGGTAGCCTCTGGAAGATCATTCCGGAGCCGGAAAGCAGGGACCGTGGCGAAAGGGAGCAGATCAGAGGGCGGCACGGGCCGAATCGTCGGCCGAACCGCGGAACTCGAGCGGGTCGGTCGATTCTGCGAGCACGCGGACGGCGAGCCGAACCTGCTCGTCCTCGTCGGGGACGCGGGCTCGGGCAAGAGCACGCTGCTGGATGCGGCCGCGGACCAGGCGCTGCGCCGCGGCACGCGCGTGGTGCGCTTCACCGGCTACCAGGGTGAGCAGGAACTGGTCTTCGGCGCACTGCACGAACTGCTCAAGCCCTTCCTGCTCGAGACGGACCGGCTGCCCGAGGCGCAACGAAATGCCCTGTCGCGCGCCTTCGGCCTCGACGTCCCGGAGACGGCGCAGCCCGGCCAAGAGCGGCTGCTGATCGCTCTGGCCGCCTGGGAACTGTGGGTGAACGCGGCCGACCGGCAGCCGCTGCTGCTGGCGGTGGACGATCTGCAGTGGATCGACGCCGCCTCCCTCGACGTGCTCTGCTTCGCGCTGCGCCGGACCACCGGGCGGCCGGTGGCGATGCTCGCCGCGTCCCGGCGGCCCGACGTCGTGGACCTGCGCGAGCCACTGTGCGCGCGGCTGCCGGTGTCTGCGCTGAGTGTGCGGGACGCCGAGGAACTGTTGGACCGCCAACCCGTGCCCCCGCGCGGTCTCGTGCGCGGCCGGCTGCTGTTGCAGGCGGGCGGCAATCCGTTGGCGCTGGTGGAGCTGGCCGCGTCGGCGGCGCGCCAGGGCTCTGTCGGGCGCTCGCCCTGGGCAGAGCGGAACGCGGACGTGCCCATGACCGCGCGGCTGGAGGCGCTGTACGCGGCGCGGCTGCCCGATCTGCCCGCCGCCACCCGGGCCGCGCTGCTGCTGGCCGCCGCCGCAGACAGCGGCGAGACCTCGCCGGACTCCCCCGCCGTCCTCGCGTCTGCGGATCCGGCCCGCGCTGCCGAGGTCTGGCAGCCCGCCGAGGAGGCCGGGCTGGTGCGGATCGAGCACGGCAGGGTCCTGTTCCGCCATCCGCTGGTGCGTTCGGCGGTCTATCAACGCGTCTCCTTCGCGCAGCGGCGCCAGGCGCATCTGCGGCTGGCCGAGGCGTGCGCGGCCGACCCGGACCGGCGCGCTCACCACCTCGCCGCCGCGACCCTCGACCCGGACGAGCTGGTCGCGCAGGCCCTGCTGGAAGCGGCCGCCCGGGCCCGGCGCCGGGGCGGGTTCGCCGTCGCCGCCACAACGCTCGAGCGCGCCGCGACGCTCAGCCCGGACACGCGGGACCGGCTGCTGCGGCTCGCAGAAGCCTGCGAAACGGCCACGTTCGCGGTGGATCCCGAGCTGGTCGAGTCGCTGGCCTCGCGGATCGTCGCGGCCACCGAGGATCCGGAGCTGCTGCGCCGCGCCGCGCTGTGCTCGGCTTGGGCGCTGGCGGCCACCGCCCAGCCGGGCGCCGCGGTGGAGCAGATGCTCACGCTGGCGGCCTCGACGGTGCACGGCGATCCGGCGATCGCCATCCAGGCCCTGAGCAAGGCCGCCATCGCGATCTACTACACCGGCGACGAGGCCGGCCGCACCCGGGCACTCGCCCTGCTCGCCCGAATACCCTGGGACGCCGGGAATCCGCTGGCCCAGATCTGGGCCCGGGCGAGCTGCGGCCCGCTCACAGAGCGCGAAGCCACCGTCAGAGCCCTGCGAACGATCGCCGAACGCCCCGGACTCGACGCGGACGAGTTGCTCACCCTCGGCGGCGCCGCGCTGACCCTCGACGAGACCGCACTGGCCGTCACGGCCCTGAGCACCGTCGAGGGCTACGAGCGGGCCACCACGGGCTCGGTCCCCAATCCGACCCTGGGTCACGCGCTGGCGGCCGCCCAGTTCGCGGCCGGGGCGTGGGACGCCGCCGCCACCTCGGGCCGCCAGGCCCGCAGCCGGGCGGAAGAGCTCGGGCTCGACGTGGCCCGGCGGTCCGCCGCGTACGTGTGCGCGCTGGTCCACGTCCATCGCGGCGAAGTGGCCGAGTCCCGCGCCTGCCTCCAGGCCGCCCTCGCCGACCAGGACCTCTCCCGGGCCCGCGGCCTGGACGCCCGCTGCCGGGCGGTGCGCGCCGCGATCGCTGCCGCCGAGGGCGAGTACGTGCTCGAATACGAGATTCTGTTCGGTCTGTTCGCGCCGATGCTGGATCACGGTGCGGATACCGGGACCGGCCCGCTGCACTTCCACGCCGCCTACTACGCACTCGGCGACCTGGCGGCGGCAGGCGCGCGGGTGGGCGAGACGGCGCAAGCCCGGTCGATACTGTCCGCGGCGCGTCGCATCCTCGCGGGCCAGGCATCCGCACGGCTCGAGGCCCAGCTCGAACGGGCCGAGGCGTTGCTGAGCGCGGACGCCGAAGCCGAGCGGCACTTCCAGGCCGCACTCGGCGTCCCGGGCGCGCCCACGTGGCCGTTCGAACAGGCGGTCACAGCCCTCGAATACGGCGAGTGGCTCCGCCGCAGGCGTCGCACGATCGACGCGAAGGCCCAATTGATCCGAGCCGCCGCAACGTTCGAACAACTCGGGGCCCGCCCCTGGTCAGCCCGCGCCACGGCCGAACTGCGCGCCTGCGGCGTGGCCGCGAGCAGCCCGACCGAGGGAACGCCGGTCGAAGCAGCCACCCAACTCACGCCGCAACAACTGCAGATCGCCCGGCTCGCGGCCACCGGCCTGACCAACCGCCAGATCGGCGAGCAACTGTTCATCTCGCCCAGAACCGTCAGCTTCCACCTTTACCAGGCCTATCCGAAACTCGGCGTAGCCAGCCGAAGCCAGCTGCGAGACGCGCTCGGGCCGGTTGATCGGGCCGGTTGATCGGGCCGGATGCTCGGGCCGGATGCTCGGGCCGGATGCTCGGGCCGGATGCTCGGGCCGGATGAGCTGCTCCCCCGCCGCCAGCTTGGATATCCGTGACCGGGCACCGTCTTCCGATCGAACCGGGTGTCCCGAATAGTCAAGTGCCTGTCACCTGGCGTCAAACGCCGGGCGCCGATGACGGCCTAGGGTGACGATGCGCCGCTCGAACGCACGACCACTCCCGACCGACGCATCCAGCCAGGTCGAAACGAAGCCAGCCGACCACGACTCACGTGCACTACCGCGGCGCACACGGCCGCAGCCAAGCCGTCCACGAAGTCCGGGAGCAAAGCCACGACCGCCGTCAAGGACGCCAAGGGGCAGCAGTTCCAGTCGGACATCGTCAGCTCCATATCCTCGGGTCCGCTGATGGGCGACACCGTCAACCTGGCGCACGGGGACTCCTCGCTCGGCTGGGTGGTGTTCGACGTGCCCGTGCGGGACTCCATCACGCGGATTCAGTTCACCGTGGACAGCGGGATGGGGTCGGACACGGGCCAGTGGAGTCTGTCCTGACTCCCACGAGCGCGGCGTCCGGCCGCCGCTGCACGACGGTTCTGGTTCGGCACGTGTCCCGAGCCGAACGATGGATGTCTCGGCAAGTGAGGCGGCCCTGCGAGATCTGGATCTAGGGTGGTCTCACCGTGAGGGTGTCCGGCACTGAACATCTCTATCCCTGGGGGATGCGCCGACCGGTGCCGCCTGCGTAACCGCAGCCCGTGCCAGGCGAGCACCGGTCGCCCTCACGGTCCAGCCCGTCGACCGCCGGCCCATACCGCGTCGGTCGACGGGACGCTCGCGCGTCATCGCTCACGCGCGCAGTGAGGCGGGCTGCGCACCATCGCGGTGGCGGTGATGCGCAGCCCGCCGGGCCCGAGTAGGAACGGGTGGATCCCGGAACGTAGGAACGGGTGGATCCCGGAGCCGCCGCTCAGGCATGTCGAGCCCGGGTCCATTCGGCTGACCCCGGGTCCATTTGGCTGAGCTGAGCCCAGAGCTGGCCACGCCCAGAGCGGCCACCCGGCCGGCGAAGGCGAAGGCGACGGCGACGGCGACGGCGACGGCGACGGCGGGTCTAGTCTCGGCGGCCGACCGCCTACCTAGGTCGTCGTGCTGCGCCACTCCCGTGGGCTGGTGCCGAACTCGCCGCGGAACCATCGTGAGAACGCACCCACAGAGGCGAACCCCAGCAGTTCGGAGATCTCGGTCAGCGAGCGGCCTGGATCCGGAACGAACCGTTTCGCGGCCTCGACCCGCGCCGCCTCGAGCAGCGACGAGAAGCTGTCCCCGGTGCGCGCGAGCCGCCGGTGGACCGTGCGGCGGTCGAATCCGAGCGTGCGCGCGACCTGCTCCACCGAGCACCTCCCGGTCGGCAGCAGAACCTCGATGATCTTCCGTACCCGGTCCGCATCCGTCTGCTCGGCGACCACGTGAAGAGACTCCACGTACTCCCGTGCGTACCCCCGCAGGACCTCGTCGGCCGAGGTGAGCGGGGTGCCCAACACGTCGGCGCGGAACACGATGCCGTTCAAGCTCGCGCCGAACTGCGGCTTCAACCCGAACACGCGACGGTACGTGCGCAGGTCGGCCGGGGCCGCATGGGTGAAACACACCGACACCGGCCGCCACTGCGCGCCCAGGAAGCCACGCAGCACATGCTGGTAGGCGCCGACCGCGAGCTCCACCGCCTGCCGACAGCGAACATCCCCGGCGAAGTCGAGGCCGACGTGAACCGTCGCGATCCCGTCCCCGGCTTCCACGAGACTGACCCGCAACGCCTGGTTGTACATACGCTCGTACCTGATCAGAAGATCGATGACGCTGCGCACGTCAGGCAGCTCACGCACCAGCAGGCTGATCGGACCCAGATTCGACAGTCGGCGGCTCTCCGACAGGCGCAGGCCGAAATCCTCGCGGCCGCAGGCCGAGGCCGAGAGCTCCAGCAGCTCCGCCACCGCCGAAGCGCTCACCCACAGGTCCTGAGCTGCCGGATCGACGCCACCCAAGCCGACCCGGCGCAACAGCGACCCGGCATCGACGCCCGAGTCACGACACAGGTCAGCGAATCCATGCAGCGCCGCCATGCGTACGAGAGTCTCCACAGACACACGCTCCCGAATAGCGGCCCGCGTGCCATTCTTCAGCCGCCCGCGGCCGCCCGCATCTCGGACGCGCGTGCCGCACACCTCTGACCACGCACGGGCGCCGGCCCCGGGCCGCCACTGGTCACTGCCAGACGCGCCAGGAGTTGATCCGGTCGTTCATGCGGTCGCCGACATAGCCGACGACCACGCACTGGCAGGGGTTGGACCGACCGTCCCAGTACTGCGAGTCGCCGGTTTCGTCAGTGTTGGCGTATCCGGTCACTTGATCGCAGTATTCGTCGAACGTGTCGAAGCCCGAGATCGAATTCTGCCAGTCGGCGTCCACAGTAATCCGGTAGCCGCTGCTGTCGCACGGCCCGTCGTCGGCGTACACGCGGGTGATGTCCGGCGGCTCGTTGTTGGCGTTGCGGTACCACTCCATCAGGAGAACCTCGTCCGCCGCCAGCTTCCGGGCCGACGCATCGGTGGTGCGATAACACGTCTTCGACACCACCGGCGAGGGCTGTCCAGCCGGTGCCTTGCCGACCACCATGTCGCACACATTGATCTGCCCGTCCTCGACCGAAGCAGCCGCACCGACCGGCATCGCCGAGGCGAACATCAGGCCTCCGATCGTGACCGCGAGGGAGAGCCCCCGGCGAATAAACAAGCTCGCCAACAAAGCGATATCCTTTCCAGACTTTCCAAATGAACAGTATGGGCGGCACCGACCATAGCGTCTCCCTGAGGCACCAGCCGGGTAAGTACGGCGCGACGCGCGCAAATTACTGAATGTGTCGGCGTGTCACAAGTATCGCTCGCGCTCTACCAGGTCATGTGCGACTCATGCGGTCGCGCCTATACCCTCGCCTATACCCCGAGCTTGCAGTAGGCGGATAATACGATCGAGAGGCGAGGTGGCTTGTGAATCAGAACCTTGGCATCAGCGTCGATTTCCAGGCGTTCGCGGCTCTGGCGTGCGAGGGCGCCGAGGTGTGGATGGAGTTCACACCGGACCGCCCGGTCGAGGCCGCGTTCTTCGACGCGATGGGTTCGGCGCTGGCAGCGGCGAACGAGGCAACGGGCCCAGACGGCTTCGGCGCCAGCGTGATCCCGACGGTCGCGGGCGGTGTGACCATCCTCAAATACCCGCCGAGCGAACAGGCGCTGCGCGACTGGCTTGACCTCTACACCGCCCGACTGTGGGCCGAGGGCTGGGGCGGCTCGCTCCACCTCGCACCGGCGGTCCGCCGGCCGGACTGGCAGCGCGACCTGCACGCACCGATCCTCACCGTCTTCGCCTCCTACGGCGAGACACCCGCAGCGGCCCTGTGCGAGGCGGCCGTGGGATGGGCACGACGCCACGGCGGCCCCGACGAGTACCTGCTCAGCGGCGGCCTCACCCTCGCAGACACCACAGGCGAACTCGGCCGGCACCTGCACCGCGCGCTCGAGCAGCGCCGCATGATCGGCGCATGCCGCGCGAGCGCGCAGCCAGGACCGCTGGCCCGCATCAGCCTCACCGCGCACGGCCACGCCTCATACCAGCTCTACGATCCCGAATTCGCGCCGATAGAACTGGCCCAGCAGGCCCGGGAGACACTGACCATAGGCTGCGAATACACCCGCTGGGCCGCTGCCACGCTCACCGACCGACAGTCGAACGGTTGGGCGATCCTGCGGCGCACGCTCGGCCAGAAGATCCCCGCGCCAGGCTGGACGATCGCGCACAACAACCCGGCGTGGAGCACATACGTCCCGGACGCCTTCGGCATGCAACTGCTCAACGACGAGCACCTGAGCCGGTTCGCGGACACATCGAAGTGGGCTGTCACCGAAGTCGCCGCGCGCAGCTACCTTGTCGAGGCCCCAGACCTCGCGGCCTGGCTGCGGCCGCAAGGTCCGCCGCCCGAAATACTCGCCGCCGCGCGCGCCGACTTCGGCCCCGCCATCGCCCCCGCAGACCTGCCCCGTAACGCCGACTCATGACCTTCAGTGCCACCGGTTCCACAGCCCGGACGAAACGACGCGTCGAGCTCGAGCACGGCCGAGTCGGGCGATCCGCCAGTGTCACCGGCGACGGATACGATCCACCTTGTGAACGAGTGGATAACGCCCGCGCCGCCGATCGACCTGGCGGCAGAGTTCCCTGAACTGGCGCCTTATGCGCGTACGACGACGCGGCTGCACCCGCGCCGCGGTGAGCCGGGCGTCCATGACTCGTCGCTGGGCGGTCCGCTGTTGTGGCCCGCGAACGAGCCGTGGCCGATCAAACCGGGTTCGGATTTCGGGCCGTTCGAAGATACGCCGGTCCCGGCGGTGCCATTGCTGCAACTCTACCGGCGCGATGTCGCGCAGTTGCCCTTCCCCGCAGGAACCGATCTGCTGCAGTTGTACTGGTACCCGATCGAGCACGATACGACCGATTCCTCCGACCCTGAGATCATGATGGTCTGGCGGGACTCCGCGAGCGTGACGGAAACGCTCACCGATGTGCCGCGCGATGATTCGGACTATCCCTACGTGCCGATCCCCTGCGTGCTGCACCCGGAGCCCGGCGTCGTCGAATATCCCTCGCGCACGACAGATCTGCCTGAGGGCTGGGACTGGAGTCGGCTCGACGCATTCGAGGAGGGGTCCGGCTGGGGCGCGTTCCACACGTTATTCGTCGCCTCCGGAGTCAAGGTGGGCGGCTGGCCGAACTTCTATCAAGACGCGACCTGGCGCTATTGCCCGGACTGCGGGCGACGCATGGAGCAGTTGCTGGCGCTGGACGGCGTGGAATGGAACGGGGAGGGCTGGAAGCGCTGGATCCCACGCGCCGACGAGCGGTTCCGCACCAGCCTCGCCGCTGGCGAGTACCGCAGAGACGCCCGGGCCGCTCAGTGCCCTTCGGGAATCGATCTCGGTGGTGGATGCCTCAACCTCTACTACTGTCCCGTCTGCCCGGGCATGCCGCACGCCCAGTGGTACGACCGCTGACGCCGACCGGACAAGGGCCTCGTGGCCTATAGCCTGCCCTTTTTCGCCAATTCGATGTCACCCGACGCGCCCTCGACTGATCGTGACAACGCAAGCGAGCTTCGGAATGCATCAGATTGACCGCGCCAGGACAGCTTCTATTCGGCTAGGCCGCCGCTCGCCCACACGGCTCGGTCGCGAAACGCCTGGAACTCATGCCAGCCGTCGGTCTCCTCGACCGCGGTGATGAAGTCCCCGCTGGAACAGTCCAGCACTCGGCAGTCCAGCGCTGCGGCCATCGCGAAGATCGGGGCCATGACTTCATCTCCGCCACCGCGGACGTGCAGCATGATCGAGTCGATGGGGTCGTCGCGGCCGATGTTCAGCTCGATGGACCAGGTAGGTCCATCCAGATTGCCCCAGGTCGGATCGCTCAGATCCACGGTCGGCACCGCCGTGCGGAGTACCGCTTCGACCTCGGTCCGGCTGCCCAGGGGTGCGGGTTTGTAGTTGCGCGGGATGTCGGCCATCGAGGCGACGTCGTTGGGGATTTTGAAGAGCACCACGTCCCAGCTCACAGTGCGGTTTCTCCTTCTGGCTCTGATATCGACGAGCCGATGGTACGCACTGCCGCCGACAGGGCGCGTGCCGGCCGCAGCCCTCGTTCGACGGCTTGTCAGTGCGGCCGGGCATAGTGTCGCCCATGCTGCTGGGACTCGCGGATATCGACTGGTCGTCCATGCACCACGCCTACGGCACTGCCGAGGAGGTGCCAGAGTTGTTGGAGCAGTTGGCCTCGCCCGACGCCGACGTGCGGGGCAAAGCCCTGAGCCGCTTCTACAGTGCCGTACACCACCAGGGTGACGTAATGAACTGCACCGTGGCCACCCTGCCGTTTCTGCTCGACCTGGCCGGCGACTTCGCGACCCCGGACCGGCCGGCGATCGTCGCGCTGCTGGTCAGCATCGGTGAGGCCGCCATCTACGGCTATGGCAGGAACTACATCGACTACGACGGCGTCACACCGTCCAACTGCGACTCTGGCGCCGATCTGTTGCGCGAGCATGCTCCGACCTTCATCGCTTACGCCGCCGACGGCGAGCAGAGGATGCGCCGGGCGGCGATCCCGGCCCTGGCCTGGTTCATCGACGACGCTCCGCGTGCCGCGGGACTGATACAGGCCCGGCTTACGCCGGAGGCCGACACCATGGAGCGGCTGCTGGTGCTGGAGACGATGGCGGTCCTCGCCGAACGGCTGCCCGCCGCCGTTGACACCGCAGTTGCCTGGTTCGATGTGCTCGCTGCCGATCCGGACCTGGGCCCTGAGATCCGCCTCGCGGCCCTCGCTCAGCGCACCCGGTGCTCCCGCGATCGGATCGGCCCGCACGTGATTCCCACGGCGGTCGCACTCATCCGAGAGATCGCCGATGAGCCGACGACCTCCGAGCAGTGGGCCGGCCCGCCGCGTGAGAAGACCCCGGTGACGAACGCGCCGCCGCAGATCGCGGACGCCTTCGCGCAACTCGACCACTTCTCCAGTGTCTACGCGCCGACGACCGATGTGCTGCGAACCTTCCACAAGGCCTTGGGCGCTCGAGTGGCCGAACGCACCGCGCTGCTGACCGCTCAGACGGCCAGTCGGGATGCGGGGACCAGGTTGGACGCGGTCCGGATGGCGTGCGACCTGATGAAGGGGTTCCGCGGTGACCACAGTGCTTTGATCTCCCTCGTCGCCGGCCAACTCGACACGCCCGAGTTCCAGGTGGCCGCCGAGGCCGCCGCCGCCCTGGAGAGCTGCCAAGTGATCGCCGAGCCGGCGCGAGACGCGCTCGCCGAGCACGTCGCCCGGCAGGAGGCGATCCGCGGACCGCTGGTGTGGGCGGCGCCCGACCCGCACCTACGCCGCGCGCACCAGAACGCGGTGCGTGCCCTCGCGCGGCTGGGTGACGACCGCGCCGTGCCGCACATCCTCGCCGCGCTCGAGCAGGACGTCGACACCTGGCGCGCCGTCGGGGTCGCAGGCTGCCTGCCCCAGGCCGCCGACCGGTTGACTCCGCACCTGTGCCGGCTACTCGGCGGCGCCGCGCTTTCGGCACCGCCCTTCGACGGAGGCACGCAAGACCTGCTGACCGCATTGCGCCGGTTGAACGAGCCGACGACGCTACCGACGATCCTCGAATTCCTGACCGAGGCGGTTCAGGCTGAGCAATGGTCGGTGGCCGGCATCGCGTTGACGACGGTCGCAGCATTCGGGTCGAGCGCACAGGACGCGCTGCCGATCGTCAGGTCATTGACTTCGTGTTCCGACGGCCACGTACGCTCCGCCGCGGTGCAGGCCCTGTGGGCGATCGGCGTCGGGGAGAGTGAGATCCTGCCGCTGGTGCTGGAGCCGCTGCAAGGCACCACCAGCTTCTGGATCCGTGACGCCGGCGAGATCCTGACCCAGATCGACCGCGACGCCGCCTGCGCGGCGGTACCTCGACTACGGGAACTTCTCACGAACAACTACGTGTGGACCCGTATCTTCGCCGCCTCCACCCTGTGGGACGTCGCCGGCGAGCCCGAAGCCCAGGCCGTGCTGGACACGCTGGAGGAGGCGTGGGTGAAGAACGGCTACACCCGGGACTTCGTCGCGCAGGTCATGAAGCGCATGGGTCCGTCCGCAACACCGATGCTTCCGCGCCTGGTCGAGGAACTCGCCGAGACGCGGCGTTGCGGTGGCCTGGGCGTCGGGATCTCCCGCGATGAAGATCTGCAGCGCGACATCGGTGATCTCATCGCTCAGCTCGCATAGGAGACTGCAGATACTCAATGTACGGTCGGCGGCCTCCGATCGCGATCAGGGATGCGCCGGCGCCCGCGCAGAGTAGATGCGGCAGCAGTCCAGCGGTCCAGCGGTCCACTGACTCAGCCTGCCTCCGGAGCCGTCCGTCCCGCGCGGGTTCCGGATCGGCCCCACGCAGTGCGCCACATCGTCAAACCGCCGAGAAGCTGCCGAGGCGGTTTGACGATGTGGCGCACTGCACGGCTGGGGCGTGAAACGGAAACGTCCCTTCGTAGCCTGACGGGCTTTCGGATTGCTACCCGACGGCACCGGATGATGTGGGATTCGACACGCAATCCGGACAGGCCGGCGTCCCGAACAGTCTCCGTAAGAGCTCGGATTTCCGTCCCTGAGGAGACCCCATGAACACCACTCGTACCTCCCGCCGCCTGGTTCCCGCCGTTATGGCCGCGGCCGTGCTGAGCGTCGGACTGGCCGCGTGCAGTTCGAGCGGTTCGAGCACACCCGCCTCGTCGACCACCACCGCGCCGATGGCCTCGGCCGCGCCGGCGACATCGGCCTCGATGATGGCCACCGACGCCGCGGCGGGCACAGACTTCGGCGCCGCCTGCTCCTCGGTGCCGAGTTCCGGCGCCGGCAGCTTCTCCGGGATGGCGCAGGCCCCGGTGGCCACCGCCGCGTCCAGCAACCCGGTCCTGTCCACGCTGGTGAGCGCGGTCAAGCAGGCCGGCCTGGTCGACACCCTCAACAGTGCCCAGGGCATCACGGTCTTCGCCCCGGCGAACGCGGCCTTCCAGAAGATCCCGGCCGCGACGCTGAGCTCGGTGCTGGCGAACAAGGCCGAGCTGACCAAGATCCTGACTTACCACGTGGTGGCCGGGCAGCTCACCCCGGCCGAGCTGGCCGGCACGCACAAGACGCTGGAGGGCGGGAGCATCACCGTGGCGGGCAGCGGTGAGTCCTTCACAGTCACCGGCGGCTCGTCCTCGAACACCGCGAACGTGGTGTGCGGCAACGTGCAGACCGCGAACGCGACCGTCTACATCATCGACAGTGTCCTGATGCCCGCGAACTGACCCCGCACGAACCGAGGCCGCGGCCTCCAGGCCCACCTCAGGCGGCGGTGCGGTGCCCGTGACACCAGACCGGGCACCGCCGGGCTCGGCTTCTCGAAAGGCTCGTGCGATGAACCCTTCCCGCGCCACGGCGTCACCCCGGCAGCACGGGCAGCCCCGGCATCAGCGGCAGCACCGGCTGCGTGCGCGCACGGCGCGCGTCGGACTCGGCGCGCTCATCGGCGCCCTGACCGCAGGGGTCGCATTGGCGGCCGGCGAGGCGATCGCGATCTTCACGGGCCCGGCGAGCGCGCCGGTCTTCGCCGTCGGCGAGGCCGCGGTCAACCTCACCCCCGCGCCGCTTAAGGAGTGGGCCATCGCGCACTTCGGCGAGCACGACAAGCAGTTGTTGATCGCCGGGATCCTGGTGCTGCTGGCCGTGATCGCGTTGCTCGCCGGGATCCTCGCGCTGCGCCGCTACCCGCTCGGTGCGGCGTTGGTCGGACTCTTCGGCGCGATCGGCGTGGCCGCGGCCGTCTCCCCGCCGGACAGCACCTGGACCTGGGCGCTGCCGAGCGTGGTCGGTGCGCTGGTCGCGATGGCCGCGCTGCGCCTGCTGGTAGGCACGAGCCACGCTGCCGCGACGACGGGAGCTGTATCGGCGATCGACGGGTCACCCTGGGAGCTTTCCGCACCGCCCGCGGTCGAGCCGCACGGCCTCTCGCCCGAGACTGCCGGTGCGGCACTGCCGGGCCCAGCCGCCGGCCGCCGCGATTTCCTGCTCGCTGCGGGTGGCGTTGCCGCCGGATCCGCGGCGGTCGGCTTCGGCGCGAACCTGATCTCCGACCGCCGCTACGACGTCGCCGCCGAACGAGCCGCGGTACGCATCCCCAGACCGACCTATCCGGCGCCGCCGGCGCCCGCCGGCGTACACCCGGACATCCCGGGCTTGAGCCCCTTCTACACCGACAACGACGTCTTCTACCGAGTGGACACCGACCTCGTCCTGCCCGAGATCGATCCGAACCGCTGGACGCTGCGCATCGACGGCATGGTCGAGCACCCGATCGAGCTCAGCTTCGCCGACCTGCTCAAGCGGCCGCTGCACGAGCACGACATGACGATCTCCTGCGTCTCCGACCCCGTCGGCGGCCCGTACGTCGGCAACGCTCGCTGGATCGGCGTCTCGGTTCCCGACCTGCTGCACGCCGCCGGCCTACAGTCCGGGGCCGACCAGCTGATCGCCCGCTCCGCCGAGGGCATGACCATCGGGACACCGCTCGAATCAGTGCTCGATGGCCGAAACGCACTGCTCGCCGTCGCGATGAACGGCCAGGCCCTGCCGATCGCACACGGCTTTCCGGCCCGCATGCTCATCCCCGGCTTCTACGGCTACGCCTCCGCCTGCAAATGGGTCACCGAACTCACCGTCACCACCTTCGCCGCCCAACAGGCGTACTGGGTGCGCCGCGGCTACGCCGAGATCGGCACCATGAAGACTCAGTCCCGCATCGACGTGCCCAAGCCCTTCGCGCACCTGAACGCGGGAAACGTCACCGTCGCCGGCGTCGCCTGGGCCACCGACCGCGGCATCGCCGACGTGGAGGTACAGATCGACGACGGCCCCTGGCGGCAGGCCAGACTCGCCGCGTCAGACGGCCCGGACACCTGGCGGCAGTGGACCTACGAGTGGCAGGCCACCACGGGTACCCATGCCATCCAGGTACGCGCCGCCGACGACTCAGGCACCTACCAGAGCGCCACCCGGGCCGAACCGTACCCTTCCGGAGCCTCGGGCTACGAGAGCCTGGTCGTCATCGTCGCCTGATCCGTCCGCGCGGGGCACGGGGACGAAGCGACAGGTGCACTACATCTAGCGGCCCGGCAACCACCCTCCTATGCAGGATCTACTCACCTTGCGCACGCCCGTGACCAGTCGAAAGAGTTGACCGTAACCAGTCGAAACCGTCGAAACGAGGCCAGTCGGAGGGAGGACGCTGTGGGACGTTCGACCGAGGTGGGACGTTCGACCGGGTTCGACGCCGTGATCATCGGTGCCGGCATGGCCGGGTTGGCGTGTGCCGAGGACCTGGTGAAGGAGGGGTGGTCGGTGCGGGTCCTCGAGGCCGGGGATCAGCCGGGCGGGCGGATGCGCAGCGATGTGCGGGACGGGTTCGTGTTCGACCGCGGCTTCCAGGTTTTCAACCCGGGCTATCCGCAGGTCAGGGCGCGGATCAAGGTCGAGACGCTCCAGCTCGAGCGGCTGAGCCGCGGTTTCCTGCTCTGCGGCCGGGGTTCGCGGCGAAGGTTCGCCCATCCCCTGGACGGGCTGAGCCTATGGCGCGAATTACCGACCGGGCGACTCGGCGACATCAAAGATCTGGCAGCCTTCGGGCTCTACACCGGGCGCACCGCACTGGGCGGTGCGCGCGGGCTCAAATCAGGGCCCGATCTTCCGGCACGCCAGGCGTTGCGCGGGGCAGGGTGCTCGCCGCAGTTCGTCGACAACGTGCTGCGGCCGTTCTTTGCCGGCGTATTCCTCGAGGACGAGTTGGAGACCTCGAGCCGGGTGCTCGCGCTGGTGTGGCGCAGCATGATGCGCGGCTCCGCCACCGTCCCGGCGGCGGGAATCGGCGCCATCGCCGGGCAGATGGCCGCCCGGCTTCCCGCAGGGACGATCGAGTATGAGTGCCCTGTACGTCAGCTCACTGACGGGGGCGTCGAGCTCGCCGACGGCCGTGAGATCGGCGCGCGCCGGGTGATCGTGGCCACTGAGCACGCGGGGGCACGGTCACTGCTGCCGTCCCTGCCACAGGTCGCAACGAACGCCGTGACCACGTACTACCACGCCGCGCCGCGCGCGCCGATCAGCGAGCCACTGTTGCTTGTGGACGCCGGCTCGGCCGTACTCAACACCGTGGTCATCTCGAATGCCCAACCCGGGTTCGCGCCGCCCGGGTACGCGCTGGTCTCCACGTCTGTCGCCGGGGCAAGCACGATCACGGAGCCCGAGGTGCGCACACGCCTGGGCGAACTCTACGAGACCGATACCAGCAGGTGGGACCTGCTCGCGCGCTACGCGATTCCCGGCGCACTGCCGCGTATGACGCCCCCGTGGCCCCTCACCCGATCCACCCGGCTCGCGGCCGACCGCTACGTGTGCGGGGACTACCGCGCCACTGGTTCGGTCCAAGGCGCGATGGCCTCCGGCGCCCGCGCCGCGCGCGAGGCGATCGCCGACGCCGGCCGGGCTGACCGAACCGGCAATCCATAGCCGTCCGGGCTCCGAACCACTAAGGAAAAAGGGACCCGATCCGTCACGAGAACAGGAACCGGAGGAGCGCCCGTGGTCACCGTCAGCCGCACCTTCACCGTGGCCGCACCGCGCGAGCGCGTTCACGACTACCTCAAGGACTTCGCCAACACAGTGCACTGGGATCCCGGGACCGTGCAGTGCGTACGACGCGACCACGGCCCGTTGCGCACCGGCGCGGAATGGACCAACACCTCGACGTTCATGGGCCGCACCGCAGTACTCGACTACACACTGGCCGTTCTCGAGCCCGAGAGGCTCGTCTTCCGCGGTACCAACGACAAGGCCGCCAGCACGGACGACATCACCCTCGATGCGCCCACCGACACAACGACCCAAGTCACCTACCGCGCCCAGATCACCTTCCACGGAGCGCTTCGCCTCGTCTCCCCACTGCTGCGCAGGCCGTTCGAACGCCTGGCCGACCAGGTCGTGGAAAGGATGACGACGACACTGGGCGACCTGTGAACTGAGCAGGATCGAAATGAGCCTCAGCGGGTGAGCAGCCAGTAGACCAACCCGGCCGGCGGGCATACGCAGAGCAACACGTACAAGATGCGCCGGTCCGTCCCCGTGGCATGGTGCGTCGTCCGGGGGCTGGAGTCGGAGGGCAGGTCTGCGATCAGTGCCCGAAGTTGCCCTCGCGTCTTGGCCTCGCTGGCATCGGCAATCCGCTCTTCGAGCTCGGCCAGGGTCAGCCGGCCGTCGGCGAAGTGGCGTTGGAGCAATGCCAGAGTCTGGTCGCGTTCGGCATCAGAGGTTCGGATTTCCGGGTCGTCTCCTCGCGCTTGTACATCCGTCACGTCCGACTCCTCGGTTACTCATCCGCCTTATTAGGCACGCGCTCCTTTACTGAGGCCGATCCTCGAGATCGACCAGCGCGACCACGAACCGCGCCCACGTCCCTTCGGCCTCGTCTTGCGCGCACTGCGTGCCGAGCCGCTCGATATGGCCGCGCAACTCGGCCAGCGCAGGCTCGGTCAGCCGCAACGCGCTGCGGTGCACGGTGACCTCCCGTCGGCGTCCTGCCGCCTTGGCCTGATACGCGGTGCTGAGCTCGACGGTGGTTGCCTCCAGTACGGCGCCGAGGAACGCAGCCGTCTCCTCAGGACCCGCGTCCCCGGGCGGCTCCACCTCGACCGCGGTGTAGACGCGCTCGACCTTCCCG
Organism: Actinospica durhamensis; assembly: GCF_018139695.1. Lineage (GTDB taxonomy): Bacteria > Actinomycetota > Actinomycetes > Streptomycetales > Catenulisporaceae > Actinospica > Actinospica durhamensis. The sequence goes on along the minus strand of NZ_JAGSOG010000079.1, from coordinate 10,812 downwards.
CGCCCCCGCGGCCGATACTCGCCGACCCGGATCAGGCCGGCCCGCTCGAGTTGGCCGAGGTGGTAGTACAGGCGATCGGCCGGCATGCCGAGGCGGTCGGCCAACTCACGTGCGGATCTGGGCTCCTCCCACAAAGCCTCCAGCAGCTTGATCCGCAGCGGATCGGCCAGAGTCTTGTGGATGCTGTGCCAGGCCTTCGGGGCAACGGGTTCAGCGGGTTCAGCAGGTTCAGCGGTGTGCATCGCCGCCGGCGCCTTGGTCATTGGAATCTTCTCCCCTCATTGAAGAAAGTTACAACGCTCTGTGCAGGGACGCAATGGTGGAGAGTTTTCCAATGACGGGGCGGCACCCTCACCTGGACGATGGATCGCGGTTTCCCTCGACGAGAACGCCGCGACCACGCCCGCGACTTCGCAGGCATCCGCCGCAGACGCGCGGTGCCATTGAAGGCGGCGGCCCGCGCTATGCCACGAGGGTGAAGCCATGAATCACCAGCGGCCGCGAGGGGCACGCTTCCACCGATGCCGAAACCCGATCACGGCAACGCCTCCTGCGGGCCTGGCCGTAGACCGAGCATGAGACCAACACGTGGAGGTACCTGATGGCCGAACTCCCGTCGCCGCCGGAGGGAATCGTGCTCGCCCACTTCATCGTCTCGGACGATGTCGAGCGCTCTCGGCGCTTCTACACGGAAGTACTCGGCGGCCGGCTGGCCTACTCCGGCCCCGGCGGGCTGACCTATGTCGCATTGGCCAACAGCTGGATCATCATCAACGTCGGCGGCGGTCCGACCGACGACAAGCCGTCGGTCACCCTGGAGAGCCCGCGCGATCCCAACCGGGTCAGCAGTTTCGTCAATATCAGGGTCAGGGACATCCATGCCGTGTACGCGGAGTGGAGCGCCCGGGGTGCCGAGTTCCTGACACCGCCGAAGCAGCACCAGTACGAGATCCGCTGCTACATCCGTGATCCTGACGGCCATCTGATCGAAGTCGGGCAGACCACCGATCCAAGTGGAGACTGGACGCCCGCTCACTGGCCGCCCAGTTCGCGCACCGGCGATTCGGCCTGATCGCCGCGGTCCCGACCGCGCTCCGCGAGGCCGATCGCCGGCGACGCTGGTCGAGCCCCCCTCCGGATGCGGGCCGCGGTCGTGTGTACCAGGCTGGACGCGTATGCGGTTCGAGCGTGGGAGCGCGCGAGAGCGGTCGGTGTGCTCGGCGACCAGGCCGGGAGCGTGCAGCCGACCTAGGGCGAGGACGGAGGCGAACGGTGAACGGCACCTACGATGTCATCGTCATGGGCGGTGGCTCACCCGGAGAACACTGCGCCGGTGCCCTGGCGCAGGGCGGCCTGCGGGTTGCGCTCGTGGAACCGGAGCTGGTCGGCGGCGAGTGCTCCTACTGGGCCTGTATCCCGTCGAAGACGCTGCTGCGTCCGGGCGAGGCGGTCCAGGGCGCGCAGCAGGCGGCCGCGACCGCGAAGGTCGACGTCAAACAGGCTCTGGCGTGGCGGGACTTCATGGTGTCCGACTATTCGGACGCGGGGCAGGAGCGCTGGCTGGCCGAGCAGGGGATCGATCTGCTGCGCGGCGCCGGGCGGCTCGCCGGGCCGGGGTGCGTGGAGGTGGCCGGGGTCCGCTACCGGGCCGAGCACGTCGTCGTCGCCACCGGTGCGTCGCAGTTCATCCCGCCTGTCCCCGGGCTGCGGGACCTGCCGGGGGTGTGGACCAGTCGCGAGGTGACCGGTATGAAGGCCGTCCCACGGCGGCTGGTCGTGTTCGGTGCCGGGCCGGTCGGGGTGGAGATGGCCCAGGCGGTACGGCGGCTGGGCGGCGAAGTGGTGCTGACCGCACGGGACCGGCATGTCCTGCCGCACCAGCCCGCGCCCCTGGGCGAGGCGCTCGGCGAGTGCCTGCGCCGCGACGGGATCGAGCTGGTGCTCGGCCCGGCGGCGACGGGTGTCCGCTTCGATGACCCTGACTACGTCCTGAGCCTCGACGACGGGCGGGAACTGCGCGGCGACAAGCTGCTCGTCGCCACCGGGCGGCGCCCCCGCGTGCACGACATCGGCCTGGAGACGGTCGGGGTGAGCGCGGACGAGCACGGCATTCCGGTCGACCGGAACCTGCGTGCCGCGGACAACATCTGGGTCGTGGGCGACGCGACCGGCCATTGGATGCTGACCCATGTCGGCAAGTACCAGGGCGAGGTCGTCGCGGACAACATCCTCGGCACACCCCGTGAGGTGGACTACCGGGCAGTGCCGGGCGTCGTGTACACCGATCCGCAGGCGGCGTCGGTCGGCGCGCACGATGCGCTGTTCAGTGCGACCGTGCCGCTGTCCGAGGTGGCCAAGACCGCCACCTACACCCGCGGCTACGCCGACTCCAACGGGTTCCTCACGCTGCTCAGCGACGGCCGCGTGCTCACCGGCGCCTACGCGCTCGGCCCCGAGGCGGGCGAATGGCTCCAGCAGGCGACGCTGGCCATCCGCGCCCGGATTCCGCTGGACGTGCTGCGCGACACCATCCAGCCTTTCCCGACGTTCTCCGAGATCTACGTTTCCGCACTCAAGGCCGTGCACGACAAGATCACCGCGGAGAAGCGGCAGCCGGCCGGAACGTAGCACGAGGGGCTCCCCACCGGCGCCGACGCGTGGTGGACGGGCTTCCGGCGTTGTCGCACGTCGCTCTCGAGGAGGCCGACATGGCGAACGGGAACGAGGGCTTCGGCGGCCACGGTCGATACAGAGGCGACACGCCCTACCGCGCGCCGCCTCGTCCGCACCGGCCGCCCGATCCGGCCCGCTCGGCGCAGCACAACGCGCAATCGGGCGGCGGCCAAGCCTGCGCAGGAGACGACAGGAGACCAGCATGGAGCGTCAGCTCTGGACCAAGGTCGACGAACGGCTCTCGGCTGAAGCCGCCACGGACTACATCCGCGGCGTGTGCTTCAAAACCGGTCCGCCCGGGAGCACCGGCGTCGAGCTCGAATGGCTCGTCCTCGACCGCGCACAACCCCACCGCCTCGTTTCTCCTGAGCGACTCGACGAGGCGCTCGCCTCGCTCCCGGCGGCCGACGGCCGCCTTCCCAGCGGCACCCGGCTCACCCGTGAACCCGGCGGGCAACTGGAACTGAGTACCTCGCCCGCACCGCGACTGCTCGCCTGCGTCACCACCGCCGCCGAAGACCTCGCGCTGGTCGGCCGGGCGCTGCGGGCCCAGGGTCTGGAGCTGTCCGGCTACGGACTCGACCCGTTCCGCGATCCGCAGCGGGTACTGGTCCAGCCGCGCTACGCGGCCATGGAAAGGTACTTCGACCGGATCGGCCCGTGGGGCCGGATGATGATGCGCGCCACCACCGCGATCCAGGTCAACCTGGACGCCGGCACCGAAGGCGGCGGCCTCGACGGCTACCGGGCCCGCTGGCAGCTGGCCCACCGGCTCGGCCCGGTGCTGGTCGCGGCCTTCGCCAATTCCCCGCTGTGGCACGGCAAGCCGACCGGCTGGCGCTCGACCCGGCAGGCCGCATGGAAGAACCTTGATCCCGGGCGCACCAGTCCCCCGCAGGATCTGCCCGCGCATGCCGACCCGCGCGACGCGTGGGCCGGCTTCGCCCTGGACGCCGGGCTGCTGTGCCTGCGGCGCACGCCCTCCGGGGACTGGACCGCGCCGCCCGGGCTCACCCTCGCCTCGTGGCTGGACGGCGGCATCGCCGAGCGCCCGGCCACCCTGGACGACCTCGACTACCACCTCACCACGCTCTTCCCTCCGGTGCGCCCCCGCGGCTGGCTGGAGCTGCGCATGATCGACGCCCAGCCCGGCGACGGCTGGCTCGTCCCGACGCTGCTCGCCGCGGTGCTGCTCGACGACCCCGAGGCCGCGTGGGCCGCGTGGTGCGCGACGGAGCCGCTGTGCACCGCGTCCTCGCCGTTCCCGCCGCGGGCCGTGTGGGCGCGGGCGGCACGGCTGGGCATGTCAGTACCCGAACTCGCCCGGGCCGCAATGGCCTGCTTCGAGGCCGCGATACCGGCCCTCGCCCGCGCCGGAGTGCCCGCGCAGCTGCGCGAGCAGGTCGCGGCCTTCGCCGCACGCTACCCCGCGCGCGGCCGTTGTCCCGCGGACGAGCTGCTGGACCACCCCGCCGCGCTCCTGCCCGTGCACCCGGAAGGAACATACTGATGGCCGTGCCGACCCGTCCGAGCGACGCGAACCCCAGCACCCGGATACCGGCCACGCCGACGACGACGCCGGCACCGACCCCCGCGACCGCGACCGCGCCGCCGCGAACCGAGCAGGCGCTGCGTGCGGCCGCGCTCGCAGCCCTCGAACACGCCCGGCGGCGCACGCTCGCGCTGACCGACTGCCTCGACGCGGCGGAACTCGCCGCGCAGCACTCGCCGCTGATGTCGCCCCTGGCCTGGGACCTCGCCCACATCGGCAACCAGGAGGAGATCTGGCTGGTGCGCGCCGCCGGCGGCCAGGCCGCGCTGCGCCCGGACCTCGACCCGCTCTACGACGCGTTCGAGCACCCGCGGGCCGAACGCCCGGCGCTGCCGCTGCTGGCGCCGGCGCAGGCCCGGCGGTACGTCGCCGCGGTGCGCGAACACGCCCTCGACGTGTTGCGGACGGCCCCGCTCGGCCCCGACCAGGACCCGTTGCTGGCCAACGGTTTCGTGTTCGGCATGATCGCGCAGCACGAGCAGCAGCACGACGAGACGATGCTCATCACCCATGAACTCCGCCGAGGCCCGGCCGTCCTGCACGCCTCTCGGCCGGATCCGGGCCCCGTGGACGCGGCGGACCTGCCGTCGGAAGCCTGGATCCCGGGCGGCCCGTTCACCATGGGCACCGACGACGAGCCCTGGGCGCTCGACAACGAACGTCCCGCCCACCGGGTGGAGGTCCCCGGTTTCTGGCTGGACACCGTGCCCGTCAGCAACCGCGCGTTCCAGGCCTTCATGGCGGACGGGGGCTATCAGGACCCGCGATGGTGGAGCCCGGCCGGCTGGGCACACCGCGTCGAGGCGGACCTGCACGCGCCGCTGTTCTGGCAGCACGCCGAGGACCCGGAGGCCGTCGACGGAGGTTGGCTGCGCCGGCGCTTCGGCGTCCTCGAGCCGGTGCCGCCGGACGAGCCGGTGCTGCACGTGTGCTGGTACGAGGCCGACGCGTACGCGCGCTGGGCCGGCCGGCGCCTGCCGACAGAGGCGGAATGGGAGAAGGCCGCGCGCCACGACCCGGCCACCGGGCGCTCGCGGCGTTACCCCTGGGGCGACCAGGATCCGACGCCGCTGCTGGCCAACCTCGGGCAGCGCCACCTCCAGCCCGCGCCGGCCGGCGCCTATCCCGACGGCGCCTCGCCCTACGGGGTGCGTCAGCTCATCGGCGACGTGTGGGAGTGGACCGCTAGCGACTTCGCGCCCTACCCGGGCTTCGCCGCGTTCCCCTACAAGGAGTACTCAGAGGTCTTCTTCGGCGGGGACTACAAGGTGCTGCGCGGCGGTGCCTTCAGCGTCGCCGAGGTCGCCTGCCGGGACACCTTCCGCAACTGGGACTACCCGATCCGGCGTCAGATCTTCGCCGGCTTCCGCACCGCACGCGGCCCGCGTCCCGGGGAGGTCCACTGATGTGCCGTCAGCTCGCCTACCTCGGTCCCACCGTGTCACTGGCCGAGGTGGTTCTCGATCCCCCGCACGGCCTCTACCAGCAGGCGTGGGCGCCGCGGCAGCAGCGCTACGGCACGGTGAACGCGGACGGCTTCGGCCTCGGCTGGTTCTCCGACCGCGCGGAAGTCGGGGACGGATCCCCGCGCCGGCCCGCCCGCTACCGGCGAGCCGTGCCGATCTGGGCCGACCCCAACCTTCCCGAGCTCGCCGGCGCGCTGCGCAGCGACGCCATCCTCGCCGCGGTCCGCTCGGCGACGGACGGAACCACCCCGGACGAGTCCGCTGCCGCGCCGTTCCGCTCGGGGCGATGGCTCTTCGGCCACAACGGCGCGATCCCCGACTGGACCGGTCTGCCGGCCGCGCTCGCAGCGGCCGCGGAGTCCGAAGCCGGGACCGTCGCAGCCGCGCCGCTCGACCCCGCCGCGCTGCTGTCCCTCGAAGCCCGCTCTGATTCCGCGCTGCTGTGGGCCATGCTGGCAAGCCGACTGCAGCAAGGTGAGCCCGCGGACACCGCCGCGGCCGCGCTGGTCGGCCAGGTCGCGGCCGTCCGCCCAGACGCGCGTATCAACCTGCTGCTGACCGACGGCCAGAGCATCGTCGCCACCCGGTTCGGGGACACGCTCTGGTACCGGAACGCGCCCGGCCGGGTGCTCGTCGCCTCCGAGCCGGACGAAAACTCTGACACCCGCGCGATGGGCCCATGGCAGGAGGTCCCCGAGAACTCGCTGCTGCTCGCGACCCGCGCCGGCACCCGCGTCGTTCCCCTCCCGCCCCCGGCAGATGCCGTCAGTGGCCTGATACAGGCTGCCACGCGCCACACCACCGCGGCCCCGGCCCGCAGCCGGTCCGCCGCTGCGTCCGCCGACCCGTCCACCGCTACGCCCGCCCCCCGATTCACCCTCGACCAGAGGCTCCCCGCCGACTACCTCACCGACTCGCTGCGCCGCGACGTCGTGGCCGGCCTGTCCGCCACGCCCAAGATCCTGCCGCCCAAATGGTTCTACGACGCGCGCGGCAGCGACCTCTTCGAGCAGATCACCGAGCTCGCCGAGTACTACCCCACTCGCGTCGAAGAGCGCATCCTCGCCCGCATCGCCCCGGAGATCGCCGGAGCCACCGGTGCCGCCACCGTCTTCGAACCCGGCTCCGGCTCCTCCCGCAAAACCAGGCTGCTGCTCGACGCGCTCACCGCTCGCGGCACCCTCCGGTGCTACGCCCCGCTCGACGTCAGCCCCAGTGCTCTGGAACAGGCAGGCGCCGCCCTCATCCGCGACTACCCGGCGCTGACCGTGGCCGCGACCGTCGCCGACTTCGAAGCCGATCTCACCGTGCCGCACGACGCCCCGAGCCCGCGCCTGATCACCTTCCTCGGCAGCACGATCGGCAATCTGGACCCGACCGAGCGGCGGGAGTTCTACGACATGCTGCGCGCCGACCTCGGCCCGGCCGACGCGTTCCTGCTCGGAGCGGACCTGGTCAAGGATCGCGACGTGCTCGTCCGCGCCTACGACGACAGCCAGGGCGTGACCGCGGAGTTCAACAAGAACGTACTCCACGTCATCAACCGCGAACTCGGCGCAGACTTCGACCCCGACTCCTTTGCCCACGTCGCACTGTGGAACGAGGAGGAAGAGCGCATGGAGATGCATCTTCGTTCCCGGTACGCCCAAACCGTCAAGGTCCGGGCGCTCGACCTGTCCGTCGACTTCGCGGCCGACGAGCTGATGCGCACCGAGATCTCCTGCAAGTTCCGACGCGACGGTCTCACCGCCGAACTCTCAGACTGCGGACTCGACGTACGGAACTGGTGGACCGACGAAGCCGAACAATTCGCCGTGCTCCTGGCCGTCCCGAGCAGGTGAGGCAGCGGGGGTCACCTACGGTCGGCAGCCGAGGCGGTGTAGTGCCGCGGCACGGACCCGCACGATGACCCTGCGGTCCCAGTTGCCGTCGGCGTCGCGCCCGCAGGGGGCAATAACGAGGATGTCGTCGGCGTCGAAGAACTCCGCGTCGATGCCCCGTTCGCGCAGTCAAGCCTGGAGCGCCTCGAGGGGCGTGGGGTGTCCGGCGTCGGCGTCGTAGGCGAGTACGTGGACAAACTCGCTCGCTGGTGTGTCCATATCGTCCATGATGCCGCATCGGGTCCGTCCGGCGTGGCTGGGTGGTACGGGCTCCGCGTGGCTGGGTGGTGCTGGCTCCGCCGATGCCAGCCCTAGGATGAATTCCCGGAATCCTAAGCCCGCAGTACGTAAAACCACTGTTAGAGTCCGTAAGCTATTTTCATCAGGATACTTGCCACGGGGAAAGATCGGTTGTTTGCCTTGACAGGCCGCCAGCGCGGTGGAATTCTCTCGATGACTATGACAACGCTGTCATATGCTCATTCCACTCATGGCGGATCGAGGAGGATCCCGTGAGACCCACACGAGCAAGAACCCTGATCTCCCCCCGCGGAAGGCCGGCCCGGATACTCGGGCTGATCGTCTTGATCGCAGGAGCGCTCTTCGCCCTGCCCATCGCCACCGCGCAGGCCTCGGACTACACCGCGGCCAACCTGCCGGACTGGGCCATCGGCCCGTTCACCCGGCAGCCGGCGGCCAACCCCGCACCGGTGCTCAGCCCCTCGTCCAGCGGCTGGGACTCCTCGGACGTGGACAACCCGGGCGTGATCTACCGCAACGGCCAGTACGACATGCTCTACCGGGCGGACGGCGGCGGCGAGCCGGTCCAGGTCGGGCTGGCGACCAGCACCGACGGGATCCACTTCACCCGCAGTGCGTCCAATCCCGTGATCCCGAACAACGTGGACCCCTACGAGTCCGGCGGCGTGTACGACCCGAGGCTCTACCAGCTCAACGGCACCTACTATGCCTTCGTCGAAGGCTATGACTGGTCCAACAGCCCGCCCCAGACCATCATGGAGACCACCTCCACGGACCTGGTGCACTGGACCACGGCCGTGCCGATCGTGAACACCAACTACGACCCGGCAGTGGTCACGGACGGCAACGACACCCCGGTCCTGATGAACACCCAGTACGGCCAGCGGTACGTCATGTACTACGGCGACAGCGACCCGGCCAAGGGCCGATTCATCGCCTATTCCACCGACATGCTGCACTGGACGAACAACACCGCGTTCAATATGAACTTCCCCAGCGACTACAACCCCTGGGAGATCTGCGTCACCGTCACCGACTACCAGACGGTGCAGGGCGGCCCGACCAACAACAATATCCTGATGTTCGTGGCCGGCACGCTGATGGCTCACGGCCGTTGGTACTACGGCATCAGCGAGGTCGAGTTCTCCGCCAGCAACCCCTCCCAACAGATCAGCCAGCTGACCGAAGCGGCGCTGAGCCCAGCGGAGCCGTACGAGCTGTCCGGCACGACGGCGAACACCGTGTTCATGAACTCGATCTCCTTGATCAACGGCCAGTGGTACATGTACTACGGCGCGGCCGACCACCAGATCGCGCTGGCCACCGCCCCGCTGCGCGCCAGCGAACAGACCCCGTTCACCGGCACCGGCTTCGAGACCGGCCAGCGCTACCCGGACTGGGCCGACTCAGTCGACAGCAGCGGCGGACAGAGCGGCGGGATCAGCAACGTCAACCCTTATCCCGGCTACGGCCTGACCGGCCCCGAAGCCAGCATGCGACAGGAGAACGCACACACCGGCAGCACGGCACTGATGTACTCCGGGGACGCCGCCGGAGCCGCGGCGGACTACGCCTACATGAAACTGTTCGACACCTCGGCCCATCCACCGAGCATCGACGCCAACACCACACTCTCGTACTGGATCTATCCCCAGAGCGCGAACAGCACGTGCGTCGCACTCGACATGGTCTTCAGCGACGGGACCGCCCTACGCAATCTCGGCGCGAAGGACCAGAACGGCAACCAACTCCATCCCGCCCATCAGTGCGGGCATCTGACCCTCAATCAGTGGAACTACGTCACCTCTGATATCGGCGCCGTGGCCGCGGGCAAGACCCTTGAACGCATCGACCTCGGCTACGACGAACCGAACGGCAGTGGCACCTACCGCGGCTACATCGACGACATATCGCTCTCCGGCTGATTCCGCTTCTCCTCGCAGCGGCGGCGGGGCGGACGCGACGGATGCCGTCGTGCCCGCCCCGCCTTGCGCTGCGGTCGTGCTTGGTCAGACCGTGCCGAGAGTGACGCGGGCGTTGGCAGTGGAACCGGTGTAGCCGGGGATCGGGGTGTAGGTGGCGGTGTAGCCGAAGATGACGAGGTTGTCGACGGCCACGATGTTGCCGGCGTAGCCCTTGTTGAACGTCGCGGTGCAACTGGCGATGCCGTTGGCGTGCGTGACAGCACTGCACAGGGGCAGGTTGCCGGCTCGGCCGGTGAAGACGACCGTCTGCCCGGAGATCGGGGCTCCGATGGTCTTGTTGGTCAGCGTGGCGGACAGGCCGGTGACCTGCACGCCGCCGACGCCGACGCGGATGAGGCTGCCGGTGGCGGGGGCCGCGGTGAGGGAGGTGGTGGAGGTGGTCACCGTCTGCTGCGTGCTGCCTTGGCTCTCGGCGTCGCTCGCATCGCCGCTGTAAGCCGCAGTCACGGTGTAGCTGCCGACCGGCAGCACGCTGTTGGTGCAGATCGCCACGCCGCTGCCGTTGAGCGCCGCGTTGCCGCACAGGGTCGTGCTGCCGCTCGTGAAGGAGACGGTGCCGGTCGGGTTGTTCATCCCGGTCACGGTCGCGGTCAGCGTCACGGGCTGGCCGAAGCTCGAGGGGTTCGGGGCCGAGGTCACGCTGGTGTTGGTGGGCGGGAGCGTGGAGGAGATGGTCACCTGGCCGTTGTTGTTCGCCGTCCCGATCGTCGAGAGCGCGTAGCTCGTGGCGGTGCCCGTCGCGGTGGCGAAACTGCTGCCTCCGCCGCCGCCCCGGTCCCGAGGATGCCTGTGCCGTTGACGGAGCCGCTGCCGCCACCGCCGCCGGCGAAGTACCCGCCCGCGCCGCCGCCGCCGGCACCGATGGCAGTGGCGGCACAGAGAGCGAAGTAGCTGCCCCCGACGCCACCGGTACCGACCGTGGCGCCGGAGAACCCGCTGCCCTGCCCGCCGCCCGTGACCATACACGGTGCAGCGCTACCTCCTGCCCCACCGGC
>NZ_JAGSOG010000799.1 GCF_018139695.1 Actinospica durhamensis | reverse complement strand
GATGGACGGCACCATCGCCAAGATCAACGCGACGCTGCTGGGCTGGCTGGGCCTCTCCCGCGACCAGGTCGTGGGCCGGATGCGCTTCGGCGACCTGCTCACCGTCGGCGGCAAGCTCTACCACGAGACCCACTTCGCCCCGCTGCTGCGCATGCAGGGGCACCTCGGCGGCATCGCCCTGGAGATGAGGACCGCGACGGGCTCCCGGCTGCCGGTGCTGGTCACCTCGACCGTCAAGAGGACCGACGGCGGCGAACCCCTGCTGATCAGGACCACCGTCTTCGACGCCACCGACCGGCGCGCCTACGAGGAGGAACTGCTGCGCGCCCGTCGCGCGGCCGACGAGGCGCGCCGGCAGGCCGAGGCCGAACGCGAGCGGCTGCACGAGGCGCTGGCCGTGCTCCAGCACAGCCTGCTGC
>NZ_JAGSOG010000798.1 GCF_018139695.1 Actinospica durhamensis | reverse complement strand
CAGACGGGCTGCAGAACGGACAAGGCGGGGGAGTGGGCCGGCCTCAAGCTGAACAGGTCAGCGAGGTGGGGCGGCGGTCCCTTCGGCGTGATGTGAATCCACGCGGGAGATCGGAGACGATGCCAAGCACAATGGCAATCGGCTGCGCATGCTTGCAACGGGCGGTGGTTCGGACGATGCACGCCGGTTTGGAACCAGCACATCGGCCAATCGCGGACCGAAAAATACGGCAGTAAGCAGCCAAGTTGCGGACTATAGCATGAATTTTTGCAGTGCGCAAAAAATTGCCGGTGGCGCTGATGTACGCGCCGCCGCCGCTTGCCGGATTGGCCTCGCGTCCTATACTCGAAGGACCGGCCACGCTGACGGCCGGAAAGGCGCGGATGATGGAATTCCCGATGGCCTTCTCCAACCTGTAC
>NZ_JAGSOG010000797.1 GCF_018139695.1 Actinospica durhamensis | reverse complement strand
CCCACCACCCGCACCGACAGCCGCGCCCCCGGCGCAACCGCCTCCAACGCCAGCCGCCACCGATCGGCAATCGAGGTCACCCGTTTACACTCTGCCGATCCCAGCGGACCCGAGACCATCCGGTACCGCTCTTCGCTCGTATCCTCGCCCTCCGGACCACCAGACCCGGCACCATCCACGACGCTACCGCCTCCCCTCCGGAATATCAGTGGACTGACAGCTCCTCAGCACCAGCCACCAGGGAAGATCTCAGTCTAGCGCCACTGCATGATCGCTAACAGTAGTCAGAGGCCTCGAATTGCACCATGCATCCGCACGTGCCACAGCCCTTGCTCGCCGTTACGAATCCGTGACCTACCGTCAATCACCGAACGCCGAACACTGACACACCAGCCCACCCCACCACCCCGCAGCCGGGGC
>NZ_JAGSOG010000796.1 GCF_018139695.1 Actinospica durhamensis | reverse complement strand
CGGTCCCACCGAACGGGAGCGCGGCTCGCTCCTCGAACTGACCTGGAACGGCCGCGACCCCCTCGAACTCCCCGACGGCAAGCGGACGTTCCTGGAGGACGGCGACACCGTGACCCTGTCGGCCTGGGCACCGGGCCCGGACGGCGCCCGTGTGGGCCTCGGCGAGGTCACGGGACGGGTGGTCCCCACGGCCTGACCGACCCCCGCGGGGGCCACGGCCCGGCCGGTACCCCGGCCCCGGTCGGCACCCGGATCCCGGCCGGCCGCTGACTCGCACCGCCCCTCGCCGTCATACTGGGCGTCGGGCGGTGCGCGGGTACGCACGCGCGCTCCGCCGTCCCCTCTCATGTACGCCCCCCGCACGACCCGCACGACCCGAAGCCGCCCTCTTCCGACAGGACCCGGAGTCCGTGGCATGAC
>NZ_JAGSOG010000795.1 GCF_018139695.1 Actinospica durhamensis | reverse complement strand
GGGGAGCCTGAACCATGCTGGAACTGCTGCTGTGCTTCGCCGGCTGGTCCGGCATCGCGCTGGGGATGGACCGCCACCACGAGGACGCCTGGGGCCGCGAGGGTGACGCCGCACGCCTGCGTGCCCTGCGCCGTGCGGGCTGGGCCGTGCTCGCCCTGTCGCTCGCCCTCGCGGTCGGGTGGCCGCGCACGGCGGCCAGCGTGCCGCTCTCGGTCACATGGTGGGCGATCGCGCTCTCCGTATCCGCACTCGCCACCACCGCGGCCGCGACCTGGTGGCCGGGCCGGCTGCCGCGCCTGGCCGCGGCCGCCCTGGTGCTGGCGGCGCTGTGGGCCGTGCTGGGGCCGCTCGCCGCGGGTTGACGGCCGGAATCACCGGCCTCCCTTTTGTTTCCGTTTCCTGGCCCACCCGTCTTCCGACA
>NZ_JAGSOG010000794.1 GCF_018139695.1 Actinospica durhamensis | reverse complement strand
CTGTGGGCGGTGATGGTGTCGCTCGCCGCGACGTGGCAGTCGCTGGGCGTCGTCCCCGACGCGGTGCTCGGCCACTCCCAGGGCGAGGTCGCGGCCGCCGTGGTGGCGGGCGCCCTGTCCCTGGAGGACGGCGCGCGCGTGGTGGCCCTGCGCGCCAGGACGCTGCGCGCCCTGGCCGGACGCGGCGGTATGACATCGTTGGCGCTGCCGGTCAGGGAGGCCCGCCGGTTCATCGGGCCCGAGTTCTCGATCGCCACGGTCAACGGTCCCTCGTCGGTCGTCGTCGCCGGCGCCCCGGAGGCACTGGCGGAGCTGGAGGCACGTGCCGAGGAGCTGGATGTCCAGGCTCGCCGGCTGCCCGTGGAGTACGCCTCCCACTGCCCGCAGGTGGAGGAGATCGAGCAGGACGTACTGGACGTCC
>NZ_JAGSOG010000793.1 GCF_018139695.1 Actinospica durhamensis | reverse complement strand
ACGCTGCCCGGCGCCTCCGGTGACATCACCCTGCTCTACCGGGCCAACAGCACGCAGGACCTGGCGCTGTGGGGCGAGCTGGCCAAGATCGCGGACGAGCGCGGCGCCCGGCTGATGTACGCGGTGAACAGCCCCGACGGGGAGCGCCCCGACATCTCGGCGGAGAGCCTGCGGCGCAAGATCCCGGACATCGATCGCCACGACGTCTTCATGTGCGGGCCGCCCGGCTTCGCGCAGTCGGTCTACGAGGCGCTGCGCGGCGCGGGAGTCCCCGCTCGCCGTATCCATCACGAGTCGTTCGAGATGTGAGCGACGGGCCGTCCACACCCACCAGGAGCTTGAGAAGCGATGAGGAAGAGCCACCCCGTCCGGCGTGCCGTGCTGGCCACCGCCGCCACCGTCTCCGGCATCGTGCTGCTGC
>NZ_JAGSOG010000792.1 GCF_018139695.1 Actinospica durhamensis | reverse complement strand
GGATGGACGCCGTGCGCCCGCACGAGTTCCACGCGCCGGGCGACGAGTTCGTGCGGCTGGCCGCCGTGCGGGCGCCCGGGGCGGCGGTGCACCGGCTCGGGCACGGCGAGAGCGTGCGCCCGGAGGCCGCGTGGTGATCCCGTCCGCCGTCCTGGTCCAGACGGTCGGCGCGCCCCTGTCCGCGATGGCCGCGCTGGCGGCCGCCCCGGTGACCGTGGTGCCGGAGTCCACCCAGCAGGCGGTCGGGTACCCGTCGCTGTTCCTGCTGGTGCTGATCGGGGCGCTGGTGCCGGTGGTGCCGACGGGGGCGCTGGTCAGTTCGGCGGCCGTGGTGGCCGTCCACCGGGCGGCGCCGTTCTCGCTGGCGCTGGTGTTCGTCACCGCGTCGCTGGCGGCGTTCCTCGGGGACCTGGCGCTGTAC
>NZ_JAGSOG010000791.1 GCF_018139695.1 Actinospica durhamensis | reverse complement strand
CGGTGCGGGTGGTGGGCGGGGATGTGCCGATGGTGCGGGCCGAGTGCTGCGTCTCGGGCGGCGCGGCGTTGGCTGACCTGCTGTGTAAGTCCCCTGATCTCGGGGCTGGGCTGGTGCCGTCTCCGCCGGGGGTGCGGCGGGTGCGCGGTGAGGTGATGGATGATCCCGCGCGTGTGCATCCTGGCTGGTTCGCGGCGGTCCCGGGTACGGATTACATCGACGGGCCTCATGATGCCGACGTGATGACGGTGGAGCTGGAAGAGGTTTTCGCCCGGTTGTTGCCGGGCGGCGCGGTGGAGGTGTCTCCCGCGTGTTGGCAGGACGGTAGCGGCTGGGTGCGTTTCGACCTGGAGCCTGAGAGTGCGGTGTGGCTGACTGCGCTGGTGTGGGTGCTGCTGGGGGGTGAGCCTCCTGGCGGTGGGG
>NZ_JAGSOG010000790.1 GCF_018139695.1 Actinospica durhamensis | reverse complement strand
GTGTGGGGGACGTCCGCGATGCGCACCCAGGGCGAGGACATCGCCGAGATCCTGGCGCTGCTCGGGTGCCGGCCGGTGTGGGACGACGCCTCGCGCCGGGTGACCGGCTTCGAGGTGGTTCCCCTGGAGGAGCTGGGCCGGCCGCGCATCGACGTCACGGTCCGCATCTCCGGGTTCTTCCGGGACGCGTTCCCGCACGTGGTGGGGCTGATCGACGACGCGGTACGGGCGGTGGCCGAGCGGGACGAGCCGGCCGACCGGAACTTCGTGAAGGCGCACGCCGACGAGGACACCGCCGAGCACGGAGACCGGCGCCGGGCCACGGCCCGCGTCTTCGGCTCCAAGCCGGGCGCGTACGGCGCCGGTCTGCTGCCGCTGATCGACGCCCGCAACTGGCGCTCCGACGCCGACCTCGCCGAGGTG
>NZ_JAGSOG010000078.1 GCF_018139695.1 Actinospica durhamensis | reverse complement strand
GTGTACGGGTGGGTGGGGGACTGGATGACGGTGTCCACCGGGCCGCGCTCGACGACTTCGCCGCGGTAGATGACGTGCAGTTCGCCCCCGTCGCCGAGGTATCGGGCGGTGGCCACGTCGTGGGTGATGAAGACGAGGCCGATGCCGAGGCGGGTACGCAGGTCCCGGAGCAGGCTGAGGATGCCCAGACGCATCGACACGTCGATCATGGACACCGCCTCGTCGGCGATGAGGACCTTCGGGTTCACCGTCAACGCGCGGGCGATGACGACGCGTTGGCGCTGGCCGCCGGAGAGTTGGTGCGGGTACTTGGGCAGGACGGCGTCGGGGTCGAGGCCGACGAGTTCGAGCAGTTCGCGGGCTCTGGTCTCGAGTGTGTCGCCGTCGCGGGCGGCGCCCTCGCGTTTGGCGGTCATCCGCAGGGGGTCGCGCAGGGTTGTGGCTACGGTGCGGGTCGGGTTGAGGACGGAGTACGGGTCCTGATGGATCAGCTGGATCGCCTGGAAGAGTTCGGCGCGGCGCTTGTGGCTGAGGCCTGACACACTCTGTCCGTCCACGCGCAGCTCACCGGCGTCGAAGGTCTCGAGACCGGCCAGGATCCGGCCGAGTGTGGTCTTGCCGCAGCCGGATTCGCCGATGAAGGACACCGCTCCGCCGTCGGGGAGGGTGAAGTCGATGCCGCGCAACGCCTGCACGGTGCGTGCGCCGGTGAAGGCGCCGTGGGCGTGGAACGTCCGGACTATGCCGCTCGCCTCGATCATGCGCCGATCACCGCCTCGGGGGTGGCGTGGCAGGCTCGGCGGCGTCCACTGCCCCCAGCGTTGTCGATGTCCCCGCCCCAGGCGTCGAGGGGCGGCTCCTCGGTTGCACACTGGTCCATCACGAACGCGCAGCGCTGGCGGAAGACGCAGCCCTGACGCGGGATCGATGCGAGGTCCGGGGGACGGCCGGGGAGTGCTCGGGCGCGTGAGATGTCGCCGGTCACACGGGCGGTGGCGTTGATCAGGGCACGGGTATACGGGTGCGACGGGCGTCGGAGCAGCTGTTCGGCCGGCCCGTCCTCGACGATGCGGCCGCCGTACATCACCGCGAGGCGGTCGGCGAGTTCGGAGACGACGCCCATGTCGTGCGTGACGATGAGCGTGGTGAGGCCGATCTCCTTGTGCACCTGGCCGATGATCTTCAGTACCGCCGCCTGCGAGAGCATGTCGAGGGCCGTGGTCGGCTCGTCTAGAACCAGAACCCTGGCATTCAGGACGAGCGCGAACACGATGCCGACCCGCTGGCGCATGCCGCCGGACAGTTCGTGCTGGTAGGAGTCGAGCACACGCTTGCCGTCCATGCCCATCAGCTCGCACAGTTCGCGGGCCCGGCGCACCAGGCCGGGCAGGTACTCAACGTCGTGCGCGCGGCCGAGGTCGAGCAGCTGCTTGCCCACGGTCTTGAGCGGGTTCAACGAGTTCTGCGAGGCCTGGAAGACGTAGCCGACCTTTCCGCCGCGCACCTGGCGCAGCGCGGCGCCCTTGAGCCGGGTGACGTCGCCGATCCCGGTCAGCTGGACCGAGCCCGAGGTGATCCGGCCGGGCGAGGGGACGGCGCCGAGCAGCGTCAGGGCCAGGGTGGACTTGCCGGAGCCGGATTCGCCGACCAGGCCGGTGATCAGGCCCGCCTGGAGGGTCAGGTCGGCGTGCGCGACGGCGGGCAGCTCCTCGCCGCGGTCGGTGCGGAAGCAGACGGTCAGATCGCGCACCAACACCTCGGTCTCCGGCGTGGCGGAGGCGGCTGAGGCAGCTGAGGCGGCCGAGCCGGCGGCCGAGGCGATGGAGGCGAGCGGCGCCGCGAACGCTCCGGCCGCGGCGGCCTGCGGGGCGGTGTCGGTCACGAGCGCTCCCTCAAACGCGGGTTGAACAGTTCGTCGACGGCGTCGAGGAACAGCACGATGCCGATGGTGATCAGCAGGATGCACAGCAGCGGGGCCAGCAGGTAGCTCAGCGCGGCGGGGCTGTCCATCGCGCCGCCGGAGAACACGGCCTGGTTGAGCATCACGCCCCAGTTGCTGCTGGAGAACGGCACCACGCCCAGGAAGAACAGCGCCACCTCCGCGCCGATGAACGCGATCACGGCCAGCAGCATGTTCATCGCGACGAACGGGGCCAGGTTCGGCAGCAGCTCCCGGAAGATCACGTGCCGCGAGGACAGGCCGAGGCCGCGGGCGGCTTCCAGGAAGCCGCGTTCGCGCAACGAAAGCGTCTGCGAACGCACGGCCCTGGCCACGCCGCCCCAGCCGGTCACGCCGAGGGCGATGGCCATCTCGTAGGGCTGGCCGAAGCTCCAGATGGTGGAGAGTACGATCAGCAGCGGCAGTCCGGGGATGGTGAGCACGAAGTCGGTCAGCCGCATCAGCACCGAGTCGGTGGGGCCGCGGTGGTAGCCCGCGACCAGGCCGACCAGCGTCCCGATCACCGCCGCGAACAGTGCGGAGAGCGCGGCGGTCTCCAGCACGTAGCGGGCGCCGATCACGATCTCCTGCAGCACGTCGGAGCCGGCGAAGTCGGTGCCGAGCCAGTGCTGCGCGCTGGGGGCGGAGTAGATCGCGTTCGGGTCCACGGCCAGCGGGCCCGCGTAGAGGTACGGCCCGAACACGGCCATCAGCGCGAACAGCGCCAGGATCAGCAGCCCGATCACCCGGCCGGGCCTGCGGGTGAGCACCCGCCACGTCGTCATCGTCAACGCCTCACTCGCGGATCGATCACGGTGTAGAGCAGGTCGGCCACGATGTTCGCCAGCACGATCGCGACCGTGATCAGCAGGAAGGCGCCGGACATCAGCGGGTAGTCGCGCGCGCCGATCGCCTGGAACAGCACGTTGCCCAGGCCCGGATAGTCGAACACGTTCTCCACCAGCACCGAGCCGCCCAGCAGGTAGCCGATGGACAGGGCGAACACGGTGAACATCGGCAGGATCGCGTTGCGCGAGACGTAGCGCATCCGGGTGCGCGGTCGCAGGCCGCGCAGCTCCGCCGCCAGGATGAAGTCGTCGCCGAGCACGGAGATGACGGACGACTTCATAGTCAGCAGCCAGGCGCCGTAGCCGAGCAGCGCGTACGTCGCCACCGGCAGGATCGCGTGCTGGACGACGGAGACGACGTAGGGCCCGTTGAAGCCGGGCGTGAGCGTGACGTCGCTGGTGTCGCCGTAGGGGAGCAGGTTCCACTCGGTGTGGAACAGGAACGCCAGCACCAGCGCCAGCACGAACACCGGGATCCCGGCGAAAAAGGAGCCTGACATCGACAGCAGGCCGCCCCAGCGGCTGGAGCGCTTGACCGCGGCCACCGCGCCGAAGCTCGTGCCGACCAGGAAGGCGATGACCAGCCCGGCCAGCGCGGGGAAGATGGTCCAGGGCGCGGCGGCCCGCAGTACGTGCGTGACCGGGACGCCGCTGTAGGAGATCGACTGGCCCAGGTCGCCGTGCAGCAGCCGCCAGAGGTAGCCGCGGTACTGCACCAGCAGCGGGTCGTGCGAGGTGAAGCCGTAGATCGAGGACACCTTGGCCTGCGCCTGCTCCGGTGACATGCCGGACAGGATGTAGTTCTCGTAGGCCGCGTCGCCGGGGCTGCCGGGCAGCGCGTGCACCAGGAAGAAGGTGAAGGTCGCCACGGCCCAGATCATCACGAGTCCGACGGCGAGCTTGGGCAGCAGCCGCGTCAGGGTTCGCACCTGAGTCCACCTCCTTCGGGATGGGTGCGGGCGGGTACGGAGGCGGACGGACGGCCGTCTCCATACCCGCCGGAATTGGATCAGAACCCTGGTACAAGGAGCGGATGTCGGCCGACGGCCGACGGTGCGGTCACTTCGCCTTGACGTAGCCCTGCATCATCCACACGCCGGGGCCGTCATACATCAGTCCATTGATGTCGGGCGAGCTCGGGCCGGGGAAGTCGGTGAAGCGCTTGTCGTAGGTGAAGTCCACCGCGGTGTAGTCCCAGATCGGGATGACCGGCAGCTGCGCGTTCGTGGCCAGGGCCAGCTGCTGCACGACGGGCCGCGCGGCGGTGGAGGAGAGCGTGGCCAGCTGCGCGGTCAGCTGACCCGGGTCGATCGGGGCACCGCCGACGGTGTAGCCGGTGGGGGTGTGCTGCCAGTTGCCGCCGCCGTCCGAGTGCGTCACGGTGCCGTCGGCGTTCGCGGTGTAGCCGTCGTCCTGGCCGTAGAGCCGCTGGTAGGCCGCGGAGGCGGACGGGCCGAGCGCGATCAGCCAGAATCCGACCGCGTACTTGCCCGCGGCCATGTCGGTCTTGTAGGTGGCGAAGTCGGAGGTCAGCTTCACCTGGGTGGGGATGCCGAAGGCGTCGAGCTCCGAGGAGATGACGGTGGCCGCCGCGTTCCAGTCGCTGAAGCCGCTGACGGTCTGCAGCGTGATCTTCCACGGCGTGCCGCCCGGCAGCAGCCACTGCGAGCCGGACTTGGTGAAGCCCGCGGCGGTCAGCAGCGAGGCGGCCTTGCTCTGGTCCGGCGCGTACGGGTTGAGCGAGGAGACCTGCGCGGGCGTGAGCCACTGCTTCGTCGCGGCCTCGACCATGCCGGTCAGGTCGGCCGCCGCGGTGCCGCCGACCGGTTCGCCGACCTTCGTCACCGCCTGCCGGTCGATCACGTAGGCCAGCGCCTGGCGCACCGTGGTCTGGTCGTACGGCGCGTCGCTCTCGTTGAAGGCGATCGCGGCGTCCACGTAGGACGCGGTGTCGATCCGGCTGTATCCGGCGCCCTCGACCGCGTCGAGGATGTTGGTCGGCATCGAGGTGTACGGCGCCGAGTCCAGCTCGCCGCTCTTCATGTAGCCCCAGATGTCCGAGTTCCCGCTGTAGTGGCGCAGGATCACCTCGGACGGCGCGATCTTGGCGACGCCGTAGAAGTCGGGGTTGCGGGTCAGCTCGGCCGAGCCGGGGTTGATCCGCGCGACGACGAACGGGCCGGCCGAGACGTCCTTGGCCGGGGAGAAGGAGGAGACGATCTTGCCGATGGCGTTGAGCTTCGTCACCGCGGCGTTGGCCGTGGCCGCGTCGGTGGAGGTCAGATCGGTGATGGTGTCCCAGACGGTGGAGGGCACCAGCGAGCCGTAGACCTCGGCCGGCACGATGTACTGCCCGAGCACGAGCCGGCCGAAGTCCAGGTTGGAGCCGCCGGCCGCCTGGTCGATCTGGATGGTCGAGGAGTTCACCTCGGTCACCGAGCCGATGTCAAGGCCCTGGGTCAGGAAGCCGGCGCCGACGGTGGCGCTGCCCTGGGTGAGGGCGATGGCCATGGAGAGCTTCACGTCGGCCGGGGTGACGGGGGTTCCGTCGGACCACTTGGCGCCCGGTTGCAGCCTCACGGTGATGCCGGAGGAGGTGATCGTCCAACTGGCGGCGATTGCGGGGAAGAAGTCCTCCGGATTCGTCGGATTCTGTTTGTCGAAGCCCAGTTGCATGGTGTCGAAGCCGGGGAAGTAGTTGCCGGACGCGTTGAAGGGGTTCATCGGCGCGCCCGCCGTGATGGGGTTGGTCGCGGAGACGGTCGTGTAGACCAGCGTGGTGGAGGAGGTCTTTCCGCCGGACGAGCAGGCTGCGAGCAGCCCCGCGCACGCCGTCAGGGCGAGCGGGGCGCGAAGTCGGTGGAGCCGGGTCATGATCGTCGGATCTCCGTTCGGCCGAGGGGGTGGGTGGTGCTGCCGTGGTGGTGCCGCGAAAACTCCGGTGGTGCGGTGAGCCGATGATAGGAGCGCCCTGAACGTTCGTCAATAATTAACTTACAAAGTTGACCTCGACGGAACTTAACGCCATGCTGACTGGGCAGCACCCTCGCTGAGCTCGAATCTCGTGGGAAAGCCTCCGCGAGCTTGCCGGAGATCGGTGGGAAAGCACCACACAACCTGCCCATGCCGTTGGCAACGCCGTCCCCGGTTCAGCCAGGCCCTGACGGCGGCCGAAAGGACTGCGTGATGAGCACTCAGTACGCCCCCCGTGTGCAGGCCCCCACCGAGGAACGCAATCCGCGTACGACCGAGATCGACCTGGTGCCCACCATCGACCTGCTGCGGATGCTCAACGCGGAGGACCGCTCGGTGCCCGAGGCCGTCGCGGCGGTGCTGCCACAGCTCGCGCGGGTGGTGGACGAGGCCGCCGCGCGGCTGGGCGCCGGCGGCCGGATGCACTACTTCGGCGCGGGCACCTCCGGCCGGCTGGCCGTGATGGACGCCGCCGAACTGATCCCCACCTACGGACTGAACCCCGGTGTCGTGGTCGCGCACCACGCCGGCGGGCACGCGGCGCTGGAGCAGCCGGTGGAGAGCCGGGAGGACGACCCGGAGGAGGGGGTGCGGGACGCGTCGCAGCTGACGAAGTTGGATCTGGCGGTCGGCCTGACCGCGAGCGGGCGCACCCCGTACGTCGGCGGCGCGCTCAGGGCGGCGCGTGCGGCCGGTGCGTTCACGGTGCTGGTGAGCGCGAATCCGCAGGCGCAGCTCGCCCCCTGGGCCGACGTGCACCTGGCCGCCGACACCGGCCCGGAGGCGGTGGCCGGATCGACCAGGCTGAAGGCGGGGACGGCGCAGAAGCTGATCCTCAATGCCCTGTCCACCGCGCTGATGGTGCTGCTCGGGCGTACGTACTCGAACTTGATGGTGGAGATGGCCGCCGGGAACGCGAAACTGCGGGGCAGGCTGCTGACGATCCTGACCGAGGCGTCCGGCGAGCCGACCGAGGTCTGCGCCGCCGCGCTGGCCGCCGCGGACGGGGAGGTCAAGACCGCCCTCGTCGCGCTGCTCGCCGACGTTCCGGCCGCCCACGCCCGCAACGCCCTCGCCGCCAGTGCCGGCCGCGTCCGCCCGGCCATCGCGTCGGTCTCGTCGGTTTCGGCGGTTTCGGCCATCGGGGCGGTGGACGCGGTCGCGGCCGTGCGAGCGGTGGAGGCGCTGGGCGACGCGGGTTCCGGTCCCGGCTCCGCCTGACCGAATTCGGTTGCGCCACAACGCGACCCTCGCCACGCTGGCCCGGTGACAGACCAGGAGCCGGTGACAGACCAGGAGCCGGTGACAGCCCGGGAGTTCGGCCGCGTCGAGCGGATCGGCGACACGGTGCGTCGGCCGGCCATGCCGTGGACGCCCGCGGTGCACGGCCTGCTGCTGTATCTCGAGGACATCGGCTATCCCCACGCGCCGCGCGTACTCGGCTTCGACGAGCACGGCCGCGAGGTGCTGACCTGGATCGAGGGCGAGTCCGGCCCGGACGGCTGGGGCAAGGTCGTAGACGACAGAGGCCTGCGATTCTTCGCCCGGCTGCTGCGCGAGTACCACGACGCGGTCGCCGGATACCGCCCGCCCGCCGCGACGCTGTGGTCGAGTACGACCGCCGGCCCGGTGGGCGACGAAGTGGTCTGTCACGGCGACTTCGGACCCTGGAACACCGTCTGGAGCGGCGCAAGGCCGATCGGGATCATCGACTGGGACCACGCCCGCCCGGCCGCGCGGCTGCACGACGTCGCCTACACCCTGCAGTACACCGCGCCCTTCCGCGACGACGCCGAGTGTCTGCGCTGGCTGCGCTACCCGGAGCCGCCCGACCGGTGCCACCGCATCGAGGTCTTCGCCGCCGCGTACGGACTGACGGACACGCGAGGCCTCGTGGATGAGGTGCTGAGGGTGCAGGAGGCTGGCATCGAAGTCGTGCGCCGGCTGGCCGAGCGTGGAGACGAACCGCAGGCCACGTGGGTCGCGGAGGGTCACCTCGACCAGCTGCGGGCGCAGCTCGCGTGGAGTCGGGAGAACCGGCATCTGGCCGAGGCCGGTGGACGCAGAGATCCTGTGCGGGGCGGGCGGACCGGGGCGGGGCCCCCGGCGGCGTGAGAGTATGAAGCGCATGCCAGCGGAAACGTGGTCGCGCTTCATCGACGTCGAGTGCCTGCCGGACGAGGTCGCGGCGCTGATCGAGTCGCTCGCGACCGGGGAGCACCTGCTGATCGCGCGCGACGGCGAGCCGATCGCGGCCGTCGCGGCGATTCCCACAGCGGTCATCCCCGCCCCGGCGGCGCAGCGCGCTTCCGCAGAAGGGGCCGGGCCCGCCGGGCCCTCGATCGACCACCACCGCGTCACCGTCGTCGCCTCCGCGCTGCGGATGTCGGACCACGTCCGCACGCTGCTCTCCTCCTCCCTCGGCGAGAACTACACGCTGCTGGACTTCAACGACGCCCCGCCGACGGCCGACGTGCTGCTGGTGGGTCCGATCGGGCTGATGCTGCTGGCCAACCTGCGCGGCCGGTTCCCGCGGGCGCGGGTGATGGTGGTCGAGGCGTCGGACGACTCGCTCGGGATGAGCTCGAACGGGCCGGTGCGCCGGTACATGGACGCGGGGGCCGAGACCTACCTCGTCTCGCCGAGCATCCCGGCCCTGGCCGCGCAGCTGGAGCAGGCGGTCACCGAGCGTGCCGCGTTGACCGGCGGAGCGTGGCCGGGCCCGGGCGGCCCGGGCGGCATCTCGGGCGGGCGCCGGGTGATCGAGGGCGGCCTCGCGATCGACGCGTCACCTCCGCAATCTTGACAACCCCCGAGCATGTCCGAGCGCGCTGCTAGGCTCGTTCACGTGACGCCGGAGGAACTCGCCAACCTTGCCCACCTGCGTCGCGCCCGCGACTTGATGGACCGCGAGTACGCCCGTCCGCTCGACGTCGCCGAGGTCGCGCGCACCGCGCTGATGTCCACCGCGCACTTCGCCCGGCAGTTCCGCGCCGCCTACGGGGAGACGCCCTACTCCTACCTCATGACGCGGCGGATCGAGCGCGCGAAGCTGCTGCTGCGCCAGGGCGAGATGTCGGTCACCGAGGTGTGCATGGCGGTCGGGTGTTCCTCGCTGGGCTCCTTCAGCGCGCGCTTCACCCAGCTGGTCGGGCAGACGCCGACGGCGTACCGGGCCCGGAGCCACAGCGAGTTGGAGACCGTGCCGGGGTGCCTGGCGAAGGACATCACCCGGCCGGCCCGCAAGTCGTACTAGCGTCGATCCGTTCGGCGCACGCGTCTCAGGGAGCTGCCAGGAACAGCTCGGCCAGCCGCGGCAGCCTGGCCCGCATCTCGGCCGGGTCGTCGAAGTCGAAGTCCTCGCCGAGCTCGCCCGGCTCGGGCTGGCCGGGACCGGCGAAGGCGTCGTAGGCCTCGTAGAACCCGCCCGTCTCATCCCCGCAGAAGCGCTCGTACGCGTGCGTGCCGATGTAGTTCACCAGCTCCTGGAACAGGGCGAACCTGCGGGTGCCGGCCGCGACCGCGAGGACGTCGGGGTGGTCGGCGAGCGCGTCCGGGTCGGTCAGGGCGCGCTCGTACCAGGCGCGGCCCTGGGCTATCAGGGCCGCGCGGAAGTCCATGAACGAGTCGTCCGAGCAGCCGCTGTTGATCAGGTACGCGGCCGCCCACACGTCCCACCGGTACAGCGCCGCGTGCAGCCGGGTGAAGTGCTGTTCGAACTCGAATATGGTCAGCTCCGACGTGTCGGCGAGATGCCCGACCAGGAAGGCCGAGACGGCCTTCCCGTCGGCATCCGCGGTGGCGTCGGCGTCGGTGCCGGCGGTGTGAGCGCGCGCGCCCTCGATGAGGTCCCAGAACTCGGTGATGTCCACGGGCGCACTCTCTCACGCCGGACCGGCCGAAATCGATGTCCGGTGACAGCGGATTGACGCGGCGGCCCGCGAGGATTCCTAGCCGGCCGCCGAGATCCTGCGGTTGCGCACGGCGGTGTAGGTGCGTTCCAGCGCCTTGAGGGTGCGGGCCCGGTTGCGCTGGGCGAGCGCGACGAACAGGCAGTCCACCACCGTGAGCGCGGCGATGCGGCTGGCCATGGCGCCGGAGCGGTACGTGGTCTCGCGGGCGGCGGTGGTCAGCACGCGGTCCGCCTCGGTCGCGATGGTCGAGCGCGGGAAGTTGGTCAGCGCGATGGTCAGCGCGCCGTTGGAGCGCGCCTCGCGCAGTGCGGCGAGGGTGTCAGGGGTCTCACCGGTGTGCGAGATGCCCACCGCCACGTCGCCCCGGCGCAGCAGCGCGGCCGAGGTCAGCGCCAGGTGCGGGTCCGACCAGGCGCCGGCGCGGCGCCCTATCCGGTTGAGCTTCTGCTGGAAGTCGAAGGCCACCAGCGCGCTCGCGCCGGAGCCGTACAGGTCGATCCGGTCTGCGCCGGCGAGGGCGTCCACGGCCTGGTCGAAGGTGTGCAGGTCCAGCTGCGCGACGGTCTCCTCGACCGCCTTCGCGTCGGCGAAGCCGATCTTGCCGACCACCTCGGCGGTGGTGTCGCGCGGGCCGATGTCGGTGCCCAGACCCGTCCAGCCGGAGGCCGCCGGGCCGTCCTGCGCCGAGGCCGCAGCGGCCAGGCCGATCCGCAGCTCGGGGTATCCGCGCAGGCCGAGGCTGCGGCAGAAGCGCACGACGGTGGTCTCCGAGGTCTGACAGGAGGCCGCGAGATCGCTGATGGTGCGCCCGGCGACGCCCACCGGGTCGGCCAGGGCGGCGGTGGCCACCCGGCGTTCGGACGGCGGCAGGCTCGGCAGCAGCGCGCGGATCTGCACCAGGATCGTGGTCTGCTGCGGCAGCAGGGACTCGGACCGCCCGGATTTGGCGGCGGGCGCCGCGGGCGGGGGTGGTGCGGCGGCGGAGAGGTTCGCGTCCTCGTCACGCCCGGCGGAGCGGCTCATCGGTCTCCTTGGATCTCAACGGCTCGATCGTACCCGGCCACCGGCGTACACGGTCGCGTCACCGTGTCTGCATCCGTGCTTCCACTCGCGTTCCCACCAAGGTCCGTCGCGGCGGCCCACGCCGCGACGGCCGCGTGCACGGTACGGCGCAGCGCAATGATGCCGGAATGGTCGCGGCCGAGGTGCACCGCGTTGGTGAGCAGCACGGTCCACAGCCCGCCGACCGGGTCGAGGGCCAGGCTGGTGCCGGTGAATCCGGTGTGTCCGGCCCGGCCGTGCGGCCAGGCGGCGGTCATGTGGTCCCAGCGGTCCCCGGCCAGGGTCCAGCCGAGGCCGCGGTGCCCGTCCCCGGCGGCGGCGGTCTGGCAGCGCAGGGCCTCGCGGCGGATGCGCGGGGTCAGGATGGGGCTGTCCTCGGCCAGCCAGCCGTCGCGCAGGTAGCGCACCAGGTCGCCGACCGTGCCGAACACGCCCGCGTGCCCGGCGACGCCGCCGAGCGCCTCGGCGTTCTCGTCGTGCACGGCGCCGATCCGCGCAAGGCCGGTGTCCGGACGCGGTTCGGTGGCCGCGTACCGCTCAGGCGGGGCGGTGGGCAGGTAGCCGGTCTCGGCCATGCCGAGGGGGTCGAAGACGAGTTCGCGCGCGGCCGCGTCGAGGGAGGTTCCGGTCAGTTTCGCCACGATCTCGCCGAGCAGGATGTATCCGAGATCGGAGTAGCACACGCTGGTGCCGGGCGGCGTGGCCAGCGGCTCGGCGAACACGGCCGCCCGCCTGCGCTCGAGCCCGCCGGGCAACTCGTAGAGCAGCCGGTGGGCCGGGAGCCCGGAGGTGTGGGTGAGCAGGTGGCGCGGCGTCACCTCGGCCCGGCGATCAGAGCGCCCGAATTCGGGCAGGTACCGGACGATCGGCGCGTCGAGGTCGAGCTCGCCCGCGTCGGCCAGACGCAGCACGCAGGGAGTGGTGGCGACGACTTTGGTGAGAGAGGCGAGGTCGAAGATGGTGTCGGCGGTGACGGCGCGGCCCTCGGGGCCCACCCGCGTGCGGCCCGCGCAGTACAGCATCCAGGGCAGCGGCCGCGCCCGGGCCCGGCCGCGGCCCACGGCCAGCACCGCGCCCGGCACGGCGCCCTCGGCCACGGCGGCGGCCACGAGGCGCACCGCGGCGATCGGTACGTCGCTGCGGCCGGATTCCTGGGTCATCCCCGCTCCCGTGTTCTTGGGTTCCGTGTCCTGCGTTCCGGGTATGTCGCTATGGTAAGTTTCCACCGACAATTTTGCTAGTTCCGACACTTAGCAACATGTCACACGCTTCGGGAGGCTCCGTGGCCGCAACGGCCGCCGGACACGTGCGCGGCGCCGAGCCCGCGGACATACCGGCTCTGCGTCGCATCGCCGTCGACACCCTGCGCTGGGACGGCCCGGACGCAGGCTCGCTGGTGGACTTGGTCTGGCCGCACGAGCGGCCCGAACTGGCCGTCGTCGCGGTGGAGAACGCCGTGCCGGTCGGGTTCGCCCTCGGGTCGGTGCGCGGCGAGAGCGGTCATATCAACCTCCTGGCCGTGACACCCCAGGCCAGGCACCGCGGACACGCCCGGGCACTGCTGCGCGAGCTGGAAGCGCGGCTCGAGGCCGCCGGAGTGCAGCGGATCCACGTCGGCGGGGCGAGCCCCCGATTCGCCTGGGCCGGGGTGGACGTGCGCTACTCGGCCGCCGGTTTCCTGCTGGAGTCCGCCGGGTATGTCAGGGCCTATCAGGCCGTGAACATGACGGTGGACCTGGCCGACGCGGGTACGCGGCTGGACACGGCGGAGGCCGAGAAGGCCCTGGCCGCTCAGGGCGTCACGCTGCGACCGCTGCGCGAGGACGACCGCGCGGCCATCACCCCCTGGCTCGCCTCCTTCGGCGGGACCTGGCTCGAAGAGACGCTCGCCACCCTCGAACGTCCCGGAGCCCGCTGCCACCTGGCCGTTCGCGCGGACGGCGGGGCCGACGGCGCCGACCCGACCGCCGCGTACCTCGGCTTCGCCTGCCACGGCGTGAACCGCGCCGACTGGTTCGGGCCGATGGGCACGCGCGAGGGGGAGCGGGGCCGGGGCATCGGCAGTGTGCTGCTACGCCGCTGCCTCGCCGACCTGCGCGAGGCCGGGCACGAGAGCGCGCAGATCGCCTGGGTGGGGCCGACCGTGTTCTACGCCAAGGTGGTGGACGCCTACGTCGAACGGGTCTTCTGGATCTACAGCAAGGAGGCCTGAGCGGTGCCCGAGCCGGTGGGCACGGACCTGTCCCGACTCGCCCGGCACGTGCTGCAACCCGGCTTCACCGGCACCGAGGCCCCGGACTGGGTGCGGCGGGCCGTCGCGGACGGCCTCGGCTCGGTCCTGCTCTTCGGCCGCAACGTCCGCGACGCACTCCAGGTCAGCGCGCTCACCGCCGCGCTGCACGCCGAGAATCCCCGGCTGGTCGTCGCGATCGACGAGGAGGGCGGCGACGTCACCCGGCTCGAGGCCGAGTCAGGATCCTCCTATCCCGGGAATCTGGCCCTCGGCGCGGTCGACGAGGTCGAGCTCACCGAACGGGTCGCCCGATCGTTGGGGCGTCGGCTGGCCGCGGCCGGCATCGACCTCGACTACGCGCCGGACGCCGACGTCAACAGCAACCCGGACAATCCGGTGATCGGCGTGCGCTCCTTCGGCGCCGAGCCCCACCTGGTCGCGCGGCACGTCGCCGCATGGGTGCGGGGTCTGCAGAGCACCGGCACGGCCGCGTGCGCGAAGCACTTTCCCGGCCACGGCGACACGTCCGTGGACTCGCACCTCGCGCTGCCGACCGTGCGGATGAGCCGTGCGCAACTCGACGCGACCGCGCTCCCGCCGTTCCGCGCGGCGATCGGCGCGGACGTGCGCGCGGTGATGCTCGGGCATCTGCTGCTGCCCGCCCTCGACGCCGAACACCCGGCCTCGGTGAGCCCGGCCGCGGTCGACCTGCTGCGCGACGAGCTGGGTTTCAGCGGCCTGATCGCCACCGACGCGCTGGAGATGGCCGCCGTGGCGAGCCGTTACGGCGTGGCGGGGGCGGCCGTGCGTGCGCTCGCGGCGGGCGCGGACCTGCTGTGCCTCGGGCACAAGGGCGAAGCCGCGCTGGTGGCGCAGGTGCAGGCGGCGATCGTCGAGGCGGTGCGGGCGGGGACGCTCTCTGAGGAACGGCTGGTCGAGGCAGGCCGCAGGGTACTGACGTTCTCGGCCGGACGGGCGACGCAAGGCATCGGCGCGAGCGGGAGCGAGCCCGACGGGGTCGAGATCGGGATGGCGACCGCTCGCAGGGCCCTGAAGACCGTCGTGCGGGTGCCGGGCGCGCTGCCTCTTTCCGCAGCCCCGCACCACGTCGCGTTCACGGCCGCGGGGCCGGCCGCGCTCGGCGGCGTCGCCGACAATACCCTGCGTCGCGAGGTGGCCGATCGGCTGCCGGGAACGACGTTCGCGCTGGTGGGTGAGTGTACGGACGCTGTGATCGACCGGGTGCTCGCGGACGCGTCGGGGCGGCCGTTGCTGCTGAGTGTGCGCTCGGCGCATCGGCACGCCTGGATGGGCGAGGCGCTCGCGCGGATCCTGTCAGCCAGGCCGGACGCGGTCGTCGCAGAGCTCGGATTCCCCGGCGGCGCGGGTCCGCTGGGTGCGGCGTATCTGGTGGCGTACGGGGCGGGTTCGGCATGTGCGCGAGCGGTGGCCGAGGCACTCACCGCCGACCGATCTTGAAGGAAAGTTTCAAAACTTCGTAGGTCAGTATTGCTTTTTTACATCGGTCTCGCCATGCTCGTTGCCAGTGCGCGCGCCGGGACGGCCACCCGGTCCCCGTCACCTTCCGAACAAGTCTTCTCCCCGCTACAGAACCCTCGATTCGGAGGTACTCGTGGCTCGAACACAGCACGGACCGCGCCGTGCGCGGCGTACGGCGTGCGGCGGCGCGGTGCTCGCCCTGACCCTGCTGGGCAGCCTGAGCGTTGTCGCGGCGCCCGCGGCCCAGGCGTCGCAGACGTCTGGGCCCACCGACGTACGTGTCCTGACTCCCACCCAAACCGACCTGAGCGCGTTCGGCCGGGCCTTCGGCTCCGCGCGCGCCCTGCCCGCCAAGGACGTCGGCGCGATCCGCCCGGACTCGGTGCGCGAGGTGCGCGATGCCGCCACCGGCACGGAGTGGGCCGTGGCCGGATTCGTCCCGAGCGCCTCGGCCGGCGTGCAGGTCGAGAACTCCTTCCAGGACGGCTCCGCCAAGCAACTGCTCGAGCGCGTGCCCGGCGGCGCGTGGACGGTGGTGCCGGCCACCGGACCGGTCGGTTGCGCGAGCACGCTGCCCTCCGCCGTGCGCGACGCGCTCGGTCTCGGCACCGTGAACTGCTCTGCGGGCACCGCGCGTCCGTCCGCGGCGGCCGTCGCGGCAGCGAAGAGCAGGGCCGCGAGCACCACTGACACCTCCGACACTTCGCTCGGCGACCAGATCGCCGCCCTCGCGCTGGGTCAGGTCGGCGTGGCCACGACCCCGGCCGAGACCGGCTTCGGCGGCGTCGACTGCGATCCGTACAGCACTCTGGTGGCCGCGTTCTCGCCCAACTCGGACGGCTGCGGGCCGGACCAGACGCACAGCGTGGAGAACCAGAACGAGGCCTGGTGCTCCGACTTCGCCAAGTGGGCCTGGACCCGGGCGGGCGTCACCGAGGGTCTCAATACCCTGAACGCCGGCTCGGTGTCCTTCTACGCCTGGGCGCTGGCGGACGGCCAGGACCCGGTGGCCGACTCGGGCACCCCGGAGCCCGGTGACGCGGTCGTGTTCTTCCCGCCCGGCACCGTCTCCGCGACCACCTACGCCGACCACGTCGGCATCGTCGCCTCGGTCAACGCCGACGGCACGGTCAATCTGGTCGACGGCGACTTCCTCGGTGCCGACGGGATCACCGTCGAGTACGACCAGAACCTCGACCTGACCAGCTGGGCCTCGAGCGTTTGGAGCACCGGCGAGCAGTGGGTGCTGGTCGCCCCGCCGAGCGCGGCCTCGCAGCAGCCCGCGCCCAGCGCCGCGATCGTCGCGCCCACCAACGCGACCGCGGGCACCAGCGTGGACTTCACCGCGCTCGCGACCGAGCAGGGCGGCACGATCGCGCAGGACTACTGGACCTTCGGCGACGGCCGCGACAACAACGTCACCGGCACGCACGTCAGCCACGTCTTCCAGCGCGCCGGGTTCTCCACGGTCACGCTGACCACGACCAGCAGCCTCGGCACCGTCGCCTTCCGCACCTGGAACGTGGGCGTCGGGGCGAACGGCTCGGCGGTCTCCTCGGTGCCGAGCAACGACGTCTGGTACACGACGGTGCCGGTCGAGCAGTACCTGTTCACCGACAGCAGCAGCGGCGCCGACGGCAGCGGCAGCCTTGCCGCGGACAGCTGGGACGGCGCGAGCTGGCTGCAGCAGACCGTCCCCGGCACGCCCGCCGCGGGCGCCTCGATCACGGGTCTGACGTACTCCGACGGCGACGCCGGGTACGCCACCGTCCCGCACGCCTTCTACCCGGCGTCCGGCGGCGGCCTGGGCGAGACCTACATCGGTGTCAATGGCTGGACTTCGGTCGCGTTGCCCGGCCAGCCCGGCGCGACCAGTGCCGTCGCGGCTTCGGCGGCCGACCCGGTCTCCGGGCTCAAGCCGAGCCTGAACGTCACCCCTTCGCTCTATTTCTTCGACGCGACCGGCGCGCTCGACCAGACCACTGAGAGCGCCGGTAGCTGGAGCAGCGCCGCACTCCCCGTCCCGGCGACCGGCAGCCCGCAGGCGCTCGCGGCCGCCTCGACCGGCGGGCTGACCTCGGCACAGGACGTGTTCTACCTCGACACCCACGGCCGGCTCGTCGAGGCCACCAACCTCACCGGCTCCTGGGTGAGCGGGCCGGTGCCGACCGGGAAGCTCGGCGTCGCGGCGGGCACGACACTGGCCGCCGCATCCACCGGAGCGCAGCAGGTCGACGTGTTCTTCACCGACGCGGCGGGAAAGCTCGCCGTCGCCGACTCGCCGCTGCCCGGGATCTGGTCCGTGCACGAGCTCGCGGCCACCCCGGCCGCCGGCACCGCACTGACCGCGGGCAACTACCTGACGGCCGCCGGATCCACCGCCGGCGAAGTCAGCTACCTGACGAGCTCGGGCACGCCCGCAGTCACCGCCTGGGACGGCACGCAGGGCCAGACCACCGCGCTGCCGGCCACCGCCTCCGCGATCGCGGCGCTGAGCTCCAACACCGTCCCCGGCACGTCGCAGCAGGTCTTCCTCGACGACGCCGGAGCACTCGGCGTGGACGCGTCCGCCACCGCGGGCTCGTGGAGCTACGCCGCCCTGCCCAGCACACCCACCGCGTACCCGGGCACCGTGCTGCTCTACGCCGCCACCCCGGCCGACGAGGCCAGCGCGCTGGCCGCCGCCGCGTCCGCGGGGCTGGCGGACAGCCAGGTCACCACGGACTTCCAGGTCGCCTGGGGCGCCACGCTCAGCGGCGACTACCTGGTGATCGCGGTGGGCCAGGCCGCGCTCAACGCCCTCTACGACAACCCGTGCGGCTGGGCCAATCCCTCCGCCGACGACCCCGGATCAAGCCCCTTCTACGAGGTCTTCCGGCCGCTGAACGTCACGCTGGCGAACCTGTTCCTGGACGCCGCGGCCTCCACCGCCGCACAGACCCCGCAGCGGGCCGCGGACATGGCGTACTACGCGGTCCACGGCGCGCTGCCGACCGGGGCGAGCCTGCCCGCGGTCGCCTACCCCGGCTACACCTGCCTGGGGCAATCCTCCTAGGCCGGCATGGCACGGCATGGCACGGCACGCGAAACGGCGCGGCGGACGGGTCCGATCGACCCGTCCGCCGCGCCGTCTCAGTGCTCGATCAGACCTGCTCCCTCGCGGTGACCGTGGAGCCCACGCTCGCCAGCACCACCACCGCGATCGCGATCACCGAGACCGGGCCGATGCCCTGGGACAGCAGCAGCCAGCCCGCGAACGCCGCGATGCCCGGCTCGAGGCTGAGCAGGACTCCGAAGGCCCGGCGCGGAATGCGGCGCAGCGCCGAGAGTTCGAGCGAGTAGGGCACGATCGAGCCCATCAGCGCGGTGGCCATCGCGACCAGTACCAGGCTCGGGCGGGTGGTGATGTGCGTGGCGCCCTGCGCGCCGAAGGGGACGAGCGCCAACGCGCCGACGCCGAGGGCCACCGCGAGACCGCCGCGTCCGGGCACCGCCTTGCCCGCGTGCGCGCCGGCCAGGATGTACAGGGCCCAGCCCACCCCGGCCAGCAGCGCGAACAGGAGCCCGACCGGATCGAGCCGGGTGCCGGACGTCGCGGACGCACCGCCTCCGGCCATCCCCAACATCACCACTCCGAGCCCGGCGATCAGCACCCAGCCGAGGTCGCGGGCGCGTCGGGACAGGATCGCGGCCAGCGTGAGCGGCCCGATGAACTGCACCGTCACCGCGACCCCGAGCGGGATGCGCGCGATCGAGGCGTAGAAGAACCCGTTCGTGCCCGCGAGGCTCAGCCCGAGCAGCACCACCGCCCGCCACTGCTCCCGGCCCCACGCGCGCACCTTCGGCCGGGTCAGCGCCAGCATCAGGCACGCGGCGAAGCCGATGCGCAGCAGCGTGGCCCCGCTGGAGCCGGTCGCGGGGAACAGGTGCGTGGCGAACGCGGCGCCGATCTGGAACGAGGAGCAGGAGCCGAGCACCAGCAGCACGGCGACGCCGCGGCCCTCGGGCAGAGCGGGCAGAGCGCGCAGCCCGGGCAGGGCGCGGCGGCGGGCACCGGGCAGCGCCGCCGGCGCGGCGGGCGGCACGCGGGTTTCAGTCGTGGTCATGGTCGGCTCGCGGGTACGACGAGGAGGGCATGGTCTTACAGTGCGGCCTGTCCGACTGGTTCGTCCAGCGAAAGTATCTGCGCGATACTGGTGAGGAAAAGTGACCATACACGGCTGGTCACCGGACCGTTCGCGAGGAGGCCGATCCGCCATGCTCGACGTGCACCGGCTCAGGCTGCTGCGCGAGCTCGACCGGCGCGGCACGCTCGCCGCCGTGGCCCGCGCGCTCAGCTACAGCCCGTCCGCCATCTCCCAGCAGCTCACCCAGCTCGAGGCGGAGACGGGCGTGACGCTGCTGGAGCCGGCCGGGCGCGGCGTGCGGCTGACCGCGCAGGCCCGCGTCCTGGTCGAGCACACCGACGCGATCCTCGAGCGGCTCGAGCAGGCCGAGGCCGATCTGCGCGCCTCGCTCACCGAGGTCTCCGGCACCCTGCGCGTCGCGTCCTTCCAGTCCGTGCTGCTCGCGCTGATCCCGGCCGCCCTCACCGTGCTCGCCGAGCGCTACCCGCGGCTGCGGATCGAGATCGAGCAGCAGGAGGCCGGGGCCGCCCTCGCCGGCCTCGTCGCGCACGACTTCGACGTCGTACTCGGCGAGGAGTACCCCGGCCTCTCGCCGGCCCGGGTCCAGGGCGTGCACACGCAGCAGCTCGCCCACGACGAACTGTGGCTCGCGCTGCCGCGCACCGGCAAGCACGCCGGCGTCATCGCGGACGACGGCAGCAGCGTCCGCCTGGCCGCGTTGGACGGCCTGCCCTGGATCCTCGACCCGCAGGAAGGCGCGCCCGGACAGTGGCAGCGCAACCTGCTGCGCTCCGGCGGCTTCGAGCCGGACGTGCGCTTCGAGAGCCCGGACCTGCTGCTCGCCGTCCACCTCGTGGAGACCGGCCACGCCGCCACCATCCTGCCCGGCCTGCTGCTCACCGCCGACCGCAGGCCCCTGATGCGGCTGGCGCACCTGCCCGGCCGTCCGCACCGTAGGCTCACCACCAGCGTGCGCGCGGGCGCCGCCCGCCAACCGGCCGTCCGGGCCTTCCGCGACGCGCTGCGCACCGGCCTGCGCCACAGCGCCCAGGAACCGCCCGCATAGGACTGCCACGGATATGTGGAGATTCATGATCTTCTCCGGAACCTGATTGGACCGGGCTGAGCGCGGCCTTTAGGTTCGGCGTATGGACTTCTCGATCAGTACCCACTCCGGACTCGGGATCGCGGCCGTGGAGCTCGGGATGGTACTGAGCCCGGGGCCCAACATGATCTACCTCGTCTCCCGTTCCATCACGCAGGGCCGCCGGGCCGGGCTGGTGTCGCTGACCGGGGTCGCCCTGGGGTTCCTGGTCTACCTCGCCGCCGTGACGACCGGCCTGACCGCCGTGTTCACGCTGGTGCCCGACCTGTATCTGGCGATCAAGCTCGCGGGCGCGGGGTACCTGCTGTGGATGGCGTGGAGCGCGCTCAAGCCCGGCGGGATCTCGGTGTTCACACCGAAGGAGCTGATCCCGCAGCCGCCGCGCAAGCTGTTCACGATGGGCTTCCTCACCTGCCTGCTGAACCCGAAGATCGCAGTGCTCTACCTCTCGCTGCTGCCGCAGTTCGTCCAGCCCTCGCGCGGGCACGTGGCGCAGCAGAGCTTCGTCCTCGGCCTCACCCAGATCTTCGTCGCGCTGTGCGGGAACGGCGCGATCGCCATGTGCGCGGGGAGTATCGCCGGGTTCCTGGCCAAGCGGCCGAGCTGGCTGCGGGTGCAGCGGTACGCGATGGGCACGGTGCTCGGCGCGCTGGCGGTGAAGATCGCGA
The DNA here is from genome assembly GCF_018139695.1 of Actinospica durhamensis. Classification (GTDB taxonomy): domain Bacteria; phylum Actinomycetota; class Actinomycetes; order Streptomycetales; family Catenulisporaceae; genus Actinospica; species Actinospica durhamensis. The sequence continues at coordinate 12,784 of NZ_JAGSOG010000078.1, read as the reverse complement.
TGGATCGCTCGACCGCGGTCGCCTGACGCGGCGCCGGGCCGCAGCGAACACGAACCCTGAGCCACCCCACCCGCCACCGAGTTCACCCACGTTTCACCCCTCGGCCACCGCTTTCCACGCCGCGTCGGCGGGCGAAGGAGTGCACTGGTGCTCTCGCGAACGCCGGAGCGGCGGGGCACGGGTGGTGGAGGGGAAGATGGCGTTTCTGGACGGCTTCGTCGCCGATCTCAACCGGGTGATCGACAACCGGGAGGTGGCCACCGCCGTCTCCACGGCCGCCCTGCTGGGGGTGTGCACCGGGGTCTACCGGCTCGCCGACCGCTACCTCATCCACCGCAGGCTCGTCTCGGTCACCCCCGTGTTCGACCAGGTGGTCAACAAGGAGGAGCCGAACCTCACCATCTCGGTCACCGGCGGGCAGTCCGCCGGATCGCAGGAGTCGCACTTCGTGCAGAGCTTCGTGATCCTGCGCTTCGCCAACGCGGGCACCGAGAAGGTGGGCTTCCAGTCCGAGGAGTTCGACCGCTTCCGGATCTCCTTCCCGCACCGCCACGTGCGCGTGGTGAAGGTGCGCGAGCCCGAGGAGCTGTCCGGGGAGCCGGGCCGGCCGCTGTCCTCGGGGCGGCTGGACGAGTTGCGCGCCGCCATCACCTCCACCACCTGCGGGCTGCGCGAGGAGAACGGCGGGATGCGGGACGTGTCCGTGCTCACCCTGCCCGACAACGTCACGCTCGGGCGCAGGGAGGCCTTCCAACTCGCGGTCTTCCTCTCCGGCACCGGCAACGACCTCGGGCCCAACGAGTACAAGATCGAGGTCAGGGGAGAGCTCAAGCAGGGCAAGTTCGTCTTCCGGCGGCACGCCTGGTGGCACCGCGTGTGGCGCACCACGCTGCCGGTGCTGCTGGTGGCCACGCTGGCCGTCTCCTTCGGCGTGGGCGCGCTCACCGCGCACCGGGCGCTGACCCCGCGCGCCGCCTGCGTCGGGGACCTGCAGGTCCAGGTGGAGGGCAGCACCGCGTTCGCGCACGTGGTCGCCGAGGCCGCGGCCGACTACACCCAGCAGTGCCCCTCGGCCAAGATCGTGATCACCGCCGACGGCAGCGCCAAGGCCATCTCCGACCACGGCGACTCCCTGGAGCAGGACACGATCCTGATGGTGGACGAGTCCGGCCAGAGCGTGCCCGCGTCCTGGAAGCCCGATCCGATCGGCATGGTCATCTTCGCCGTCGTGGCCAACAACGCCTTCGCCGAGACCGTCAGCACCGATCCGGCCTTCGAGATCCCGCAGGGCGGCTACTCCGCCGTCGGCATCGGCGGCCTGTACCGCGAGGCCGCGTCCGGGAGCGTGCCGTTCGTGGCCGTCGGCCGGAGCAACGGCTCGGGCACCGCGCTCGAGTTCGCCAAGTGGGCCGGGCTCGACGGCGGCGTGCTGCAGAGCGCCAAGAGCTGCCCGGCGATCTCCGCGTCCTCCACCGCGGCCGCGCCGGCCACCCGGACCGGCAGCTGCGACGTGGGCAGCACCCAGAAGATGCTCGACTACATCAACGACACCTCCAACGCGATCGGCTTCGCCGAGATCGACGCGCTCGAGCAGTACCCGAACGTCAGTGCCCTGTCGATCGACGGCGCCAAGCCGGACCAGGCGGACGTGCTCGACGGCAGCTACACCTTCGCCGTGCCGGAGTACCTCTACACCGCGCAGACCCCGTCCGTGCAGGTGCGCTCGTTCCTGTCCTTCCTCCAGTCCCCGGCCGAAACCGCCCAGCTCGCCGACCAGGATGCGGGCTTCATCCCGTGCGACGAGCTGAGCGGTTCGGTGGCGGGGGACTGCGAGCTGCCGTAGCCGTCCCACTGCGCGGTTCAGGGTCAGCCCTCGGCTCAGGTGCGGGGAACCTCGCGGCGCCCCGCACCCGTCCCCGCACCCGCCAGCGTCAGCGTCAGGAGTTGTCCGAGCGCCAGATGTAGTAGTAGCCGGTGCCGTACTCGTCCGAGTCGGGCACCTTGGCGATCAGGGTGTAGCCCTTCTTCGCCATCAGCGGCGCGTCGATCTCGTTGTCCAGCGCGGCGGTCGGGCCGAAGCGCAGCACGACCAGGGCGAAGTACTGGTCCGCCAGCGCCTGCTGGTAGGCCGGTACGCCGGTCAGGACCTTGCCCTGCTTGGTCGTGTAGGTGAACGAGAACGTGCTGTACCACTGGTACGGCTGCGTCAGGTCGCTGAGGTAGTAGCGGGGGACCTCGTCCTCCTCGACCAGGATGCGGTCCGTCACCGGGCGAATCTGGGTCTTGAGGTCCGCGACCATCTGCGCGGAGTTGGGCCACCCGTCGTAGAGCTGGGCGGACTGGGTGATCGCACCCCAGGTCAGGCCAAGGCACACGAGCAGGCCGGCGCCGAGGCGGCGTGGATCGCGGCCGCCGACGCGCAGCAGGGCCGCGAGGGCCACGCCGGCCACCGGGGCGGCGAAGACCAGGCCGAAGCCCACGTGCTTCTGCAGCGACGTCGCCGTGTGCAGATGCACCTGGTACGCCGGGGCCAGCAGCACCGTGCCCGCCAGCACCAGGCTCAGCAGCAGCCGGGAGACCACCTCGCCGCGGCTGCCGCCGTCGGACCTGGCCAACCGCGCGTCCACCCACACTCCGGCGAACGCGAGCACGGCCACCCCCGCGCCGAGTTCCGCCGCCAGGGTCAGGATGTAGCCGAGCGAGTCGCCCCCGCTGGCGCGGTTCGTGGTCGTGGAGGTGATGCCGGTGACGTACGCCGGGCCGAGCAGCTTCAGCCAGCCGTAGACCAGGCCGCCGAACGCGCCGCTGAACAGCAGGCCTCTGCCGATCGCGGCCAGCCAGCCGCGGCGCCTGGCTTCGCCGGTCTCCCGCTCCCGGCCGCCGTAGCGCCCGGCGAACACCGCCACCAGCGCGATCGTCGGCACGAACAGCAGGCCCGCGTACTTCGTGCCCACCGCGAGCACGGCCGGCGGGACCGCCAGCAGCACCAGCAGCGCCCAGCGGCGCGCGGTGGCCACCACGATCCAGAGCGAGAAGGCCAGCAGGAACAGCGACATCGGGTCGTAGGTGGCCAGCCGGCTCAGGAACAGCGTCGGCGCGGCCACCGCGAACAGCGCCGCCGCGCAGGCCGCCGCGGGCCGGCCGTAGAGGCGCCGGGCCACGCCCCACACGCAGCAGGTCGCGCCCAGCATGAACACCAGGCTCAGCGCCCGCGCGCCCTCGAGTCCGAACAGCCCGTCCATCGCGGCGCCGAGCACCGGGTAGAGGAACGGCGCGCCGGAGAAGTAGGTCGCGTAGTTGTCGTAGGTGTTGGTGTGGTGCAGCAGCCAGGCGATCTCGTGGTGCCCGGCGTAGAGGTAGAGGCCCTCGTCCTCGAACGCGGTGTTGTGCAGCCGCAGCGCCAGCGCGATCTGCAGCGCCAGCACCGCGATCAGCGCGATCCGGGCGATCAGCCAGCGGCCGAACCGGGTCTCGGTGAAGCGCTGCCACGGGTTCGGCCCGGCGAGCTCGGCCGGGTCGAGCGTGTGGATGACGGTGACGGCCGGGGCCGTCGAGGCGGCGGGCACGGTGGCGGTCATCGGTTGATCACCGTCGCCAGCTGCGCGGAGAGCTTCTGGAACGCCGCCACGGTCTGCGGATCGGCGGTCAGCGCCCAGGGCAGCGCGTCCTTGCCGGACAGGTCGTCCACCGGACCGGCCTCCTGGTAGACCACCGCGGCCACGTCCGAGCGCAGCGACACCGCCATGGCCAGCTCCTCGAGCCAGGCCGCGCGCTGGGTCGGGGTGCCGTCCACCGCGACCTGCAGCAGCAGCTGCTTGCCCGGGTGCTCGGCCGCGGCCGCGTCCAGCGCCGTGGTCGGATCGGCCCAGGTGGTCTTGGGGAACTCGGCCATCGTCAGGGCCACCGCGTCGACCTGCGAGGCCGGCGGCGCGTACGCGGCGTCCGCGCCCGGGTCGCCCGGCGTCCACACCCAGGAGACGTTGCCCGCGTCGGCCGCGGCGAACAGGGCCCGGATATGGGCCCAGGCCCGCGATATGTCCTGCGGTATGCCGCCGTTCGCCACGCCCGAGCTGGCCGCGTAGTTGCGGTCGGCCTGCGGCAGCACCGTGAGATACACCGGCTTGCCGTAGGCGGCGATCTCCTGCGCCCAGCGCGAGATGGCGTCGTCGTCGCTGCCGTTGGCGATGGCGGTGAGCGAGGAGTCGAGCGAGGTCTTGCCGTTCTGCGAGAACACCAGCGTCAGCCAGGGCACGCCGCCGTGCGTCGCGACCGAGTCGGCCCAGGCCACGTCGAAGGCGTCCGCGATCTCCTGGGTGCGGGCCGTGGTGCCGAAGGTGACGCCCAGCGTCTTCTCGATCTGCACCACTCCGGTGCCCGCGTACGGCGTGGCCAGCGCGCCGACCCCGACGTACGGGTGCAGCGGCAGCGCCGCGTTGGCCAGGTGCAGCGGCGCGGACTGCGCCTGCATCGTGCTGGTGTCCAGCACCAGCAGCATCGCCCCGCCCACCACGACTCCGGCGAACGCGGTGCGCGGCTTGGGCAGCCGCCGCACCGGCCGCCGCCGGTGGCGCCGCTGGTGCGGGTCGGGTCGGGGGATCAGCGGCTGCGCGGGGAGGGTGCCGAACAGGGCCTTCTCCCGCCGCTCGCGCCGGCCCTGGCGCGAGTCGAGCATTACCAGGATCATGTGCATCCCGGACATCAGGCACAGGTAGAGCAGCCAGAATCCGGCCAGCCAGTACGCCGCGCCGCCCGGCCTTATCAGCAGTTTGACGAACGAGATGAGGCAGAACCCGACGACGATCAGGTGCAGCTGGGCGGTGCGCCAGGGCGAGAGCGTGCTGCGCTTCTTGGGCGTGAGGGTGAAGTCGCCCTTGCGCCCGATCACCACCCGGAACGCCGCCTGCAGCAGCACCGGGAACGAGCCGTAGTTGGCGATGATGCAGCGCCAGCTGGTGATGTCCCAGGCCGCGTGCCAGAACCCGGCGATGGACAGGGCGAAGTAGGGCACGAAGTACATCAGGAAGTCGGTGGCGGTGGCGCCGCGCACGCCGCTGATCCCGGTGAGCACGAACAGCACCGGCGCGATACAGAAGATCAGGTCGCGCACCCCGCACCAGTAGTGCGTGGTGGCCAGCAGGTAGTGCGCGCGCTGCTGGGCGCTCAGGCCCTTGCGGCCCTTCGGCGCGGGCAGCAGCAGGTCGCGCCAGTGGTCCCACATGATGTTGAGCGTGCCGCGGGCCCAGCGGTCCTGCTGCTTGAAGAACGAGCCCAGGTCCAGCGGGCCGAGCCCGACCGCGAGGATGCCGGTGAAGTAGATCGCGCGCCAGTCCGCGGCCATCCGGATGGAGGCGGCGAAGTCCTCGGTGATCGAGCCGGTCGGGATGCCGCCGATGGAGTCGATCGCCTTGGCCCGCATCAGGAAGTTGGTGCCGCAGATGAACGAGGAGTTGTGCGCGGCCTTACCGGGGCACAGCAGCCGGTAGAAGAGCGACTGCTGGTCGTCCGCCCAGCGCGCCACCGGGTTGGTGCGGTTGCCGTAGAACTGGCCGGACTGCACCCAGCCCACGTCCGGGTCGTCGAAGCCGACGACCAGCTTGAGGAAGAAGTCGCGGCGCGGGATCTGGTCCGCGTCGAAGATGCCGAGCAGCACGTCGCCGTCGGCTCCGACCGCGCCCCTGGCGTGGTTGATGTTGCCCGCCTTGGCGCCGCCGCCCACCTCGCGCACCACGTGGATCACGCCGAGCGACTCGCACAGCGCCGCGATCTCCGGGACGGTGTCCTTCTTCGCCACGAAGCCGTCGTCACAGACCACGACGGTGATCTCGGAGTAAGGGTGCTGTTCCAGATAGGCGTCTCTGGCGGCCATGATCCCGGTCAGGGTGGGGCGCAGGACCTCCTCGCCCTCGTCCACGGTCGGCACGAACACGTAGATCGGGTAGCGGAACGGGTCCACCCGCAGCTCCGGCGGCACGTACCGGCGGCCGTAGTAGGCCTCCGGCTCGGCCGGGGGATTGCGCGGCCACAGCCCGATGTGCAGGCCCATGGTATGGATCGCCGCGTGCATCTCGGCCAGGTACAGGGGTATGCCGATGATCCAGCCGGGCAGCGGATGCCCGCCGATCGCGACGACGGTGAACCGCCATGACAGGTAGTTGACGCCGCTGGTGAACACCGCGAGGAAGAAGGCGATGTTGCGCAGCTGCCGCCCGCGCCACCCGGCCACCCAGGCCAGGCCGAGGCCGAAGGCGAAGGCCGCGGCCGGCAGCCACGGCCCGGGCCGCTCGATCGCGATGACGACGGCCGCGGCGGCCAGGCCGATCCGGCCCAGCCAGCGCGACCAGGCGCCGACTTCGGGCGGCGGCGCCGCGATCGGATCGGGGAGCTTCGCGAAGGTCCCCGTATCCATGTCCAGATGCCCGCTCAGCAATGGCCGCGGGCGCGCACGGTCCTCGAGTACGGTCAAAGCAAAGCCCTCCCCAACCCTTCGGATCCGCGTCCGACCCCCCAGGGCGACGCGGTCAGAGCCCTGTCGTGACCACCATGCAGGACAGGGAACGCACGAGAACAGACGGCTGCTTGCTCGGCTGGATGCTCTCAACGGGTCAGGAGTCTATCCGAGATCTGTTAAGAATCGGCAAAATCGAAGCCGGGTGTCATCTCGTAGCGTGAATACGCGCTCCCGCTGCGCTACCACACGCTCCGCTCCTGCCCGCCCTCGACCCTTGCCGCCGAGCCGCCGGTCGAGGTCGAGCCGCGAACGCTCACGGCCTCCCGCGTGCGCGGACCCGCCAGGACGGCCGCGTACGGAATCAGTCTCCTGCCTTCAAACCCGCGCCGCCGCCGTACGAGGAATGTGTTGCATGCTTGTTACGCGGCACGGCGCGTGGCGCGCGAGGGGCGCGCCACGGTAGGGATCGCGGCGGTGTTCGGGCCCGTACTCGCGGCCCGTCCGGCGGTGCTTTTCGCGTTGGCGGGGGTGGCCTCGGGCGTGGCGCGGCTCGCGGCGGGCGCCGGCAGCGGACAGTGCCGCCGGGCCAGGCGCAGCAACGCCTGCAACGGCGCCTCCGCCGCGCCGAGGCCCGACTGCCAGCGCGCCTCGATGCCCACCCGGGCCAGCCGCAGCGAGCACTCCGGCGCCAGCTTCAACTCCACCAGCTCGCCGTCCTCGATCTCCCGGCGTACCACCAGATGCGGCACCATCGTCACCCCGCGCCCGTTGGCCACGATGCGCCGCAGCGTCGCGGTGGAGCCGGTGATCATGCCCACCCGGGTGAACGGCCCGATGTCGCGGCCATACTGGTCGAGCAGGTAGCGCGAGGTGCAGCCGTGGTCCGCGACCAGGAACTCGGCCCCCATCAACGCATCCCGGGTCACCGGCCGCCCGTCCCGGGCCAGCGGATGGTCCGGCGCGGCCACCAGCGTCACCTGGTCCTGGCCCACCGTCGTGTGCGCCAGCGCGCTCGCGATCCCGTTGTCGAACAGGAAACCGAGGTCGATCCGGCCGGCCTCGAGATCCTCGGCCACCTGGAAGCGCGTGCCGACGCTCAGCGCCGTGTCCGCGACCGGACCCCCGCCGCTCGCGCCGAACTCGAAGGCGGTGAGCAGATCCGGCAGCCATTCGGTGGCCAGCGACTCCACCACCCCGATGCGCAGCAACGGCCTGGCCCCGGCCACCTCCCGCCGCAGCCGCGCGTCGAGCTCGAGCCACTGGCGCGCCAGCGGGGCGAGCCGATCCCCGGCCGGGGTCGGCGCGGTACCGGTACTGGTGCGGCGCAGCACCGCCACGCCGAGTTCCTGCTCGAGCCCGCGCAGCTGGTCGCTCACGCTGGACTGGGCGAAGCCGAGCCGCTCGGCCGCGGCCGCGATCCCGCCGCACTCGAGTACCGCGAGGAACGCGCGCAGGTGTCTGGCCTCCATACGGTCATTCTGACACGGCCATCGGAAACTCCGATACCCCCATCGGAGGCACGGCCTGTCCGCTCCGCCGCGCCCCGGAGATCCTCGAGCCATGACGACGATCTCGCTTCCCCAGGCCGCGCCGGAGCCCGGCCCCGCGGCCACCGGGGCCGCCGCGGACGTGGCCGGCGCCGGTGCCCGGATCGAAATTGCAGCCGATCCCAAGGCCAGGTCCCGGTTCTTCGGCATCACCCTCGGCCTGCTCCTGGTCAACTTCGACGCCACCGTCCTGAACGTCGCGCTGCCCCGCATCGGCACGGACCTGCACTCCTCCCCGGCGGCGCTGCCGTGGACCGCGGACTCCTACACCGTGGTCGTCAGTGGTCTGCTGCTCGCGGCCGGCGCCCTGTCCGACCGCTTCGGCTCCCGCCGCGTCTTCCGCGTCGCCCTGATCGCCTTCGCACTGTTCTCTGTGCTGTGCGCACTCGCCCCGAACTCCGCCACCCTCATCCTCGGCCGCGCCCTGCTCGGCGTGAGCGCGGCCGGACTGATGCCGGCCAGCCTGACGCTGCTGCGCGTGCTCTACCCCGACCCGGCCCGGCGGGTGCGCGCGGTCGGGTCCTGGGCCGCGGTGACCACGCTGGGCCTGGCCGCGGGTCCGGCCCTCGGCGGGCTGCTGCTGGCCGGCGGCTCCACCGCGTCCTGGCGGCTGATCTTCCTGGTCAATCCGCCCTTCGCCCTGCTCGGATTCCGGCTCATCCGCGGCATCGGCGAACCCGCGCGCGGCCCGCGCACCCGGGTGGACGGCGTCGGCCTGCTGCTGACCGTGCTCGGCCTCGGCACACTCACCTTCGGCCTGATCGACGCCGGCGAATCCGGCTGGCTCGCCCCCGCCGCGTTGGCCGCGTTCGGTGTATCCGTACTCTCCTTCGCCGCGCTCGCGTTCGTCGAACGCCGGGCCGAGTCACCCGCCCTGCCGCCCGCGCTGCTCTCGCTCGCCCGCGTGCGCACCGCGATCTGGTGCGCACTGGCCACCAACTTCCTGTGGTACGGACTCTGGTTCGCCCTCGCGATCTGGCTGGAGTCGGTGCGCGGCCTGAGCGCGCTCGAAACAGGGCTCTTCTTCCTCCCGGCCACCCTGCCCATGTCCGTGGTGCCGCCGCTGACCACCCGCGCCATCGGCCGGTTCGGTGCCCGCCGGATGCTGCTGAGCGGCTTCGCCACCTACCTCGTCGGCGCCCTGCTGCTCGTCGGGCTCGGCGCGCACGCCCCGCTGTGGGGCTACGCCCTGGCCGCGCTGGTCTTCTCCCTCGCCGCCACCCAGGTCGTGCCTTCCGTCACCGCCGAACTGTCCGTCGCCGCGCCTGCCCGGTACGCCGCGACCGGACAGGGCGCGCTCTACGCCGCCCGCCAGGCCGGCTCCGCGCTCGGCGTGGCCGTGGTCAGCGCGGTCGGCGTCACCGATCTGCCCGCCACCGCGTCGGTCACCCTCGTCGGCGCGGCACTGCCGCTCGCCGTGATCGCCTTCGGTGGCCGGGTCGGCGCGGAGCGATAGCGTGGGGCCGTGGACTACGAGCCGTCGGACATCGAGCGTTACGCCGTGGAGCCGGTCAGCGGGGAGAAGCGCGGGGTGGGCGACCGCACCCCGTTCCAGCGCGACCGCGCCCGGATCCTGCACAGCGCGGCCCTGCGCCGGCTGGCCGGCAAGACCCAGGTGGTGGCCCCCGGCGAGTCCGACTTCCCGCGCACCCGGCTGACCCACTCCCTCGAGGTGGCCCAGATCGGCCGGGAACTGGCCGGGGCCTTCGGCGCCGACCCGGACCTGGTCGAGGGCGCCTGCCTGGCCCACGACCTCGGCCACCCGCCCTTCGGCCACACCGGCGAGGCCGCGCTCGACTCCGTGGCCGCGGCCGTCGGCGGCTTCGAGGGCAACGCGCAGAACCTGCGGATCATGAGCAGGCTCGAGGCCAAGATCATCACCGCCGACGGCCGCTCGGCCGGGATCAACGCCACCCGCGCCCTGCTGGACGCGACCACCAAGTACCCCTGGCGCCGCCGCGAGGGCGAGCGGAAGTTCGGCGTCTACCGCGACGATCTGCCCGTCTTCCGCTGGGTGCGCGCCGCCACCCCGCCCGAGTACGCCACGGCCAAGTGCTTCGAGGCGCAGATCATGGACTGGTCCGACGACGTCGCCTACTCGGTGCACGACCTCGAGGACGCGGTGTACTCGGGCAAGGTCGACCCGAAGCGGCTGACCATCCCCGAGGAGCGCGAGGCCCTGTTCGCCCGCACCCTCGGCTACGCCCCGGACGCCGGCACCGAGGAACTCGCCGCCGCCCTCGACCGGCTCCAGGCGCTGGAGTGGTGGCCCATCGAGTTCGACGGCTCCTTCGCCGCCCAGGCCCGGCTCAAGCGCACCTCCAGCGAGTTGATCGGCCGCTTCTGCCGCCCCGTGGTGCGCGCCACCCGCGCCGAGTTCGGTCCCGGACCGCACCGCCGCTACGCCGCCCGCCTCGTCGTCCCGCGCGAGACCCGGCTCGAGTGCGAGCTGCTCAAGGCCGTCGCGGCCCGCTACGTGATGGAGACCGACCGCGCGCTCACGCTGCGCCGCACCCAGAGCGACCTGATCCGGGACCTCGTCGCCCGCCTCGCCGAGCGCCCCGACCAGCTCGACCTGCCCTTCGCCGCCCTCCACGCCGCCGCCCCCGACGACGCGGCCAGGCTGCGGATCGTGGTCGACCAGGTGGCCGGATTCACCGACGCCTCCGCCTACGCCTGCTACCGAACGTTGCTGGTCACGGCCGGAAAGTGACGCTCCGCGCCCCTTCGCCGCGCTCGCCCCGCGCCGCCCGCCGTCCGCTTCGTCACGGTGTCGCCACCCCCCAGTAGACTCCGAGCATGGCCGGTCGGATCAGGGACGAGGACGTGCGCGCGGTGCGCGACGCGTCCGCCATCGCCGACGTCATCGGGGAGTACCTCCAGCTGCGCACGGCCGGCGGCGGGAATCTCAAGGGCCTGTGTCCGTTCCACGACGAGCGCTCCCCCTCCTTCAACGTCACCCCCGCCCGCGGCATGTACTACTGCTTCGGCTGCGGCGAGGGGGGCGATGTGATCACCTTCATCACCAAGGTCGAGGGCCTGAGCTTCAACGAGGCCGTCGAACGCCTCGCCAAACGCGCCCGGATCGAACTGCGCTACGTCGAGGGCGCCTACTACAACAAGCGGGTCGAGGGCGGCAGCGAACGGGCCAGACTGCTCGAGGCCAACCAGGCCGCCGCACAGTACTACCGCGAACAGCTCGGCTCCCCGGGCGCGCGGATCGGGCGCGAACTGCTGGCCGAACGCGGCTTCGACCAGGGCGCGGCCGACCGCTTCCGGCTCGGCTACGCGCCCGAGGGCTGGGACCACCTCGTCCGCCACCTGCACACGCGCGGTTTCACCGACAAGGAACTGATGACCGCGGGCCTCGCCTCGCAGGGCCAGCGCGGCCTGATCGACCGCTTCCGACACCGGCTGATCTGGCCGATCGCCGACGTGGGCGGGGAGATCATCGGCTTCGGCGGCCGGCGGCTGAGCGAGGACAAGGACTCTCCCAAGTACCTCAACACCCCGGAGACCCCGCTCTACAAGAAGTCCTCCGTGCTCTACGGCCTCGACCTGGCCCGCCGCGAGATCGCCACCACCCAGCGCGCCGTGGTGGTCGAGGGCTACACCGACGTCATGGCCTGCCACCTGGCCGGCGAGGGCACCGCGATCGCCACCTGCGGCACCTCCTTCGGCGAGGAGCACATCAAGATACTGCGGCGTCTCACCGGGGACCGGAACCAGTTCCTCGGTGCCAAGATCGTGTTCACCTTCGACGGCGACGCGGCCGGCCAGAAGGCCGCCGTGCGCGCCTTCGCCGAGGACCAGCGCTGGGTGACCCAGACGTACGTCGCCGTCCAGCCGGACGGCCTCGACCCCTGCGATCTGCGCATGGCCCGCGGCGACGCGGCGGTACGGGACCTGGTCGACTCCGGCGTGCTGCTGTTCGAGTTCGTGATCCGCGCCAGGCTCGCCGAACACAACCTTGACACCCCCGAAGGCCAGGTCAGTGCCCTGCGAGCGGCCGCCCCCGTGGTGGCCGGCATCCGCGACGACGCGCTGCGCCAGGGCTACGGCCGGCAGCTGTCCGGCTGGCTCGGCCTCGAGGAGGACCTGGTGCGCGCCGAGATCCGCCGGGCCGCCCCCCGCCGCGAGCAGGCCTCCGTCACCGGCGGCGCCCGCGCGCCCCAACAACAGCAACAGCAGCAGCGGCCACAGCAGCAGCCGCAGGTAGTGCCCCGCATCCCGCAGGAAGCCGTGCCCGTCGCCGATCAGTTCCGCCAGCGCGAGGCGCTCAAGGTCGCGCTCCAGCATCCCAAGACCGCGGCCGGCTTCGACGAACTCGAACTCACCGAGTTCACCGTCGCGCGCTACGCCGCCATCGCCGGTGTCATCGCCAAGGCCGGCGGCTGCGGCGCGGCCGTGAGCGAGGACGCGTTCCGCGCGGCCGTGAACGAACACGCCACCGACGATCTCGAACGCCGCCTGATCAACGAACTCACCGTCGAGCGGCTGCACGCCAAGCAGAACCCGAAGCAGCCCACCGCCGTCGAGCCGCACTACGTCGCGGCCACGATCTCGGCCGTGCGCAAGGACTCCACTGTGCGCATGATCAAACAGATGAAGTCCGACCTGATGCGCCTGGGCGCGAGCGGCGAGACCGACGCCGTCGCCGCACTGTCCGCGAAACTCCAGACGTACCAGGCGTACGCGGATCAACTCAAGACCCGCTACGGCGTCTGATCTCGCCCGCGACCACCCCTGAACTCCCCCGTACCGCCCCATATCGGCGGCACCTCGCGCC
>NZ_JAGSOG010000789.1 GCF_018139695.1 Actinospica durhamensis | reverse complement strand
GTCTCGCCCCGCACCAGCGGGTGGCACACCGGCTGGACGTCCTCGGGGAGGTCGTCCGGGCGGCACCAGCGGGCCTCCAGGATCTCGAAGGGGTCCAGGCGCAGCTCGCCGCCGAGCAGGCGGGCCTCGTAGGCTATTTCCAGACGGGTGCGGAAGCCGCTGTTCAGCATGACGAGGCGGCCCGCCTCCACGTCGAGGCCGGTCTCCTCCTTGACCTCGCGCACCACGGTCTGCCGGAAGTCCTCGCCCTTGTGCGCGAAGCCGCTCGGCAGGCCCCACTGCCGGCCCGGCGGCCACATCCGGTGCCGGAGCAGCAGGACCCGGCCCTCGTCGTCGCGCACGACGCCGGTCACACCGACCACGAACTTGGCGTTCAGGAGCCACATGAGACGGCTCTGAACAGGGCGCAGGAGTCGCCAGAGA
>NZ_JAGSOG010000788.1 GCF_018139695.1 Actinospica durhamensis | reverse complement strand
GGTTGCTGATGACGTCCGACATCTGCGCCGGGTCGACCGAGTCCGTGAACTGGATGGCGTTCTTGGCCTCGCCCTGGTCGGCGACCAGGCGCTTGGTCTGGCTGGCCTGGGAGACGGTGTTGGTGAAGTTGAAGCCGTCCACGTACTGGTGGCGCACGGCGTCCGTCTTCGGGTCCCACTGGTCGTTCTTGACCAGCTTCATGGACTTGCCCGGCTTGTACTCGGCGATCTTGTACGGGCCGAGGGCCTTGGGCGCCTTGTCGTACTTCTCCTTCGTGTCCTGCTTCTCGGGCACGATGGAGTAGCCGGCCATGGCCAGGGCCTGCGGGAGGTCCGGGCGCGGCTGGTTGAACTTGAAGACGACCGTCTTGTCGTCCGGGGTCTCCAGGACGGAGTCCGGCAGGTGCTTGCCCTTGTAGGGGC
>NZ_JAGSOG010000787.1 GCF_018139695.1 Actinospica durhamensis | reverse complement strand
GTGGAGAACCTTCGTGCACGAACCGAAGGACCACCCGGGCGTCAACCGTGCCGAAATCGAATACATCGAAGCCGGCGGCGGCCTGGTGAACATGGACCGCGCGGGTGTGGCCAAGACCGAGGGCCCGAAGCTCGGCTACGTGAAGCAGCTCCTGCAGAACCGCATGCTGATGGGTGTGTACATCGCGCAGTACTGCATCAATGCGCTTACGTACTTTTTCATCACGTGGTTCCCGGTGTATCTGGTGCAGGCGCGCGGCATGTCGATCCTGAAGGCGGGCTTCGTTGCGTCGATCCCGGCGGTGTGCGGCTTCCTGGGCGGCATTCTGGGCGGGATCATCTCAGACGCGCTGCTTCGGCGTGGTGCCTCGCTTTCGGTGGCGCGCAAGGTGCCCATCGTGCTGGGCATGCTGCTCTCCATGAC
>NZ_JAGSOG010000786.1 GCF_018139695.1 Actinospica durhamensis | reverse complement strand
CACGATCAGCATGTTTTGCCAATCGAATGCCAGGGGCAGCAGGCCTTCGACCAGAATACGAAGCGTCATTGCAAAGGCGGCCACCTTCGGCGCACCGGCAATCAGCAGCGTCACGGCCGTCGGCGAGCCTTGGTACACATCGGGCACCCACATGTGGAACGGTGCCACACCAAGCTTGAAGCCCAGGCCAGCAACAATGAACACCACGCCAAACACGAGGATCGTCTTGTTGATCTCGCCGTTCTTGATGGCGTCAAACACCTTGCCCAGTTCCAGCGAGCCGGTCGCGCCGTACAGCATCGACATGCCGTACAGCAACAGGCCCGATGCCAATGCGCCGAGGATGAAATACTTCATGGCCGATTCGGACGACACGTTCGAACGGCGACGCAGCGCTACCAGCGTGTACGACGCCAGCGACAGC
>NZ_JAGSOG010000785.1 GCF_018139695.1 Actinospica durhamensis | reverse complement strand
ACTGGAGACCGGTGGTCTCCGCGGGCCGTGGGGGAGGGCCCCTCACCACGTCGTGGTGAGGGGCCCGGCGCGCGTCGGCACGGGGGCGGGTCAGACGCCCGCGATCGACTGGATCCAGGAGCGGTACGCCGTGACGTTGGTGTACGCCGTGGTCGTCTGGCGGTCGCTGGTGGAGGCGACGCCGACCTGGACGCCGTTCGCCATCATCGGGCCGCCGGAGTCGCCGCCGGCGGTGATGCCGTTGCCCCGGCGGGCGCAGATCGCGGAGCCGCCGTAGGCGTCCCCGCACGCACCGGTGACCGTGACGTTGGCGACCTTCAGGTAGCGGGACTGGCAGTTGGCCTCCGAGCCGCACTGCGAGGTGGCGCCCCAGCCGTACACCTGCACGCTCTGGCCGACCCTCACCGAGCCGGGCTGCCCGAGGG
>NZ_JAGSOG010000784.1 GCF_018139695.1 Actinospica durhamensis | reverse complement strand
CTCCAAGGCGTTCGGCGGCTCCGGCGGCTTCCTGCTCACGCACGACCCGGCGGACGTGACGCTGCTGCGCCGCGAGGCGAACCCGATGGTGTTCGGCCACTCCAACATGGTCACCCACATGCTCGTGAACGCCGAGTCGGCGCGGATGCACCTGGACGGCACCGTCACCGAGCTCCAGGACGCCCTGTGGGCCAACACGGAACTGTTCGACAAGGTCAACAGCGGCAACCAGCTCGTCAACGCGGGCACCCGCTCGCCGGTGCGCGGCCTGGCGATGGACACCGAGGAGGCGGCCTTCGACGGCGCGGTCCGCCTGCGCCGGGCCGGAATCCTGTGCTTCCCGGTCTTCTACCCCGTCGTCGCGCAGGGCACCGGGTTGCTCCGCTTCGCCCTCTCCGCACGGCACACGCCCGAGCAGATCCAGGC
>NZ_JAGSOG010000783.1 GCF_018139695.1 Actinospica durhamensis | reverse complement strand
TAATTAGACCTTTTTGTCAAGTGTTAATTGTACGCTAGCGTACATTTCCAAAAAAATCAAATATTTAGACTTGATCTGAGTTTTCTCTCTTGGCGACTGGCAGAAAATTCTTGGCTCTGATCTTCCTCTTCTCTTTCCAGATCGTATAGAAGGGCCAATAACCAGCCCATGTTCTAAAAAGAAAAATAAGCACGAAGGCTGCTGATCCCAAGCCACCTAGAAGGAAGCCGCATGCGGAAAAATCCACCCCCTTATTAGAAGTCAGCAGTGCTAGAGCCCCAAAGGCAGCAATCGAAACTCCGCATGCAAACCACGAAATACACAATGCCGTAATAACGACCTTGATCCACCAGGCAGCTTTATCCAGCAACCAATCAATCAATCGCTCTTCCCAATCGTCCATAAAGTTCTCCTACCTTTACTCATG
>NZ_JAGSOG010000782.1 GCF_018139695.1 Actinospica durhamensis | reverse complement strand
TGCCTGCGGGGGGTGCGGCGGGGCGTGGAAATCCGGTGGACACGGTCGTGTCGGCGGGTCTTTACTCGGTCCGATGACCACGTCGAAGATCCTTCAGCTTGACCCGCGCATGCCTGGCACGCTTGAGGAGCTGCTGCCGGTGCTGCGTGCCGCTGTTGCCGTCGACCAGCCGCGGTATCCGGAGCCGGATGCTGGGTGGCTCAAGGTGGTGACGGCCGAGAACCCGACGCGGGAGCGGTGGATTCTGGCGGCGCGCGATGCGGCGGGGGGCGTCGTGAGTTTCGCGCGGCTGCAGCGGGATCTGAATGCCAACCGGACTCTGTGTTATGGGGTTGTCTGGACTGTTCCGGAGCATCGGGACGGGGCGGCGGAGGCGGCGCTTGTCGAGCAGGCGAAGGCTCTGGCGCGTGGGGTGGGCTGTGACCGGC
>NZ_JAGSOG010000781.1 GCF_018139695.1 Actinospica durhamensis | reverse complement strand
CTCGGGAGGAGCCGGGCATGAGGGCCCCGGGCAGCGGCGGCGTCAGCCGGCGGCTTCCTCGGCCCGGATGGCGTCCCGGTAGGCCCGGGCCGCCGCGCGCAGCGCCGCCTCCGGGTCGACGCCCTCCGCCTCGGCCCGCCCCGCGAGGGCGAGCAGCTCGTAGCCGATGCCCTCCCCCCGGGGCAGTGTGACGTCCAGGCCCGCCGTGCGGACGCGGGAGGCGAGTTTGGCGGCGAGGGCCAGTCCCGGCTGGCCGAGGGGGACGCCCTCGGTGACCGAGGCGCGCCGCTTCTCGACCGCCTTGGTGCGCAGCCAGTGCTCCTTGACCTCCTCGGGGGTGGTCGCCGTCGCGTCGCCGAAGACGTGGGGGTGGCGGTGGACGAGCTTGGCGACGATGCCGCCGGCCACGTCGTCGACGGAGAAGGGCTC
>NZ_JAGSOG010000780.1 GCF_018139695.1 Actinospica durhamensis | reverse complement strand
TGCCGCGCCATCAGCTCGCGGGAGCGGGACCAGATCATCTCCAGCACCTCGCGCGGCTGGAGGCCGGAGGCGGAGCGGGTGGCGACACCGGTGGCGATGCGGCGCTTCAGACCGGCCACCCGGACCATGAAGAACTCGTCCAGGTTGCTGGCGAAGATCGCCAGGAAGTTCGCCCGCTCCAGCAGCGGGGTCTCGGGGTCCTCGGCGAGTTCCAGGACGCGTTCGTTGAACGCGAGCCAGCTGCGTTCCCGGTCGAGGAAGCGGCCCTGCGGCAGCTGGAGGGCGTCCCTCGGGGACTCCTCGTACCCGCCGAGGTCGGCGTCGATGTCGGGTTCCAGGTCGGAGACCACCCCGGCCACGGTGTGCGGGCGGTGGGCGGCTATGGAGCCCACGGAGGGCTGCGCGTGCTGTACCTGCTGTGCCTGGGCG
>NZ_JAGSOG010000077.1 GCF_018139695.1 Actinospica durhamensis | reverse complement strand
GTGTCGGTCATGTGACCAGGGTAGATAACGGGGCAAGGGCCGCCCAACCGTCACTGTGTACGGTGGGGCGGCCCCAATCCATCAAGGTGATGGTCCTCGGCCCTGCGCGCTCCCTACAGGAACGAGCGGATCTCGATGGTGGCGTTGCGGTCCGGGCCCACGCCGATGGCCGAGATCGGCGCGCCGGAGAGCTCCTCGAGCCGCTTGACGTAGGCCTGCGCGTTCGGCGGCAGGTCGCTGAACTCCTGTGCCTTGCTGATGTCCTCGTCCCAGCCGGGCAGGTACTCGTAGACCGGCTTGGCGTGGTGGAAGTCGGTCTGCGTCATCGGCAGCTCGTCGTGGCGCACGCCGTCCACCTCGTAGGCCACACACACCGGGATCTGCTTCCAGCCGGTGAGCACGTCCAGCTTGGTCAGGAAGAAGTCGGTCAGGCCGTTCACGCGGGTGGCGTAGCGCGCGATCACGGCGTCGAACCAGCCGCAGCGCCGGTCCCGGCCGGTGGTCACGCCGCGCTCGCCGCCGATCCGCCGCAGCGCCGCGCCGTCCTCGTCGAACAGCTCGGTCGGGAACGGACCCGCGCCGACCCGGGTGGTGTAGGCCTTGAGGATGCCGATGCTGCGGGTGATCCGGGTCGGGCCGATGCCCGAGCCCGAGCACGCCCCGCCCGCGGTCGGGTTGGACGAGGTGACGAACGGATAGGTGCCGTGGTCCACGTCCAGCAAGGTGCCCTGGCCGCCCTCGAGCAGCACCACCTTGCCCTCGTCCAGCGCCTGGTTGAGCAGCAGCGAGGTGTCGGCCACGTACGGGCGCAGCTTCTCCGCGTAGCCGAGGTACTCCTCGACGATGGCCTCGGCCGCGATGGCCCGGCGGTTGTAGATCTTCACCAGCATCTGGTTGCGGTCGCGTAGCGCGCCGTCCACCTTCTTGGCCAGGATGCCCGGGTCGAACAGGTCCTGGACCCGGATGCCGATCCGGTTGATCTTGTCCGCGTAGGTCGGGCCGATGCCGCGGCCGGTGGTGCCGATCTGGTTCTTGCCCAGGAACCGCTCGGTGACCTTGTCGATCGTGCGGTGGTAGGGCGTGATCAGGTGCGCGTTGGCCGAGATGATCAGCTGGGAGACGTCCACCCCGCGGTCGGTGAGCGCGTCGAGCTCCTGGAAGAGCACCGCCGGGTCGATCACCACGCCGTTGCCGATCACCGGCACACACCCGGGGGTGAGGATGCCGGAGGGGAGCAGGTGCAGCGCGTACTTCTGGTCCCCGATGACCACCGTGTGCCCCGCGTTGTTGCCGCCCTGGTAGCGGACGACGTAGTCGACAGATCCACCGAGCAGGTCGGTGGCCTTGCCCTTGCCCTCATCGCCCCACTGGGCGCCGACGAGCACGAGTGCCGGCATTCCGGGTACACCTCCGGGTACTACAGAAAAGGTTTAAGGCCCGGAGCGCAAGCGCACCGGGCCTCTTGCAACGTGAGCTTACCGGCTACTTCAGCTTGGTGCCAGCCGACCGCAGGTCCTGGCAGGCCACGACCACGCGCGCGGCCATGCCGCCCTCGGCGGCCTTGCCGTAGGCACGCGGGTCGTACTGCTTCTTGTTGCCGACCTCGCCGTCGACCTTCAGCACGCCCTCGTAGTTGCGGAGCATGTGGTCCGCCACCGGACGGGTGAACGCGTACTGGGTGTCGGTGTCGACGTTCATCTTCACCACGCCGTAGTCCAGCGCCTCGCGGATCTCCTCGAGCAGCGAGCCGGAGCCGCCGTGAAAGACCAGGTCGAACGGCTTCTCCTGGTTGAACTTGGCGCCGACCGCGTCCTGGATGTCCTTGAGGATGGACGGGCGCAGCTTCACGTTGCCCGGCTTGTAGACGCCGTGCACGTTGCCGAAGGTCGCGGCCAGCAGGTAGCGGCCCTTCTCGCCCAGGCCGATCGCCTCGACGGTCTTGAGCACGTCGTCCGGCGTGGTGTAGAGCTTCTCGTTGATCTCGTTCGCGACGCCGTCCTCCTCGCCGCCGACGACGCCGATCTCCAGCTCCATGACCGTGCGGGCCTTGGCGCACTCGACGATCAGCTCCTGCGCGATGCGCAGGTTCTCGTCCAGCGGCACGGCCGAGCCGTCCCACATGTGCGACTGGAACAGCGGCTCGAGGCCCTTGGCCACGCGCTCCTGGGAGATGGCCACCAGCGGGCGCATGAAGCCGTCCAGCTTGTCCTTCGGACAGTGGTCGGTGTGCAGCGCGATGTTGATGTCGTACTTGGCCGCGATCACGTGCGCGTATTCGGCCAGCGCGACCGAACCGGTGACCATGTCCTTGAGGCCGCCGCTGAGGTACTCGGCGCCACCGGTGGAGACCTGGACGATACCGTCGCTCTCGGCCTCGGCGAACCCGCGGATCGCCGCGTTCAGGGTCTGCGACGAGGTGACGTTGATCGCCGGGTACGCGAAGCGACCGGCCTTCGCCCGGTCCAGCATCTCGGCGTAGACTTCGGGGCTTGCGATGGGCATGGGGACTCCAAACTGATCCAACGATGGTGCCTGCGGCGTAATCCTCGCAGAAACAACTTACTTCCTGTGCCGGGCTCCGGCGGTCGAGACGGCGTCCTGGATGTCGTCACTCTGCTGGCCCACCCGCTCCAGGTACGCCCGCTCGTGCTCGCGCTCGAACACCTGCAGCTCGGTCTGCTCGCCGCGCCTGGCCGCCTTGCGCTCCTTGTTCATCTCCAGCGCCAGCGGAATCAGCGTGATCACGGCCACCACCAGGGCGATCGGCAGGATCGTGGAGTCGATGCTGCCCTTGATCTTGTCCCCGAGCTCGTAGCCGAGCACCAGCATCAGCTCGACCCAGACCACATTGCCGATCGCGCTCCACAGGAAGAACGTGCGCGCCGGCATGTCCAGCATGCCCGCCAGCGGGTTCACGAAGGTGCGCACGCCCACGATGAACCGGCTCACCAGCACGGCCTTGGCGCCGCCGTACTTGTTGAAGTAGAACTCGGCGCGCACCGCGTACTTGCGCTTGAAGAAGCGCGTGTCGGGGCGGTCGAACAGGCGCCGGCCGAAGCGGGCGCCGACGTAGTGGCCGATCTGCGAGCCGATGATCGCCACGATCGGGGTGGCGATGAGCAGGGCCGCGAAGTTCATGTGCGCGCCCACCAGCTTGTCGGCAGCGCTGGAGGAGGCGATGCCCGCGACGAACAGCAGCGAGTCGCCGGGCAGGAAGAAGCCGACGATCACCGCCAGTTCGACGAAGATGATCACGAGCACTCCGGCCACTCCGAAGGTGCTGATCAGCGACGCCGGGCTGAGGATGTTGAGCGCGTGGATGGTGGTCACCGCAGCAGCGTACATGCGGAAACCGGGTGGACCGCGTCCTCCTTAAGGAGGAGCTGAAGAAAACACCCGGAGCGCGACCCGCGAGCGGGGCGGGCCGCGAAACTTCCGGCGACCCGCCCGTCACGCTCAGCGCACGCCGAGGTCTTCCTCGTTGTAGGCCGCGTAGTAGGGCAGTCCGGCCGCCTCGATCGCCGCGGCCGCGCCGCGCTCGATGATGCAGGCCACCCCGACCACCTCGGCGCCGGCCTCGCGCACCGCCTCGACCGCGGCGAGCGGGGAGTTGCCGGTGGTGGAGGCGTCCTCGACGACCAGGACCCTGCGTCCGGCGACGTCGGGGCCCTCGATCCGGCGCTGCAGGCCGTGTGCCTTGCCCGCCTTGCGCACCACGAAGGCGTCCATCGGCCGGCCCTGCGCCACCGCCGCGTACATGATCGCGGTGGCCATCGGATCGGCGCCCATGGTCAGGCCGCCGACGGCGTCGAACTCGAGGTCCTTGACGGTCTCCAGCATGACCCGGCCCACCAGCGGCGCGGTGGCTCCGGCCAGGTTGATCCGGCGCAGGTCCACGTAGTAGTCGGCCTTGAGTCCCGAGCTGAGCGTGAACTCGCCCCGGAACAGGGCCTTGTCCTTGATCTGCTCGAGCAGGGCGGTACGTTCGGGGCTGGATGCGGGGTAGTTGACCGTCATGCCTCTGATCCTAACGGCCCGGCCGGGGCCCGGATCAGGATCAGAGGCTTCGTCAGGTGCGCGTGCGTCGCGCGGATCCGGCGGCGCACGGGTAGGTCCGCCCGGTTAGCGGGAGACGCCCACCATGGGCCGGCGCCGTAACGGCGTGGTGAGCACCGGGGGCTGGCTCGGCAGCGAGACCGGGGCCGAGCCGGCCCCGCTCGAGGGCTCGGCGAGGTCGACCATCTGCTCGTCCGGTGCGGGCAGGCCCACCACCCGGGCGTAGAGGCGTTCGGCGAACTCCTGGGTGCGCGGGATGACTCCCTGCAGGTGCTCGGGATCCTCGTCGCGCAGCGGCACGTCGATCGTCTCGACCACGCAGCGGGCCACCTCGTTGCCCGCGGCCTCGGAGAGCACCCGGGCGAACAGGTGCGCAGCCTCCCGGTAGGCCAGCGGGTCGCCGATGCCCGGCTCGACCGGCAGCGCCGCGCGCATCCGGTTCAGGCACAGGTCAAGGTCCCGGCGCTGCTCCGGGGTGATCCGCTGCGCGGCGAGGTCGGCCATCAGGCCCTGCAGCGCGGTGCGCACCTCGTCGAGCTCGGTCGCGAGGGTGGAGGAGCCGCCGTACTCGAGCAGCACCGTGAGCACCATCGGGTCCAGGATGTTCCACTCGTTCTTCGGCCGGACGGTGGTGCCGCGGCCGTGGCGGATGCGCAGCACCCGCTTCTCCTCCAGCGCCTTGAGCGCCTCTCGCAGGATCGTGCGGCTGACCGCGAACTCCTGAGCCAGGGCGGCCTCCGGCGGAAGGTCCCCGCCGGGCTGGAACTCGCCGTCCAGTATGCGCAGCAGCAACCGCTCGATCACGGCGTTGGCCAGGCGGCTGGGACGGACGACTCGGTGGGCGTTCCACCCTTCGACGTACATGACGTGTCGGCTCCTGGTAAGTGCACGGAGGGATCACGGGGATCCGGGTGCCGCTCACCTTAAGCTGAAGAATCGGCCATTTGACGGAGATTCAGCCGACAACCACTCGATCCGATGACAAGACTCACTCGTTAGTGAGAAGAACGCCATGGCGCTACTACCTGAGGCGGGTGATCCACTTCGGATCAGCGGACGTCGCGGCGCCTGCGGGCGAATCGGCGCAGCAACGCGATCGCGAGGCCGAGGGTGCCGAAGAGCGCCGCGGCGAAGACCCACAGCGGGGCGATCAGGCGGCCCGGCCGCTCGCTCCACAGGTCGTGCTCGGCCGGAAGCTCCTCCTCGGAGTCCGGCTCACTGGAGGCGACCAGGCGCAGCGGGGCCTTCGCGGCGGCCGGGGCGTCCTGCGTACCGCCGCCGGCTCCGGTGATCAGGGTGAAGGTGGGCCCTGGCCGCGCCTCGGCGGGCGAGCCGGGCGCCTCGAGGCCTTCGGCCCCAAGGCCTTCCGGCTCGGAGCCGCTCTCCGGCTCGAGCTCGGAGTGCGCGACGGGGACCGGCTCGGCCGTGGGCTCGGGCCGCGCGGCCGGATCCGGTTCGGGGTCGGCCGGCGGCTCGGGCTCCGGCACGACGGTCAGGGCCGGGGCCGCCGGAGCCGGATGGGGCTCCGGCGCGGATCCGGCCACCTGGGCGAACCAGCGCGGTATCAGCCGGACCCCGGCGTCGATCAGCTGTTGTACGGACACCGTGGGGGCGTGCCCGGAGAAGACGAAGTCGGGTTCGAGCTCGACTCGGGTGCCGTCGCCGTCCGGCAGCAGCCGGATCTCGATCCGGCCGTCCAACGCGCCGTCAGAACGTCCGTGCACGGCCTCGATCTCGAGCACCGCGCGCAGTTCCTCGGGGACCAGGTCCACCAGCCGGGCGATGCCGCGGAAGGTGATGGACTTCTCCCCCGCGCGCAGCCGCAGCCGCGCGGCCACGCCGTGGTCGCTGCTGGCCTCGACGACGAGGTTGGGGACGGCGCCGAGCAGACGCTCAGGGTCGGTGACAGCTGACCACAGCAACCGGCGGTGGACCGGCACCGTAGCTTCGTACGCCATCTAAGCCTTCCCCTTGGTCACCGAGCGCCGAACCGCCCTGTTTGGGGGCCAGCGTACGCCGGAACGCGCCATTAGTGCGCACGAGCCGGCCGTTCTGCGGATAGCTGTGCCAGGTGGTCCAGCGTACGCCCGCGCCGTCGGGCTCGGGCAGGATCGCGGTGAGCGCGTCCGGCGCACCGGGATAGGCGCCGACGAGACTCGCCCCGTTGCGCACGCAGTCCCGGCGGATGCGCTCGGCCGCGAGTGCGAATCTCGCCGGTTCGAGCACCACGATGCGCGAGGCGAACTCGTAGTAGCCCTCGGCCAGCGGCGACGCGGCCCCCTCGGGCATCGGCGCGGCCAGCCCGGGCAGGCACGCGACCGTTTCCACACAGCGCAACTCACCGTTCTGCTCGGTCCACAGCAGCACCTGGTGCGAGGCGCCGAGCAGGCGCAGTTCGAGCACGAATCCGGCAAGGCGGACCGTGCGCACGGCCAGCGCGGGCTGGACCGGCAGGGTCAGGCTCCAACACAAGTCCTCGGCACGCGTATCCCGGTACGGAGCGACCAGCTCCACGACCGTGTGCCTGACGGGGGGCGGCGATTCCGGCATGGCGTTGCACCTCCACGGCTCCCAATCCGTTCTGTCACGCTCCTAGACCCCGATCCGGGAGGGTGCTGACGCCACGCCGGAAGTCGATCACTCCAACGAGTGACTACTTGGGCCGAGTGAGTGAAGACTCCGCCGAGAGAGTGAGGCGAATGCGCGGGGTACGCCCGGGTTGCCCCGGACGGGTCATGCAAACGGCCCCATCGAGCCACCCGTTTGGCGGCGGGGATCAGGGGCACGCAGGTCGAGGCGCTTACCCCTTTCGGAGTAAGCAAGGGGCCACCGCAGTGCACTGCGGTGGCCCTTGTGGCATCCGGTTAGGCCGAACGCGCCGGTCTTAGTCCGAACGGGGTGCTTTACGCCGAACGCGTGGCCTTGGTTCACGCCGCGCCACTCGACGGCGAGCGCGCTACTCGGCCGCCGTCACCACCAGCCGCTCGGTGGTGGGCTCGTCGCCGTCGACGTCCACCCGCACGGTGGTGCCGTCGGGGATGCGGCCGGAGAGGATCTCCCGGGCCAGCTGGTCGCCGATCGAGGTCTGCACCAGACGGCGCAGCGGGCGGGCGCCGTAGGCGGGGTTGTAGCCGGTCAGCACCAGCCACTCCTGCGCGGCGTCGCTCACCTGGAGGGTGAGCCGGCGGTCCGCCAAGCGCCGCTGGAGCGAGGCGACCTGCTGCAGGACGATCCGGCCGAGCTCCTCGGTGCCCAGGGCGTCGAAGAGCACGATGTCGTCGAGGCGGTTGAGGAACTCCGGCTTGAAGGCCGCGCGCACCGACTGCATCACCAGGTCCCGCTTCGTCTCCGGCGCCAGGGCCTCGTCCACCAGGAACTGCGAGCCCAGATTCGAGGTCAGGATCAGGATCGTGTTGCGGAAGTCCACGGTCCGGCCCTGACCGTCCGTCAGCCGCCCGTCGTCGAGCACCTGCAGCAGCACGTCGAAGACCTCGGGGTGGGCCTTCTCCACCTCGTCGAGCAGCACCACGGTGTACGGGCGGCGGCGCACGGCCTCGGTCAGCTGGCCGCCCTCCTCGTAGCCCACGTATCCGGGCGGGGCGCCGACCAGCCGGGCCACCGCGTGCTTCTCGCCGTACTCCGACATGTCGATCCGGGCCATGGCGTGCTCGTCGTCGAACAGGAAGTCCGCGAGCGACTTCGCCAGCTCGGTCTTGCCCACGCCGGTCGGGCCGAGGAACAGGAACGAACCGGTGGGCCGGTCCGGGTCGGAGATGCCGGCCCTGGCCCGGCGCACCGCGTCGGAGACCGCGCGCACCGCGGTCTGCTGGCCGATCAGCCGACGGCCGAGCTCCTCCTCCATCCGCAGCAGCTTCGCCGTCTCGCCCTCGAGCAGCCGGCCCGCCGGGATACCGGTCCAGGCCGCCACCACCTCGGCGATGTCGTCGGCGCCGACCTCCTCCTTGACCATCGCGTCCCGGTCGTTCGCGGCCTTCGAGGCGGCCGCGAGCTCCTGCTCGGCCGCCGGGATCTCCGCGTACATCAGCCGCGAGGCCGCCTCGAAGTCGCCGTCGCGCTGCGCCCGCTCGGTCTGCCCGCGCAGGTCGTCGAGCCGCTTCTTGAGCTCGCCGACCCGGTTCAGGCCCGACTTCTCCTGTTCCCAGCGCGCGGTCAGGGCGGAGAGCTGCTCCTGCTTGTCCGCCAGCTCCCGGCGGATCCGGGCCAGGCGCTCGCGCGAGCCGGGGTCCTCGGCCTTGCCCAGGGCAAGCTCTTCCATCCGCAGCCGGTCCACCGCGCGCTGGAGCACGTCGATCTCCACCGGCCGCGAGTCGATCTCCATACGCAGCCGCGAGGCCGCCTCGTCGACCAGGTCGATCGCCTTGTCCGGCAGGAACCGCGAGGTGATGTAGCGGTCGGACAACGCCGCCGCGGCCACCAGCGCGCCGTCCGAGATCTGCACCTGGTGGTGCGCCTCGTACCGGCCCTTGAGCCCGCGCAGGATCGCCACCGTGTCCTCGACGCTCGGCTCGCCCACCAGCACCTGCTGGAAGCGCCGCTCCAGCGCCGGGTCCTTCTCGATCCGCTCCCGGTACTCGTCCAGCGTGGTCGCGCCCACCATGCGCAGCTCACCGCGCGCGAGCATCGGCTTGAGCATGTTGCCCGCGTCCATCGACGAGTCCCCGGACGCGCCGGCACCGACCACGGTGTGCAGCTCGTCGATGAAGGTGACGACCTGTCCGTTGCTGTCCTTGATCTCCGCGAGCACCGCCTTGAGCCGCTCCTCGAACTCGCCGCGGTACTTCGCGCCGGCCACCATCGCGCTGAGGTCCAGCGACACCAGCCGCTTGCCGCGCAGCGACTCGGGGACGTCGCCGGCCACGATGCGCTGCGCCAGCCCCTCCACCACCGCGGTCTTGCCCACGCCCGGCTCGCCGATCAGCACCGGATTGTTCTTGGTGCGGCGGGAGAGCACCTGCACCACCCGCCGGATCTCCGAGTCCCGGCCGATCACGGGGTCGAGCCGGCCCTCGCGCGCCTGCTCGGTCAGGTCGATGCCGTACTTCGACAGGGCCAGATACGTGGCCTCGGGGTCCTGCGAGGTGACCCGGCCGGAGCCGCGCACCTGGCCGAACGCCTCGCGCAGCGCCTTGGCCGAGGCGCCCAGGCGCACCAGCAGCTTCGCCGCGTCGTCCGAGCCGCCCGCGATGCCCACCAGCAGGTGCTCGGTGGAGACGTAGGCGTCGTCGAGCCGCTTCGCCTCGCCCTCGGCCGTGCTCAGCACCGCCCGCATGTTCCGGCTGATCGGGACGTCGGCCGCCACGGTCGAGCCGGAGACCGCGGGCAGTCGGGACGCGAGGTCCCGGGCGGAGACGGCCACCGCGGCCGGGTCCACCCCCACCGCCTCGAGCAGCGGCACGGCCGTGCCGTCCGGCTGGGAAAGCAGAGCCTTGAGCAGGTGCACCGGCTCGACCTCCGGATTGCCCCCCGTCCTCGACTCCTGGACCGCCGCGGCGAGGGCCTGCTGGGCCTTGGTCGTCAGCTGGTCGATCTCCATCAATACGCTCCTTGACGCTCTCGTCCCCGGGAAACGGCGAGGGCCGCGCCGACCGCCTGGTCGACGCGGCCCCCTGTGTCTGCAAAACCTGGGTGGTCCGGTGGATTGTGCTGGTACCTACCGCTCGTGCTGCGGTCGCCAGACCACAAGCGCGGTGGACGAGCCGAAGGCCGGGACGGCCGGCAGCAGGTCACTGCGGTAGAGCGGGTTCGGCTCGGGCGGCGGCGCCATCGGGACCGCGACCGGGATCGTGGTCACCGCCACCGTGGCCAGGGCCGCCTCGAGCTCGGCCACCCGCGCCTGCAGGCCGGCCACCTCGTCCTGCAGGCCCCTGATGTGCTTGATCCCGGCCAGGTTCACGCCCTCGTCCTGCGAGAGCCGCTGCACCTCGCGCAACCGCTCGATGTCGCGGGCCGAGTAGCGCCGGCCGCGGCCGGCGGCGCGGTCCGGGCTGACCAGGCCGAGCCGGTCGTACTGCCGCAGCGTCTGCGGGTGCAGACCGGACAGTTCGGCCGCCATCGAGATCACGTAGACCGGGCTGTCCGTCGAGACCGCCTCGTGCGGCGCGTGCCCGCCGTGTGCCGTCATTCTCCCGCACCTCCGTCCTTGGCCTGCGCGAGCAGTTCGGCCCGCACGTCGTGGTCGTCCGTGGCCGACCGGAAGTTCTCCAGCGCGGCCTTCGCCTCGTCGCTCAGATTCACCGGCACCGCCACCTCGAAGGTGACCAGCAGGTCGCCGCGGCCGCCGTCGCGCACCGGCGCGCCCTTGCCGCGCACCCGCATGGTGCGGCCGTTGGCGCTGCCGGCCGGAAGCTTCACCGTCACCGGCATCCCGCCGAGCACCGGGACCTTGATCTCCGCGCCCAGCACCGCCTCGGGGAAGGTCACCGGCACGGTCACGGTCAGATTGTCGTCCTCGCGCCCGAAGATCGGATGCGGTTTCACATGCACCACCACGTAGAGGTCTCCGGACGGGCCGCCGCGCTCGCCCGGTGCGCCCTTGCCCTTGAGCCGGATCCGCATCCCGTCGCGCACCCCGGACGGGATGCGCGCCTGCAGGGTGTGGGTGGAGGCCGCGCGTCCGGAGCCGTGGCAGGTCGGGCACGGATCGTCCACGACCAGGCCGCGCCCCTTGCACTCGCGGCAGGGTTCGGAGAAGGCGAACCCGCCCTGGTTGCGGCTGGTCTGGCCGGTGCCCGAGCACTCCGCGCACACCCGCGGCGTGGTCCCGGCCTTGGCGCCGGTACCCGAGCAGGAGCGGCAGGGCTGCTCGCTGGTCATCCGCAGCGGGATGGTCACGCCCTCGATCGACTGCATGAACGTGATCGTGGCCTCGGACTCGATGTCCTGGCCGCGCCGACCGGTACCGGGGGTCGGCGGGGCCTGGGTGCGGCCGCGGTTGAACAGCCCGCCCAGGATGTCGCCGATCCCGCCGCCCGCGCCGCCGCCCTGGTTGCCGAGCAGGTCACCGAGGTCGAACGGGAACCCGCCGCCCGCGCCGCCGCGAAGCCCGCCGCCGAACAGCGAGCGGGCCTCGTCGTACTCCTTGCGCCGCTTGTCGTCGGAGAGCACGTCGTAGGCCTCGGAGATCTCCTTGAACTTCTCCTCGGCCGCGGCGTCGCCCTTGTTCGCGTCCGGGTGGTACTGGCGGGCCAGCTTCCGGTACTGCTTCTTGATGTCGGCGGTCGTAGCGTCCTTGGCCACGCCGAGCACCTTGTAGTAGTCCTTCTCCACATAGTCTTTGGTGCTCATCGCTCAGCCTTTCGCAGCAGCTCGGATCACTCCGCGTCGCCGGGTTGGGCGACGGTCACCCTGGCCACCCGCAGGATCCGCTCGCCGAAGCGGTAGCCGGGCTGCAGGATCGCCGCGACGGTGTCCTCCTCGACGTCCGGGGAGATCTGGTGCATCAACGCCTCGTGCATGTTCGGGTCGAAGATCTCGCCCTCGGCGCCGAACTGCTCGAGCCCCATCTTCGAGAGCGCGGCCTCGAGGGACTCGGCCACCCGGCGGAAGCCCCCTTCGAGCTCGCCGTGGTCGCGGGCCCGGCCGATGTCGTCGAGCACGCTGAGCAGCTCGCCGATCACCTTGCCCTGGGCCAGTTCCACCACGGCCTGGCGGTCCCGCTCCACCCGCCGCTTGTAGTTCACGAACTCGGCCTGGAGCCGCTGCAGGTCCGCGGTGCGCTCGCTCAGCTCGTGCTGGGCGGTCTGCAGCTCGTTGGTGCGCTCGGCCACCTTCTGGATCAGGTCGGCCACCGCGAGGTCGGCCACGCCCTCACCGATCGCCTCGTTCACGCGCCCGGCGAAGTCGTCATCGTCGTACTTCTCCTCCGAGGTGTCCTCCCCGGGCTCGAGTCCGGTGTCCTCAGGCTCGTATTCCTCGTCGGAGCGGTAGGGCTGCTCAGTCACTTCTGCTCTCCTGCGGTACTTGCGGATCGGCGGCGGGTGCGCGGGGTGCGACACGAGCCGGGAGCACGGCCTAAGCCGGCTCCCGGCCCGAGCCGATGGGTCAGTTCTTGCCGTCGTCCACGATCTCGGCATCGACCACGTCGTCGTTCGGGGCCGCGTCCTGCGGTCCGTCGGACGGCGCCGAGCCCGCGCTCTGCGCGGCCTGCGCCTGCTCGTAGATCGCGGTGCCCAGCTTCTGGCTGGTGGTCGCGAGCTTCTCGCAGGAGGTCTTGATGGCCTCCACGTCGTTGCCGGCCAGGGCTGCCTTGGCGTCCACGATGGCCGCCTCGACCTCGGTCTTGATGTCGCCGGGGACCTTGTCCTCGTTGTCCCGCAGGAACTTCTCGGTCTGGTAGACCAGGCCCTCGCCCTGGTTGCGCGCCTCGGCCTCCTCGCGGCGGCGGTGGTCCTCCTCCGCGTACTGCTCGGCCTCGCGCTGCATCCGGTCGATCTCGTCCTTGGACAGCGCCGAACCGCCGGTGATGACCATGGACTGCACCTTCTGCGTGCCCAGGTCCTTCGCCGAGACGTTCACGATGCCGTTGGCGTCGATGTCGAAGGTGACCTCGATCTGCGGGACGCCGCGCGGGGCCGGCGGCAGGCCGGTCAGCTCGAACATGCCCAGACGCTTGTTGTACGCCGCGATCTCGCGCTCGCCCTGGTAGACCTGGATCTGCACGGAGGGCTGGTTGTCCTCGGCGGTGGTGAAGATCTCGGAGCGCTTGGTCGGGATCGTGGTGTTGCGCTCGATCAGCTTGGTCATGATGCCGCCCTTGGTCTCGATACCGAGGGACAGCGGGGTGACGTCGAGCAGCAGGACGTCCTTGACCTCGCCCTTGAGCACGCCGGCCTGGAGCGAGGCGCCGATGGCGACGACCTCGTCCGGGTTCACGCCCTTGTTCGGCTCCTTGCCGCCGGTCAGCTCGCGCACCAGGTCGGCCACGGCCGGCATGCGGGTCGAGCCGCCGACCAGGACCACGTGGTCGATGTCGCGCACGGAGATGTTCGCGTCCTTGATCACCGAGTGGAACGGGGCCTTGCAGCGCTCGAGCAGGCTGGAGCTCAGCTGCTGGAACTGGGCCCGGGTGAGCTTCTCGTCGAGGTGCAGCGGGCCCTCGGCGGAGGCGGTGATGTAGGGCAGGTTGATCGTGGTCTCGCTCGAGGCGGACAGCTCGATCTTCGCCTTCTCGCCGGCCTCGCGCAGGCGCTGCATGGCCATCTTGTCCTTGGACAGGTCCACCCCGTGCGCGTTGCGGAACTGGACGACCAGGTGGTCGACCACGGCCTGGTCCCAGTCGTCGCCGCCGAGGTGGTTGTCGCCGTTGGTGGCCTTGACCTCGATGGTGGAGAAGCCGTCCTCGTCCTTGCTCACCTCGAGCAGGGAGACGTCGAAGGTACCGCCGCCGAGGTCGAAGACCAGGATCATCTGCTCGCCCTCGCCCTTGTCCAGCCCGTAGGCCAGCGCGGCGGAGGTCGGCTCGTTGATGATGCGCAGCACGTTGAAGCCGGCGATCTCGCCGGCTTCCTTGGTGGCCTGGCGCTCGGAGTCGGAGAAGTAGGCAGGGACGGTGATGACCGCGTCGGTCACCTTCTCGCCCAGGTAGGCCTCGGCGTCGCGCTTGAGCTTCTGCAGCACGAAGGCGCTGATCTGCTGCGAGGTGAAGGACTTCTCGTCGATCCGGATCTTCCAGTCGGTGCCCATGTGGCGCTTGACCGAGCGGATGGTGCGGTCGACGTTGGTGACGGCCTGGCGCTTGGCGACCTCGCCGACCAGCACCTCGCCGTTCTTGGCGAAGGCGACCACGGACGGGGTGGTCCGGGAACCTTCGGCGTTGGTGATGACGGTGGGCTCGCCACCCTCCAGGACGGAGACGACGGAGTTCGTCGTTCCGAGGTCGATGCCGACCGGACGTGCCATCGTGGGACTCCTTGGGTAGGACGGTGTAGCTCTGGGGAGTTTCGCTCGGCGGCCGGGCCCTTTAGTTGAGTCCGACAGGCTCAACAGTAAGCCTTGAGCGGCCGTGACTCAAGTCGCTCCCATTGCCCCGGGTCAGCCGTGTCGCACCGGATCCCGGCGCGCCCGCATACGGCTTGGTACCGAACTGCTACACGATCGTTTCTCACCCGCACCCCGGCGGCCTCTACGTTGGCCAGTTGCGCTGCGTGGTCCACTCACCGGTGGACCCGCGGACTCTGCCTTCGGGGGAGCAGGGAATCCGTCGCCGCCACAACGGCCTCGTCTTCCCACTTCCCCGCCTTCACGACCAAGGGATGGGGATACCAGACGTGGACAACCTTCGTGGGACGTCGGAGGACGGGGCGGACAAGCCCTCGTCGTCGACGTTGCCTCGGGCGATGAGGCGGATCGGCTTACCCGCCGCCGTGCTCGGCCTGGCGCTCGGAGCGACCCAGGTCGCCGCGGCCGTGCCGAGTCAGGCCTCATCGGCCACGCGGATCGCGGTCGAAGCGGCGCCGGCGCTGCCGCACGGTGCCAAGTCCGCCGCCGCCCCGGCGGCCGCGACCAAGCTGAGCCTCGACGTGCAGCTCAAGACCGGTCACGAGGCGCAGCTCGAGGCCTACGCCTCGGCCGTTGCCGACAAGAGCTCGCTCTACTACCACCAGTACCTGACGCCGGGCCAGATCGCCCAGGACTTCGGCGCCTCCGCGGACGAGGTGACCGCGGTCACCGAGCAGCTGCGCGCCGAGGGGCTGACGGTCGGTCAGGTCGCCTCCGACGGCATGTTCCTGCCGGTGAGCGGAACGGTGGCGCAGTCCGAGCACGCCTTCGGCGTGACCATCGCCGGATACCAGGCGGCCGGGCGCAAGTTCTACGCCAACACCACCAGCCCGACCGTCTCCGCCGCGATCTCCGGTGACGTCTCGCGGATCGTCGGCCTCGACGACATCAGCTACGCCGTGCCGCACTACACCGCGACCACGCACAAGCTGGCGGCCGCCCCCGTCGGCAAGGCCGTGACGGCCAAGGCCACGAGCAACTCCTCGGTCGGCACCTGCTCCGCGATCAACACGTACTGGAACAGCTACAACACCGAGTACGGGACCGACCTGCAGGAGGGTTCGGGCTACTACACCGCGGACGAGGTCGCCAGCGCCTACGGCGTCAACTCCGCGATCGCCGCCGGGGACGACGGCTCCGGCGTCACCGTCGCCGTGTTCGAGCTCGAGAGCTACGACCCGGCCGGCGTCGCCGCCATCGACTCCTGCTACGGCCACTCCAACTCGGTCACCGAGGTGAAGGTGGACGGCGGCCCGACCGCCCCGCCGAACCAGGTGACCCAGGTCGGCATCGAGTCGGCGCTGGACATCGAGAACATCGCGAACCTGGCCCCCGGCGCGAGCATCATCGACTACGCCGGACCCGACGCGGCCAACGCCAGCGAGACCGATCTGCTCAACATCTTCGAGACGATCTTCAACCAGGACAAGGCCAACGTGGTCTCGTCCAGCTGGGGTCTGTGCGAGCCGCTGACCCAGGGCAACAGCACCGCGGTCCAGGGCGAGGAGAACGCCCTGTTCGAGCAGGCGGCGGCGCAGGGCCAGACCGTCGTGGCCGCCTCCGGCGACTCGGGCTCGACCGACTGCTACGGGGACTCCACCTCCGCCGCGGTCAACAGCGGCCTGTCCGTCGACGACCCGGCCAGCCAGCCCTTCGTGCTCGGCGCCGGCGGCACCAACATGACCGGCACCGGCACCTTCACGCAGTCCGTGTGGAACGAGTGCTTCGACACCACCGACCCGACCACCTGTGGCAGCGGCGGCGGCGGCGTCTCGAACTACTGGCCGGCCCAGTCGTACGAGAGCGGGCTGAGCCCGTCCGGGTACACCACCCACTGCGCCAAGGCCTCGACCACCGGCTGCCGCGGCGTCCCCGACGTCTCCGCGCTGGCCGACCCGAACGACGGCTACGTGATCGAGGAGACCGTCTCCGGCACCGGCATCACCACCGGTGAGTACTACAACATCATCGGCGGCACCAGCGGCGCGGCTCCGGTCTGGGCGGCCATCTTCGCCCTGGCCGACTCCTCGACCCAGTGCAAGTCCAACGGCGGCGCGGGCTTCGTGAACTCGAACCTGTACACCGCGGGCAAGGCCGGCACGAGCGGGATCTTCACCGACGTCACCGTCGGAAACAACGACGTGACCGAGTTCGGCAGCAACGGCGGCTACGCGGCCACCGCCGGCTACGACCTGGCCAGCGGCTGGGGCACCCCGGACGCCACCGGCGTCATCAGCACGGTGTGCGCCGGCTCGGTGACCTCGCCGTCCAGCTACTACGTGCCCAACGGCCCGGTGCGCCTGCTCGACACCCGTAAGGGCATCGGCGGCACCACCGGCCCGGTCAAGGCGCACGCGAGCGTGAACCTGCAGATCACCGGCGTCCAAGGGGTGCCGACCAGCGGCGTCACGGCGGTCGTGCTCAACGTCACCGCGGTCTCCCCGTCCGCGAACGGCGTGGCCACGGTCTACCCGTACGGCCAGTCCGTGCCGACCTCCTCGAACCTGAACTGGCTCTCCGGCCAGACCAAGCCGAACCTCGTGGTCGTGCCGGTCGGCACCGGCGGCAAGGTCTCGCTCTGGAACGGCTCGAACGGCACCGTGCAGTTCCTGGCGGACGAGGCGGGCTACTTCACCTCCTCCTCCAGCGCCACCGGCGTGTCCACCTACACCGCGGTCGGTCCGGTCCGGGCGATGGACACCCGGCACGGCACCGGCGTGCCGCTGGCCAAGATCGGCGCCGACAGCGGGGTCTCGCTCCAGGTCGGCGGTTCGACGGTGGGCTCGGTGAGCATTCCGAGCGGCGTCACGGCGGTCGCGATGAACGTCACCGCGGTCAACTCCACCACCAACAGCGACCTGATCGTCTACCCGAACGAGACCTCGGCCGGTACCGCCGAGTCGGTCCCGAGCGTGTCGAACCTGAACTTCACGGCGGGTCAGACCGCCGCGAACATGGTCATCGTCCCGGTCGGCCCCGACGGCAAGGTGGACTTCTTCAACGGCGCCTCCTCAGGCTCGCTCGACGCCATCGCGGACATCGCCGGCTACTTCACCCCGGGCACCAGCGGCGCGAAGTACCACGCCGTCGGCCCGGTGCGGCTGCTCGACACCCGCAGTGGACAGGGCGAGTCCCTGGCCGAGTTCGCGGCCTCGGGCAACCCGATCGGCGAGCAGGGCTACCTGACCCTGCCGCTGCCGGCGTCCTACAGCGCCCTGGTGGCCAACCTGACGGTGGTCTCCCCGGCCGGCAACGGATTCCTGAGCGCCTACGCGTCCAACGGCTCGCTGCCGAACGTGTCGAACCTCAACTTCCTGACCGGCCAGACGATCCCGAACCTGGCGATCGTGCCGAGCAGCACGGGCGTGAAGTTCTACAACGCCAGCACCACCGGCTCCACCCAGCTCATCGTCGACATGGCGGGCTTCTTCAGTGCGAACTGAGGCCTCGTGTCGGTGAGACCGAGCTGAACCGAGTCGAGGGCAGGGCCCCGGCGGATTCGTCCGCCGGGGCCCTGCCCCTTTTCGCCTTCGTGCCCGGCCCGCTGTCGCCGGGTCAGATCAGGTCGGATCGTGTCAGACCGGTTCAGGCGATCCGCGCGCCGTTCTTCCACACGCTGTGGATGAGCGGCACGCCCGGCCGGTACATCAGGTGCAGATAGGTCGGCGCGTCGAGCACCGCGAAGTCGGCCCGCGCGCCCACCTCGAGGTGGCCGACGTCGGTGAGCCCGAGCGCCTGGGCCCCGCCGAGGGTGGCCGCGCGCAGGGCCTCGGCCGGGGCCATGTGCATCTCGCGGACCGCGAGGGCGAGGCAGAACGGCATCGAGGACGTATAGCAGGACCCGGGGTTGCAGTCGGTGGCGATCGCCACCCGGGCCCCCGCGTTGAGCAGGCCCCGTGCGTCCGGGTACGGCGAGCGGGTGGAGAACTCGACTCCGGGCAGCAGTGTGGCCACGGTCGAGGAGGCGGCCAGGGCGTCGATGTCGGAGGCGTCGAGGTAGGTGCAGTGGTCCGCGCTGGCCGCGCCGTACTCCACCGCCAGCTGCACGCCCGGTCCATGCCCGAGCTGGTTCGCGTGCAGCCGGACGGCGAGGCCGCGGGCCTTGGCCGCGTCCAGGATCAGCCGCGTCTCCACCTCGTCGAAGGCGCCGCGCTCGCAGAACACGTCCACGAAGTTCGCGTACTCGGCGCAGGCCTCGAGCATCGGTCCGCGCACCAGGTCCACGTACTGCTGGCGACGGTCGGCGTACTCGGCCGGGATGACGTGCGCGCCGAGGAAGGTCGCCACGTCGCACTCCTGCGCGGCGATCCGCAGCGCCCGCACCTCGTCCTCGACGGTCAGGCCGTACCCGGTCTTGCACTCCACCGTTGTCGTACCCTGACGCGCCATCTCGGCCAGCAGCCGGCGCGCGTTCGCCCGCAGCGCCTCGTCGCTGGCGGCGCGGGTGGCCGCGACCGTGGTCCTGATCCCGCCGGCCGAGTACCTGCTCCCGGTCATCCGGGCCTCGAACTCGCCCGCGCGGTCGCCCGCGAACACCAGGTGCGCGTGGCTGTCGACGAAGCCGGGGATCACGGCCCGGCCCTCGACGTCCACCCGCTCGTCCGCCGCCGGGGCCGCCGCGGCGCGCCCGGTCCAGGCGATCCGGCCGTCCGCCACGATCAGGGCGGCCGGGTCCGACTCGTCCGGGGCGTGCAGCCCGGCCGTGTCCACAGGCTGTGGACTGTGCGTGGTCAGCTCGCCGATGCCGGTGACGAGCAGGGTGGAGGGCATGCGGGCGTCCTTCGTGCGTCGGGGCCCGGAGCGTGCGGGCACGTCCGGGCGCGAGCGTTGAGCTCAGGCGTAGAGAGCGTGGATGGCCGCGCCCAGCCGCCTCGAGACTCCGTCCACCAACTGATGGACACCATCCCAGACGACCACGCGTCCGGCGATCACGACATGCCGCACGTCCGGTGCCGCCGCCGCGTAGACCAGCGACTCCACCGCGCGGTCCGGTTCTGTGCCGGTCAGCCGGATCGAGTCCAGGTCCACCGTGACGAAGTCGGCGCCGCGGCCCGCGGCCAGCGCGCCCACGTCCGGGCGGCCCAGGCTCGCGTGCCCGGCCGAGGTGGCCGCGCGCAGCAGGTCGGCCGCGGGCCAGTGCCCGCGCCGCTCGGTGGCCAGCCGCTCGTTCAGCTCGACCGCGCGGGCCTCCTCGAACAGGTCGATCACCGCGTGGCTGTCCGAGCCCAGCGTGATCGGGGATCCGGCCTCGAACATGCAGCGCGCCGAGCCGATGCCGTCGGCCAGGTCCCGCTCGGTCGTCGGGCACATACACACGCCTGTGCGCGAGTCGCCCAGGATCTCGATGTCCATCTGGGACAGGTGCGTCGCGTGCACCGCGGTGGTGCGCGGACCGAGTGCGCCGTACTGCTGCAGCAGCTGCGCGGGTGTGCGGTGGTAGTGCTCGAGGCAGGCCTCGTTCTCCGCGCGCTGCTCGGACAGGTGCACGTGCAACGGCGCCCCCCACCGCTCGGCGGCCTGTGCCACCGTGGCGAGCTGGTCCACCGGAACCGCGCGTACCGAGTGGATCGCGGTGCCCACGACCACGTCCTTCGCGGCCGCGTAGTGGTTGCGCAGGTCCTCCACCCGCGCGGCCCACTTCTCCGCGTCGCCGTCGGAGAAGCGCTGCTGCGTCTCGTTCACCGGCGTACGGATCCCGCCCGCCAGATAACAGGTGTCCAGCAGGGTGATCCGGATCCCGGCCGCCCGTGCGGCCTCGATGAGCGCGTGGCCCATCGCGTTCGGGTCGGCGTACGGCGTGGCGCCCGGGGCGTGGTGCAGGTAGTGGAACTCGCCGACGTTCGTGATGCCGGCCAGGGCCATCTCCGCGAAGACGCCCGTGGCCAGCTCCCGATACGTATCCGGATCGAGCCCGGCGACCGCCGCGTACATCTGTTCGCGCCAGGTCCAGAAGGTGCCCTCGCCGGCCTGGGTACGTCCGCGCAGCGCGCGGTGGAACGCGTGCGAGTGCGCGTTCGCCATGCCCGGCACGGTGAATCCGGCCAGGCGCACGGCCTGTCCGCGCGCCGCCTCCGCGGCCGCGTCCGGGACGACCCGCACGATCCGGTCCTGGCGCACCTCGATCAGCACGTCCTTGCGCACCAGGCCGTCGACCAGGGCGTATGCGGCCAGATAGTCCGTCACAGCCCACCGCCGGCCAGTTCGCGCACCGCGGCGGCCAGCGCGTGCACGCCGACCTCGCAGTCCGCGAGTTCCGCCTGCTCGGCGGGAGAGTGCGAGACCCCGGAGGGGTTGCGCACGAACAACATCGCGGTCGGAATGCGGGCGGCGAGGATGCCGGCGTCGTGTCCGGCCCCGGTCGGCAGCACCGGCGCGTCCTCGAGCGTCTTGGCCAGACGGTCGCGCAGGGCGTGGTCGAACTCGACGATGGGGGTCAGCGATTCGTTCACGACAGACAGGGACGCGCCGTCGCGCTCGGCCCGTTCCCGGGCGGCCTGCTCCAGCTCCGCGAGCAGGGACGCGAGCGCCGCCTCGGACGGGGCCCGCCCGTCCAGCCACGCGCTGACCTTGGACGGGATCGCGTTGGTGCCGTTCGGTTCCACGTGGATCCGACCGAAGGTGGCCAGCGCGCCGTGCGCCGCGGCCTTCTTCCGGGCGGCCAGCACGGTGAAGGCGTAGGACAGCATCGGGTCGCGCCGGTCCTCGAGCCGGGTGGTGCCGGCGTGGTTGGCCTCGCCGCCGAAGTCGAAGCGCCAGCGGCCGTGCGGCCAGATCGAGGTGGCCACCCCGACCGCGCGCTCGAGCTCGACCAGACCGCGGCCCTGCTCGATGTGCAGTTCCACGTACTGGCCGATCCGGTCCAGCAGCGCGTCGTCCGGGCCCAGCGCGTCCGGGTCGTGACCCGCCGCCTCCATCGCGTCGCCCAGCCTGACCCCGTCCGCGTCGGTCAGCGCCCTGGCCCGCTCCGGGTCCAACTGCCCGGTCAGCAGCCGGGATCCGGCACAGGCCACGCCGAAGCGCGCGCCCTCCTCGTCGGCGAAGTTCGCGATCGCGATCGGCCGGGCCGGGGCCCAGCCCTGCTCGCGCAGCACGTCGACCGCGGCGAAGGAGCTGATCACGCCCAGCGGACCGTCGAAGGCGCCGCCGTCCGGCACCGAGTCCAGGTGCGAGCCGATCGCCAGCGCCTTGCCCGGCAGCTGCTCACCCCACCAGGCCCACTGGTTGCCGTTGCGGTCGGTGCGCACGGTCAGGCCGCGATCGGCCGCCTGCGCGGTGAACCAGGCGCGGCAGGCCAGATCGGCCTTGGACCAGGCGAACCGGCGGTAGCCGCCGCTGGAGCGGGAGTAGCCCAGCGGCAGCAGACTCCGCCACAGCTCGTGGAAATCCTCCACAGATCAGCCCTCGTCGCCTTCGTTCATCGGCACGCGCACGCCGCGCTCCGCCGCGATCTCCTCGGCCCGCTCGTACCCGGCGTCCACGTGCCGGATCACGCCCATGCCGGGGTCGTTGGTCAGCACCCGCTCCAGCTTCTGCGCGGCCAGCGGCGTGCCGTCGGCCACCGAGACCTGCCCGGCGTGGATCGAGCGGCCCATGCCGACGCCGCCGCCGTGGTGGATCGAGACCCAGGACGCGCCCGAGGCCACGTTGATCATCGCGTTCAGCAGCGGCCAGTCCGCGATCGCGTCCGAACCGTCCAGCATCGCCTCGGTCTCCCGGTAGGGGGAGGCCACCGAGCCGCAGTCCAGGTGGTCGCGCCCGATCACGAGCGGCGCCTGCACCTCGCCGGAGCCGACGAGCTCGTTGAACCGCAGGCCGGCCTCGTGCCGCTCGCCGTAGCCGAGCCAGCAGATCCGGGCCGGCAGGCCCTGGTAGTGCACCCGCTCGCCGGCCAGCTTGATCCAGCGGGCCAGCGACTCGTTCTCGGGGAAGAGCTCGAGCACGGCCCGGTCGGTCACCGCGATGTCCTTCGGGTCCCCGGACAGCGCCGCCCAGCGGAACGGGCCCTTGCCCTCGCAGAACAGCGGCCGGATGTACTTCGGCACGAAGCCGGCGAAGTCGAAGGCCCGCTCGTACCCGGCCAGCTTGGCCTCGCCGCGGATCGAGTTGCCGTAGTCGAACACCTCGGCGCCGGCGTCCTGGAAGCCCACCATCGCCTCCACGTGCCGGGCCATCGCCTCCCGGGCCCGGGTGGTGAACTCGGCCGGCTTCTCGGCGGCGAAGGACTTCATGTCCTCGAAGGCCAGGCCGAGCGGCAGGTAGGAGAGCGGGTCGTGGGCCGAGGTCTGGTCGGTCACGATGTCGATCGGCGCGTTCATCGCCAACAGCGCGGGCACCAGCTCGGCCGCGTTGCCCAGCACACCGATGGACAGCGGCCGGCGCGCGTCCCTGGCCTCGACCGCGAGCGCCAGCGCGTGCTCGAGCGAGTCGGCCTGCACGTCCAGGTAGCGGTGCTCGATCCGGCGGGTGATCGCGCGCGGGTCGCAGTCGATGCAGATGGCCACGCCGTCGTTCATCGTCACCGCGAGCGGCTGGGCGCCGCCCATCCCGCCGAGGCCCGCGGTCAGCGTGATGGTGCCGGCCAGGGTGTCGTTGAAGCGCTTGGCCGCCACGGCCGCGAAGGTCTCGTAGGTGCCCTGCAGGATGCCCTGGGTGCCGATGTAGATCCAGGACCCGGCCGTCATCTGGCCGTACATCATCAGCCCTAGCGCGTCGAGGCGGCGGAACTCGTCCCAGTTCGCCCAGTCCCCGACCAGGTTGGAGTTGGCCAGGATCACCCGCGGCGCCCACTCGTGCGTGCGCATCACCCCGACCGGCTTGCCCGACTGCACCAGCATGGTCTCGTCGCCCTTGAGCGTGGCCAGGGTGCGCAGCATGGCGTCGAACGACCCCCAGTTGCGCGCCGCCTTGCCGGTGCCGCCGTAGACCACGAGCTCCTCGGGGTGCTCGGCCACCTCGGGGTCGAGGTTGTTCTGCAGCATCCGGTAGGCCGCCTCCTGCTGCCAGCCGAGCGTGTGGAGGTCGGTGCCGCGCGGGGCGGTGACGAGCCGGGGACCGGTCATGCGGAGCTCACCTTCTGGGAGGGACGGCGGTGGCGGTAGGGGTCGATGGAGCCACCGGACATGTTATGCAATCATTCACTGGTGCGGTCAACCGCATGACCCTATTCACTTTGGTTTCCCGACTCGGGCGTGGCACTGGAGGATCCGTGACGGTTGTGACTCTCGGCAAGGACGAGCTCGGCTTCGACGACGTGTTGGCCGTGGCCCGCGACGGCGCCCGGGTCGAGATCGGCCCGGCCGCCCTGGACGCGCTCGCCCGCGGCCGCGCCCTGGTCGACGAACTCGCCGCCGCGCCCACCCCCGCCTACGGCATCTCCACCGGCTTCGGCGCCCTGGCCACCCGGCACATCGACCCCGAGCTGCGGGCCGCGCTCCAGCGCTCGCTGATCCGCTCGCACGCGGCCGGCCTCGGTCCGCTGGTGGAGCCCGAGGTCGTCAGGGCCCTGATCCTGATGCGACTCAAGACCCTGGCCAGCGGCCACACCGGGGTGCGCCCGGTGGTCGCCGAGACCATGGCCGCGCTGCTCAACGCCGGCATCACCCCGGCCGTGCGCGAGTTCGGCTCGCTCGGCTGCTCCGGCGACCTCGCGCCGCTCTCCCACGTCGCGCTGGTGCTCATGGGCGAGGGCGAGGTCATCGGCCCGGACGGCACCGAGGTCCCGGCCGGACCGGTGCTGGCCGCGCACGGCATCGCCCCGATCGAGCTCGCGCCCAAGGAGGGCCTGGCCCTGATCAACGGGACCGACGGCATGCTCGGCATGCTGATCATGGCGATCCGCGACTTCGAGCGGCTGCTGAAGATCGCCGATGTCAGCGCCGCGATGAGCGTCGAGGCGCAGCTCGGCACCGACCGCGTCTTCCGCCCCGAACTGCACGCGATAAGGCCGCACCCGGGCCAGGCCGCGTCCGCCGCGAACCTCATCGCCCTGCTCGCCGACTCCGAGGTCATGGCCTCGCACCGGGGCGAGAACACCTGCACCCGGGTGCAGGACGCGTACTCGCTGCGCTGCGCCCCGCAGGTGGCCGGCGCCGCCCGCGACACCCTCGCGCACGCCGCCACCGTGGCCGAGCGCGAACTCGCCGCCATCGTGGACAACCCGGTGGTGCTGCTGGACGACGGCCGGGTGGAGTCCAACGGCAACTTCCACGGCGCGCCGGTGGCCTACGTGCTCGACTTCCTGGCCATCGCCTCCGCCGACCTCGCCTCCATCGCCGAGCGCCGCACCGACCGGATGCTGGACGTGGCCCGCTCGCACGGCCTGCCCCCGTTCCTCGCCGACGACCCCGGCGTCGACAGCGGCCTGATGATCGCCCAGTACACCCAGGCCGCGCTGGTCTCCGAGAACAAGCGCCTGGCCGCGCCGGCCAGCGTGGACTCGATCCCGTCCTCTGCGATGCAGGAGGACCACGTCTCCATGGGCTGGTCCGCCGCGCGCAAGCTGCGCCAGTCGCTGCAGAACCTGGCCCGGGTGCTCGCGATCGAGCTGCTCACCGCCGCCCGCGCGCTCGACCTGCGCGCCCCGCTCGCGCCGGCGCCCGCCACCGCCGCGGCCGTCGCCGCGCTGCGGGCCGGCGGCGTCGGCGGCCCCGGCCCGGACCGCTACCTCTCGATCGAGATGCGCGCCGCCGAGCAGGCCGTGCTCGACGGCTCGGTGCTGGCCGCGGTCGAGGCCGTGACCGGTCCGCTGCGATGACCGGGAAACTGTAGGCTGCCGGGCTCATGGACCAGCTCAAGCCCGCCTCGGAGCAGCTGCTCGCCCTGTTGGACGGGCGGCGGCTGTCTCCGGCGCAGCGCCGGATCGCGCAGTACCTCATCGACAACCTGTCCGAGGCCGCGTTCCTCAGCAGCGTCGACCTGGCCGAGCGGGCCGGGGTGAGCCAGCCCGCGGTCAGCCGCTTCGCCGCCGCCCTCGGCTTCTCCGGCTATCCGGCCCTGCGCGACGCCCTGCGCCCGATAGTGCTCGGCGGCGTCGCGGAGACCCCGCAGCAGGTGCGTCGCAATGAACTGCAGGCCGCGATCGCGTCCGAGCAGAACAACCTCGCCACCCTGCACGAACTGGCCGCCGATCCCGAGCGCTTCGCCGCGCTCGGCCGTGAGCTCGCGGCCAGTTCGTGCCTGCCGGTGCTCGGCCTGCGCATGTCCGACCCGGTGGCCTACTACTTCGTCTACGGCGCCAGGCGGATCCACCCCGACGTCCGGTTCATCGACAACGCCGGATCCGCCGCGTCCGACCTGCTTCTGCAGTCCCGTCAGGCCGGGGCCACCTGGCTGCTCGCCTTCATGCTGCCCCGGTACGCGGCCGAGGCGATCACGGTGCTGAACGCGGCCAAGGCCATGGGACTCAAGGTCGCCCTGGTTACCGACAGCGTGCTCGCCCCCTGGACCGAGTACGCCGACGCCGTCCTGCCCGCCCCGGTCGGCTCCCGCCTCGTCTTCGACTCCCACGCCGCCCCGATGCTGGTGGCGGGCCTGATCGTGCAGGCCATCGCGGACGCCGAACCCGCCCGGACCCAGGCGCGGCTGGAGGAGCACGAGGCCCTGAGCGAGAGCCTGAATTACTACCTGCACTGACCGAACACGGCGCGGCCGCCTTCGCACGTATACGTATTCGGATATTCTCGCGCTCGATTCAGGTCCGGTTCATCCGGGCGAAAGCCGCTGGTCCCCGCGTCGGCCGAAGCCTTGGATTCTTATGAATCGGCGGCTGATCCGTCGACATCTTGTACCGC
Source organism: Actinospica durhamensis (assembly GCF_018139695.1). Taxonomy (GTDB): domain Bacteria; phylum Actinomycetota; class Actinomycetes; order Streptomycetales; family Catenulisporaceae; genus Actinospica; species Actinospica durhamensis. The sequence continues at coordinate 7,321 of NZ_JAGSOG010000077.1, read as the reverse complement.
AACCGTGACGGATACCGATTGTCGCGCCGAACCCCCGGGCGATATGGTCAGCTGTTTCATCTTCAGTTCATGTTCCATGCCCGTGTTCTGATGAACGCGGCATCTTTCAGGGGAGGACGCGGTGCGCAACCGCCGTCTTACGATATCCGCGGTGATGGTGGGATCCCTCGGTATCGCTCTCGCTCCGGCACTCGCCGAAGCGGCTTCTTCGACTTCTTCGACTTCTTCGGTCCACGTCACCGCGTCTGCCGCGGCCTCGTCCTCGGCTTCGGCCTTCACCAAGAAGGCTGCCGAGCAGCACAAGATCATCTTCTCCGGGAACGTGGTGCGCCATCACACGAGCGCGGCCGGGCCCAACCCGACCCTCGGGTTCACCCCCGTGGGCTTCGACACCAGCGCCTACGGGGTGGAGCTGCTCGTCGCGCCGACCGGTCTGACCACCGGTAGTGCCACCGTCACGGTCGACTGGGGCGACTCGTCGGCGGTCACCACGCAGACCGTGACCTCCTCGACCACCAGCGTCACCGTCGACCACGAGTACAGCCAGCTCGGCGCGTACACGGTCACCATCACGATCAACGACGGCCAGGGTGACTCCGCGACCCAGTCCGCGACGGCGTTCACCGCTGGTTCCGAGTACACCGCCTACACCCCGACGCGCATCCTGGACACCCGTAAGGGCATCGGAGCCCCGGCTGCGGCCGTCGGCGCCGGCAAGACGCTGAGCCTGCAGGTCGCGGGTGCCGGCGCCAGCGGCGACACCATCCCGTCCGGGATCACCGCGGTCGTGCTGAACGTCACCGCGGTCTCCCCGACCGCCAACGGCGTGCTGACCGTCTACGGCGACGAGGACGCCTACGGCGACCAGGAGACCCTCCCGACGACCTCGAACGTGAACTACAAGACCGGCCAGAACGTGCCGAACCTGGTCATCGTGCCGGTCGGGGCGAACGGCGTGGTCGACTTCCACAACGGCGGCAGCAAGGGCAACACCCAGATCCTCGCCGACGTCGCGGGTTACTTCACCGCGGACCAGAACACCGACAAGTACGTCGGCATCAGCCCGGCCCGGATCCTGGACACCCGGCACGGCACCGGCACCGGCAAGGTCGCCAAGATCCCGGCCAACGGCAGCGTCACGCTGACCGTCGCGGGCTCGGACAACGGCACCATCCCGGCGGCCGGCGTGGACGCGATCTCGATGAACCTCACCGTGGTCAACGGCACCAAGAACGGCGTCATCACCGCCTACCCCGATGGTGAGGCGACCGTGCCCACGGTCTCCAACGTGAACTACAGCGCCGGCCAGACCATCGCCAACATGTCGATCGTCAAGGTGGGCGAGGACGGCAAGGTCGTGCTGTACAACAACAGCAGCGGCACGGTGGACCTGATCGCCGACGCCAACGGCTACTTCTCCTCGACCACCACGGTCGCCACCGCCAGCGCCTACCTCCCGTTCGACTCGCCGGAGCGTTACGTCGACACCCGGGCGACGGACAACTCCAGCCCGATCGAGGGCGCCGTGCCGACCGGGACTCCGATCGGCGTGCCGATCGCGGAGTACTCCTACGAGACCGCCGAGGTGTTCAACGCCACCGTCGTCTCCCCCACCGGCAACGGCTTCCTCTCGCTCTACCCGTACAACCCCTCGAGCGCGAGCGCGGTGCCGTCGACCTCGAACCTGAACTACCTGACCGGCCAGACGGTGCCGAACCTGGCCATCACCGAGCTCGGCAGCACCCTGGACCCGAAGTACGACGGCTACGACTTCGGCCTGTACCTCGGCGGCAAGGGCACGTCGCAGGTGATCGTGGACTGGTTCGGCGAGTTCCAGGACCAGTAAGCCTCACCGCACCACCCGCTTCACGCAGTACCGCAGTACCGCAGTACCGCAACACCGCAACACCGCTTCACCTTGAGCCCGTGGGCGCTCGTCTCCGATCCGGAGGCGGGCGCCCACGGCGCGTTTCGGGACGCGCCCGGACGTGGCGCCCGACGTGGCGTTGGTCACCATCCCCGATTCGGCCCCGCGCCGCGCCCACCTTCGGCGCGGTGTTATGCGGTGATACGTCCGATAAGTCAGACTGAATGAGCGTTAAGTCCATGGTCGCCAAATAAGTTACCGGCGAGTAGACTGCGGCCGTTCGACGCAGACCTGCCCGGTTGGGCAGACCGGCCCCGAAGGAGCCCGACCGGAACATGCAGATCGCCGCGATCATCACCTCGCTGGGCATCGCCGCGGTGGGCCTCGCGCTCTTCGCGCAGGTGCTCGTGCGCATGTACAAGACGATCACGATGGGTCAGCCGGTACCCGGGCGCACCTCCAACCCGTGGGCCCGCACCAAGAACCTGGTCGTCGAGTTCGGCGCGCACACCCGGATGGCCCGCAGGGGCAAGCGCTCGATCGGCGCCGCCCACTGGTTCGTCATGGTCTCCTTCGGGCTGCTGTTCTTCACCCTGATCACCGCGTTCGGCCAGCTGTTCTCGCCGAGCTTCCAGATCCCGGTGATCGGGCACTGGTGGCCCTACCAGTTCGTCACCGAGCTGTTCACCGTCGTCGGCCTGGTCGCGATCGTCTACCTGATGGCGCTGCGCCTGGCGAACCTGCCGCGCACCAAGGGCCGCAAGTCCCGGTTCTTCGGCTCGGTCATGTGGCAGGCGTACTACGTCGAGTACACGATCCTCGGCGTGCTGCTGTGCATCCTGGTGCTGCGCGGCGCCGAGTGCGCGCTGGAGAACGGCTCCCGCTTCTCCATGGAGTACTTCTTCTCCGCGCCGATCGCCAAGGGCCTGTTCCAGGGCGCCTCGGTCTCCACCCTGCACAACGTCATCTGGGCCGTGGCCACCCTCAAGATCGTGATCTCCTTCGCCTGGATGATCACCATCTCGCTCAACTCCACCATGGGCGTCGCCTGGCACCGCTTCCTGGCCTTCCTCAACATCTGGTTCAAGAAGAAGGACGACGGCGGCACCGCGCTCGGCGCGCTCAACCCGATGCTCTCCGGCGGCAAGCCGATCGACTTCGAGGACCCGGACGAGGACGCCGTCTTCGGCGTCGGCAAGGTCGAGGACTTCGGCTGGAAGGGCCTGCTGGACTTCAGCACGTGCACCGAGTGCGGCCGCTGCCAGGAGCAGTGCCCGGCCTGGAACACCGAGAAGCCGCTCTCGCCCAAGCTGATGGTGCTCGCCCTGCGCGACCACGCCCACGCCAAGGCCCCCTACATCTTCGCCGGCGGCGGCCTCGACCTCGCGGGCGAGGAGAAGGCCACCGAGGAGATGCTCAAGGGCGTCCCGCACGACGTGCTCGCCGAGGCGGCCCGTCCGCTGGTCGGCTCGCCCGAGGACAACGCCGTGTTCGCGGCCGAGGCCCTGTGGTCCTGCACCACCTGCGGCGCGTGCGTCGAGCAGTGCCCGGTCGACATCGAGCACGTGGACCACATCGTCGACATGCGCCGCTACCAGGTCATGATCGAGTCGGCGTTCCCGTCCGAGGCGGGCACGATGCTCAAGAACATCGAGAACAAGGGCAACCCGTGGGGCATGCCCGCCAAGAAGCGCCTTGACTGGGTCTCCGAGGTGGACTTCGAAGTCCCGATCTTCGGCGAGGACGTCGAGGACCTGTCCGAGATCGACTACCTGTACTGGGTCGGCTGCGCCGGATCCCTCGAGGACCGGGCGAAGAAGACCACCAAGGCCTTCGCCGAACTGCTACACATCGCCGGGGTCAAGTTCGCCATCCTCGGCGGCGAGGAGAGCTGCACCGGAGACCCGGCCCGCCGGCTCGGCAACGAGTTCCTGTTCCAGATGCAGGCGCAGCAGAACGTGGAGATGCTCAACGAGGCCTTCGGGGACAAGCCGAGCAAGAAGATCGTGGCGACCTGCCCGCACTGCTTCAACTCGCTGGCCAACGAGTACCCCCAGGTGGGCGGCACCTACGACGTCATCCACCACACCCAGCTGCTCGACACGCTGGTGGCCGAGGGCCGGCTGACCCCGGTCACCCCGATCGACCAGAACATCACCTACCACGACCCGTGCTACCTCGGCCGCCACAACAAGGTCTACACCCCGCCGCGCGAGATCATCGCCAAGGTGCCGGGCCTGCGCAACACCGAGATGCACCGCTGCAAGGAGAAGGGCTTCTGCTGCGGCGCCGGCGGAGCGCGCATGTGGATGGAGGAGCGCATCGGCAAGCGCATCAACACCGAGCGGGTGGACGAGGCGCTCTCGACGAACCCTGACGTCATTTCCACGGCCTGCCCCTACTGCCTGGTCATGCTCGGGGACTCGATCACCGCGCGCAAGCAGAGCGGTGAGGTGCCGGAATCGATGGAAGTGGTCGATGTCTCGCAGTTGCTGCTGCGTTCCGTGAAGTGAGTTAGAGCAGGACACGAGCCAGGAGTAGGCTGCCCTCCACGAGTGACCGTACGGAGTGACCGGAGGGACGGGTCACGACGGTCCGTCTACGTGGAGGGCAGCGGCTTCATGAGCGGCGAGGAACCGATCGGTGCGCAAGCACAGGAACCGGAGACCGAAGCCGGCTCGGCGGCCAGTGGGAGACCCGACCGAATACGTGCCTGGTTCGGCGGGCTCGGCCGCGCCCTGATCGCGCTCGTCGTCACGCTGGCCGTGCTCGGCGTGCTCGGCGGCGTCACCGACGTGGTGCTGCACGAGGTGCGCCACACCAGCACCAGCACCACCGCGTATCAGAACGTGAACGCGGTCGTGGTCGTACTCGACGGCGACGTCTCGCTCACCGTCGTGGGCACCGCCTCCGACTCCACCGCGACGCTTACCGCGTCCGACACCTCCACCCCGTTCGACGACCCGGTGCGCACCACGGACGTCATAGGCACCACGCTCTATCTGACCGAGCGCTGCGCCGACTCCCGCTGCTCGGCTCAGCTGACGCTGCAGGTGCGGCCGGACGCGGCGCTGAGCGTCACCGCGGGCAACGCGCTGCGGATGGACGACTCCGTCATCGACCTCGAGGGCCTCACCTCCGGCGCCACCGTCACCGCGGCCCCGGCGAAGCTGGTCGTCACCGGCACCGTGGTCACCGGCGCGGTCCTCGGCACACTCTCGTGCGACGACGTGGCCGACTGCGTGGGCGTCGCGACGGCCAACTCGTAGGGCCCGCCCCGGCTCAGCGCACCGCGGTGAAGGCCGCGGACAACGGAAACCCCTCCCCGTCCAGCACCAGGCCGCCGACCACGTCGGCGAGCTGGCAGGCCGCGCCGCGCAACTGGGCGTCGACGCGTTGCGCGTCGAAATCAGTGGCCTGCGGCAGGCAGCGGAAACGGTAGACCGTGCACGGCCAGTCCGCGGCGGCACGGGGCCGCAGCGCGTAGGGCACGAACCCGTCCGCGCGAAACGGCCGGACCCGCACTTCGAAGCTCCCGGGCCGGTCCAGGCAGTAGTCGTTCGGGGCCAGGGCGCCGTTGCGATCCAGCTCCGGCAGGCTGAGGCAGAGCACCGAGCGCAGTACCGACCAGGGCAACGCGTCGTGCCCGTAGACGCAGTACACGTTGTCCTGCGCCTGTACGTGCCGCACCGTCACGGATCTGGTGGCACGTAGCGAATCCGCGGGCAACCGCATCGCCCCGCCCAGCCGCCGCGCCAGCCCCGTCACCAGCGACCAGGCCACCCCCTCGACCCCGACCGGCAGGCCGTGCGGATAGCGCAGCCGCATCTGGTCGGCATCGATCCCGTCCGGCACGCGCACCCGGTCACGCACGCACAGCGCGGCATACGCGGTGGTCCAGGTGGAGCCCAGCCCCGCGTCCACGAGCGTTTCCGGATCCAGCCGGAACGGCCCGGCGAAGCGCACGCCCTGCGCCACCTCGACGCCGGTCTCTTCGGATGTTCCGAATGCTCCGGATGTTCTGGGCGTTTCGGACAAATCAGTCGATCCGTGCGTTCCGGGGTCCCCGGCGTCGATACCGGTGCCGGCGCTCGGATTCCACTCCTGCACCAGCCGCCTCACGGCGGTGTCCGTGGGGGTGCCGCCCAGCAGCAAGATCGGATGCTGCCGCAGCAGCGATCCCGGCTCGGCCGACCCGGCACGGGATCGGCCCCGCAGTGTCCAAGGCGTCGGGCTCACGCCGCCACTGTCGCAGGGTCCTGCCCGATGCGAGAGAGTATCCGCGCGAATTCACTCGAATCGCGCACGCGCGGGACTACCAGAGTGCGCCGAACGGGTCCTCGGGCGGCGTTGTGAGCTCCACCGCGTCCCCCAGCGCGTCCGCCGCGAACCCGCCCGTCGCCGCGATCACGGCCTTCGCCACCCGATAGCGCAGCCGATCCGCCCCCGGCCCCGACTCGGCGACGTGGACGTCGTAACGTGCCTGCGCCGACGTCGTGGCGCGTTCGACCTCGACGACGAAGGTCGCGACCGTGTCGGAGAAGGTCGCGCTGTAGTAGGTGAACGGCTCCTCGTCGGCCAAGTCCGCGAGATCGGCCAGATCCGCCAGGTCAGCTAGATCGTCGAGCCCGTCATCCGGCGCGGTGGCGCAGAACACGTCCCCCGTCGCCAGCGGCACCAACGCGTCGAGCACCGCGCCCGTGTCCGCGAGCTGTGGCGCCAACACCGTCACCGCGCGTGAGTCGACGGGAAACATCGGCATGACTCAATCCCCCAGGCAGAAGCTCGTGCGCGGTGTCTTGGTGTGCGCGTGCCGGGCGTGTGACCGGACACGTGGCCGAACGCGTGACTAGACCTGCGTGCGGTGGAAGTTCAGGTAAGAGCGCGACGGCGTGGGCCCGCGCTGCCCCTGGTACCGCGACCCGGTCGCCGTGGACCCGTACGGGTGCTCGGCCGGCGAGGTGAGTCGGAACATGCACAGCTGCCCGATCTTCATACCGGGCCACAGCTTGATCGGCAGCGTCGCGACGTTCGACAGCTCGAGCGTGACATGCCCGGAGAACCCCGGGTCGATGAACCCCGCCGTCGAGTGCGTCAGCAGCCCGAGCCGCCCCAGGCTGGACTTCCCCTCCAGCCGCGAAGCCACGTCGTCCGGCAGCGTGACCTGCTCGTACGTCGAGCCCAGCACGAACTCGCCCGGGTGCAGAATGAACGGCTCGTCCTCGGCCGGCTCCACCAGCCGGGTCAGTTCCGGCTGCTCCTGCGAAGGATCGATGTGCGGGTACCGGTGGTTCTCGAAGACCCGGAAGTACCGGTCCAACCGCACGTCGATCGACGACGGCTGCACCATCGCGTCGTCATACGGATCGATCCGCACCCGCCCCGAGGCGATCTCCGCCCGTAAGTCCTTGTCTGAGAGCAACACGACACCGACCGTACAGCCTGTCTCTTATA
>NZ_JAGSOG010000779.1 GCF_018139695.1 Actinospica durhamensis | reverse complement strand
CCTCACCACCATGACCGCCCACGCCCTGCCCGAGGTGACCAAGGCGGTCGGCGAGCAGGCCGGGCGGATCCTGCACTCCTCCACCCTCTACCTCAACCGGCCGATGGTGGAACTCGCCGAACGCATCGTCCACTTGAGCGGCATCCCGGACGCCCGGGTGTTCTTCACCACCTCCGGCACCGAGGCCAACGACACCGCCCTGCTGCTCGCCACCACCTACCGGCGCACCAACACGGTCCTGGCGATGCGCAACAGCTACCACGGCCGCTCCTTCAGCGCCGTCGGCATCACCGGCAACCGCGGCTGGTCCCCGACCTCGCTGTCCCCGCTGCAGACCCTGTACGTCCACGGCGGCGTGCGCACCCGCGGCCCGTTCGCCTCCCTCGACGACCACGACTTCGTCGCGGCCTGCGTCGACGACCTGAAGGA
>NZ_JAGSOG010000778.1 GCF_018139695.1 Actinospica durhamensis | reverse complement strand
GTCTTGCAACGGTGCGCAGCGCTTCATCGCCCACGGCGTGGCCGTATGTATCGTTGATGCGCTTGAAGTGGTCGATGTCGAACATGATCAGTGCAATGAGCCGCGCCTTCGGCTGCGGCGATTTGCACATCGCGCCGGCGCGGTCCTCAAAGGCGCGACGGTTGAGCAACTGGGTGAGCGGGTCGGTCTCGGCCATGCGCGAGAGTTCCTGCATCAGGTGCGCGCGTTCCACCTCCAGCCGGCGGCGCTCGATGCTATTGATGCGCAGCACGCGGATCGCGTCGAACATCGCTCGGATCTCGCGCCGCGCAAAGTCGGTCGGGATGTGCACACTCAAGTTGCCTCGCGCAATCCCGTCGATCAGCCGCGTGGCGTTGACAAACGGCCCCACCACGTTGCGGCGGAACGAAATCGTCATCCACGCCAGCGC
>NZ_JAGSOG010000777.1 GCF_018139695.1 Actinospica durhamensis | reverse complement strand
CCGCCTCCAGCGCCGCGCGCACCGCACGGGGTTCCCCGCCGCGGACGTCGAGGGAGAAGACGGTCCCCATCGTCTCCTCCGCGTGACGCACCGCGGCGGGCGTTCCCTCGGGTTCGGCCACCGTGTCAGCCACCGGCCTTGTCCAGCGCCGACTGGAGCGACTGCCGGTAACCCGCGCTGGTGTAGGTGGCCCCGGAGACCGCGTCGATCTCGGCGTTGCCGGCCGTGACGGCGGCCTGGTTGAGCCGGGGGACGGCGTTGGAGGTGATCCGGTCGCTCTGTCCGCCCTTGGGGGCCTGGACGGCTTCGGCCTTGGTGATCTTTCCGCCGCTGACGGTGATGCGGACCTGTACCGCGCCGTACTGGGTCTGGGCGGCGTCCCCGGTGACGGTGCGGGCCTGCGCGCTCCCCGAGCCCTGCCCGGAGCCGG
>NZ_JAGSOG010000776.1 GCF_018139695.1 Actinospica durhamensis | reverse complement strand
CCTGTGGTGGCTGTTCCTCGCCGGCGTCGCGATCCTCGTCGTCTTCGTCCGCCGGCAGCGCCGTCTCGTCGCCCGGGACGCCCAGCCGCTGCTCGACCCGCGCCTGTTCACCACGGTGCGCGGGTACGCCGCCGGCGCCGGTGTCGGCACGTTGTACTTCGTCGGCTTCAGCGGGGTCTGGCTGGTGTTCGCCCTCTTCTACCAGCACGGCCTCGGCTTCTCCCCGCTGCTGTCCGGCCTCGCCGTGACCCCCTTCGCCCTCGGGTCGGCGAGCGCGGCCGTGGTCGCGGGCCGGCTGGTGGACCGGTTCGGCCGCCTGCTCACCGTGTGCGGCCTCCTGGGAGTGATCACCGGCCTGGGCACCACCGCGCTGCTGCTCCGTTTCGCGCCCGTCGACATCGCCCCCTGGGTCGCCGCCCCGGCGCTGCTC
>NZ_JAGSOG010000775.1 GCF_018139695.1 Actinospica durhamensis | reverse complement strand
GCGTCACGGCGCTCCGGTTCAAATCCGACTCATTGAAAAAATTCATCGGTAAATCGTCAGGAAAATCCCTCGGTGAGGGGTTTTGGGCATGGTTTTCCCATGCCGTTACTCCTAAAATGTGTTGGAAAATTCCTATTACATTCGGTCATCGGTTTGAAAGAGCCGGGGAGCATCGAAATGCCAGGTTTGAACACCGCCCCTCACGTGCGCCCAGAAGCGGATTTCGCTGATGTTGCACCCACTCGCCGCCGCTTCCTGATGGGGGCGGCGGTCGCCGCCGCGGCTGCAGGCACTGCCGCGACAGCCGGCCATCTCGTGCAAGCGCCCACTGCTCCGTCCACACCCGCAACCGACGCCGCGGATGACGGCGCCACCGGTTACCGGCTGAGCGAACACATCCGCAAGTACTACAAGACGACGTGGATCTGATG
>NZ_JAGSOG010000774.1 GCF_018139695.1 Actinospica durhamensis | reverse complement strand
CGGCAGGCGCGGCGCCTCATCATGGTCCTTTCGCACTAGTCGGTTCCCTCCGGCACGGCCTCCGGCGCGCCCGGCCCGACCAGCCGTTCCAGCTCGCGCACGGTCCTGGCCAGCTCGGCCACGCGGGCCGCGACCTCCGAGATCAGCGCGCCGGCGGCGGCCGGGGCGACGCGTGCGCGGCCCTCGGCGGCGGGCTCGGCGCACTCCCATGGATTCCTGATCCTCGACTCCTCGGCTCGTGCGCTCGGCATGTGCTGATCACAGTAAACGATCAGCCCACGACTGAGCGTAACGGTCCGACGGAATCGACCGCAATCGCCCGAAGGTGCGACGTCCGCCCGCGTCAGAGGCCGGTTTCCGGTCCACTTACGCAGAGTTCGACTGATTCGAGCCCTGACCCGTCCCGGCCGCCGCCTCCAGATCCCCCGCCGC
>NZ_JAGSOG010000773.1 GCF_018139695.1 Actinospica durhamensis | reverse complement strand
CTTGTTGCCGAAGACGGTGAGCGCCCCGGCGAGGGTGACCTTCCCGGTCTTCGGGTCGTAGACGTGGATCTCGCCCCTGCCCTTGCCGATGTCGGGGTCGTTCCAGTCGGTGACCACCGGCAGGGAGGAGTCGGTGCCGCCGCGGCCGATGTAGAAGACCCGGCCGTCGGGGGCGGTGACCAGGCCGTGCGGTTCGCCGATCTGGTCGTTCTGCCCCGGCTGGTTGGGCCGGGTCAGCCGCTCCGCCTTGTAGTTGCCCGTGATCGTCGCCTTGCAGTCGGCCTGCACGAGCCGGGTGGTCCACAGCAGGGCGCCGCGCAGGTGCGCGCGGAAGTCGGTCTCGTCGTACGACGACACCGTGCCGCCCATGGCGGTGTAGAAGGACCGGCCGCCGTCGTAGTCACGGCACCAGCTCACGGGATGGTCCCAGCCG
>NZ_JAGSOG010000772.1 GCF_018139695.1 Actinospica durhamensis | reverse complement strand
AGGGTGGTGAGGGTTTTGGCGGCGCGGATGACGAGTTCGGCCCAGGATTCGTTGCCGTCTTGGAAGGGGTGGTAGAGGCCGCCGTCGGGTCGGGCGTGTTGGGCGCGGATCTGTTGCCAGGTCATGCCGTCGGCCCAGTCGGGCAGGTGGTAGGTGCACAGGCCGCAGTCTTGGGTGACGGGGTGGTCGGTGAGGATGCGGGCGGTTTCGAGGGCGCGTGGGATGACGGAGCTGTAGACGGGGCTGTCGGTGTGTTGTTCCGTGGCGAGTCGGGTGCGGAGGTTCGCGGCTTGGGTGCGTCCGAGGTCGGTGAGGCCGCGGCAGGTGCGGGGTCCGGCGTTGACGGCGTCGGCTTTGTGGTGGGAGTCGGCGTGTCGGATGAGCAGGATGCGGGTGGTGGGCACGGGGGGACTTTACGTGGGTGAGGGTTTGAG
>NZ_JAGSOG010000771.1 GCF_018139695.1 Actinospica durhamensis | reverse complement strand
TGGTCCGCTCAGGCAAGCCTGCCCGTCAGCCGCAGTGGCTGTTGTTCAAGGACGACGATGCGTATGCGAGCGATCTGGAAGCGGACGATCTGCTCGCCGATGTGTCGGCGGCCCCAACGGCAGACATCAGGAGGGCCGGCGGCGGTAAAGCCGACAAGAAGAAGCTCAAAGCCCTCCCTGCAAAGCGTGCGCGACGGAAGAACTGGGCCAAGAAGGCCTTGGTCCTGCCCAAAGCGAAAGAGGCGGCTCCGCCTTCCGGCCCCTTCGAGCCCCAGTTGGCCACGCTGGGGGAGGCCCCGCCGCAGGGCGACCAATGGGTCCATGAGATCAAGTGGGACGGGTATCGGATCCTCGCAACGGTCGCCGATGGGGCCGTCCGGCTCTGGTCCCGCAACGCGTTGGAGTGGGCCGACAAGATCCCCGAGATACGCGAC
>NZ_JAGSOG010000770.1 GCF_018139695.1 Actinospica durhamensis | reverse complement strand
CCTTCAGACCCTTCCACCCCAGCCACCCGATCGCCGTCCCCATCACCAGCGAGATGATCGCCAGGACGACGTGCACCATCAGGAACCCGGTCGGCGAGTTCCCGTTCCAGGCGCGCGGGTCGTTGTTGATGTTCTTGATCAAGGTCACCCAGATGATCCAGGACCAGACGGCGAAAGCGATCAGGAGCCACGAGGCACGGCGAGACAGGCGCATGCCAGCAAGGCTACCCCGCCGCCTTCCAGGCTCCTACGCGCGGTAGAAGTTCCCTCGTCGCGCGGCGACTTGCCGAGCATCTCGGTCCTGGGCCGACCGACTCAGCGCGCCAGAAGCGGTAGAGACCGGGAATGCAGGGGAGCCGACGGAACTCTAGCCGCGCGGGACGTGCGCGTGGCTTGGGTTCCCGAGGAGCGCAGCGACGCAGGGCAACGGTTGAGC
>NZ_JAGSOG010000076.1 GCF_018139695.1 Actinospica durhamensis | reverse complement strand
CCGGCGCTCCGAGCGCCGAGCCCGCCTGGCAGCTGACCGGCGGCGAACTCGCCGTGCCGCTGCCCCCGCTCAAGACCTGCCTCGAGGCGATCTTGATGGTCGTCGACGAGCCCACCACCGTGATCGCGCTGGCCCAGGTGCTCGAGCGACCCAAGGCCGAGGTGGCCGAGGCGCTGATCGAGCTCGCGGAGGAATACACTGTCCAAGGACGCGGGTTCGAACTGCGCGAGGTGGGCATGGCCGGCGACGGCGGCCGCACCGGCTGGCGGATCTACTCGCGGGCCGAGTGCGCGCCCGTGGTGGAGCGGTTCGTGCGCGACGGCCAGCAGGCCAAGCTGACCCAGGCCGCGCTCGAGACCCTGGCGGTGGTGGCATACCGCCAACCGGTGAGCCGGTCGAAGGTCTCCGCGATCCGCGGCGTCAACTGCGACGGGGTGATGCGCACGCTGCTGGCGCGCGGCCTGGTCGATGAGTACGGCAGCGACCTGGAGACCGGCGCCGTGCTCTACCAGACCACCGGCTACTTCCTGGAACGGATGGGCCTGCGGTCCCTGGAGGAACTGCCCGACCTCGCCCCGCTGCTGCCCGGCGCGGCCGAGGTCGAGATCGAGGACTTCGCCTAGCACCGTCGGGCGCCGCGGCCACCGGCCCGGCCCGTACGGATACTTCGAGCACTGTCAAGGAAAGGCACGACGACGATGGAGCGGCGCACAGCCGGAGCGGGTCGCGGCGGAACGAGCGGCGGCCGGCGACCCCTGGCCGACCCCAACGAGGAGGGCGTGCGCCTGCAGAAGGTGCTGGCCGCGGCGGGCATCGGCTCGCGGCGGGTGTGCGAGGAGATCATCGAGATGGGCCGGGTCAGCGTGAACGGGAAGCGGGTGACCGAGCAGGGCATGCGGGTCAAGCCCGAGTCCGCGGTCATCCACGTCGACGGCCTGCGCATCTCCTCGGCCCCCGACGCCTTCTACGTGGCCTTCAACAAGCCGCGCGGGGTGCTCTCGGCCATGCACGACCCCGACGGCCGCCAGACCGTCGGCGACTACGTGGCCGACCGCGGTCAGCGGCTCTTCCACGTCGGACGCCTCGACGCCGACACCGAGGGCCTGATCCTGCTGATGAACGACGGCGAGCTGGCCAACCGGCTGGCCCACCCGTCCTACGGTGTGCAGAAGACCTACCTGGCCCGGGTCGAGGGCATCATCCCGCGGGACCTGGGCAAGCGGCTGCGCGAGGGCATCGAGCTCGAGGACGGCTTCGCCCGGGTGGACTCGTTCCGGATGGTCGACGCGGTGGGCCGCAACGCCCTGGTCGAGGTCGTCATCCACGAGGGCCGCAAGCACATCGTGCGGCGGCTGCTGGCCGAGGTCGGATTCCCGGTCGACCGCCTGGTGCGCACCCACTTCGGCCCGATCTCGCTGGGCGACCAGCGCCCCGGCAAGGTGCGCAACCTCAACCAGCAGGAGATCGGCTCGCTCTACAAGGCCGTCGGGCTCTGAGCGGAACGTAGGGGTAGAGGCTGCACGGGCCGCGGCGCGAAGTCCGGCGGCGGCCCGCGGCCCCGGTCAGACCGCGCCGAGCACCCGGTTGTAGACCACCATGGTGCGCACCGGCGCGAACCCGTGCCGGGTGTAGAGGCCGAGGGCGCCGGAGCGATTGTCCGCGTCCACGTTCAGGGTGGCCGTCACATAGCCCTGACTCCGGGCGTGCGCGACGGCGTGCCCGATCAGCGCCGAGGCCGCCCCGCGCCGCCGGTAGGCCGGGGCGGTCCCGATGATGGCCAGGTGCACGTTCTTCGCCCCGGTCGCCCGCTCGGCCGCCGCGTTCGCCCCGGCCAGCAGGTACCCGGCCACCGCCCCGTCGGCCGCGTCCCGCAGGATGAAGCTGAGTTCGGGCCGGAGGTGGGCCGCGTCGCGCAGCAGCCGCTGCCAGGTCTGCGCGGTGTGCGGGATGTAGCGCCAGTGGTCCTGGAAGGAGCTGTTGTGCTCCAGCCGCACCGGTTCGGCGAGTCCGGCGTGGAACGGCACCAGTTCGAGGCCGGCCGGAACCTCGGCCGAGGGCGTCGGCGTCTGCTGCGACAGCCTCATCTGGGTGAAGTAGCGCAACGGCGTGAACCCCTCGGCCTCGAACAGCGCGCGGGCCCGCTCATCGGCTTCCGGAGCGCGCAGGGCCAGTTCCAGCGGACGTCCGGGGAAGAAGTGCCGGTGCGCCCGCGGCGCGAGATCGACCAGCCAGCGGACCAGTTCGGTGCCCACGCCGCGGCCGCGGTAGTCCGGACGCACCCCGCCGTTCGTGTTCATCCAGTGCGCCGGATCCGCCGAGGTGCGCCGCTCCAGCCGGCCGTAGCCGATCAACCGGTCCCCGTCGAACACGCCCTGGAACCCGTCGAACTCCGGTGTGCCCAGCGGATTGCGCAGCAGGGAGCGGAATCCGTCCTCGTCGCTGCGCCAGGCGTCGATCCCGGCGTCCGCGGCCAGCGCGTCGAGCAGTTCCACGTACGCCCGCGCGTCCGCCTCGACCAGCGGCCGGCGCTCCAAGTCCTCGTCCATGGCCGGCACGGTATGCGGGAACGGGGGCCGGGAACAACCGATTTCGCCGTGGCACGAGCACACACCACACAGGATTTCCCGCGCATATGCTGGTACGGACATCGAACGTTCGGCCACCGCGTACGGCGAAGGAACAGCGCATGCCCATCGCAGAAATCACCCGCTCCGAGTCGGCCGCCCGCGCCGCCCTGCTGCGGGTGGACAGCTACCACGTCTCGCTCGATCTGACCCTCGGGGAGAAGATCTTCGGATCCACCTCGGTGATCCGCTTCTCCTGCGCCGAGCCGGGCGCGGACAGCTACGCCGACCTGGTGGCCGAGCAGGTCCACTCCGTGACCCTCAACGGGCGCGAGATCGACCCGGACACGGCGTACGCGGACGGGCGGATCGCGCTGGCCGGGCTGGCGGCGGACAACGAGCTGCGGGTGGTCGCCTCCTGCGCGTACGGGACCGACGGCGGTGGGCTCGGCCGGTACACCGACTCGGCCGACGAGAAGGTGTATACGTACTCGAACTTCGAGCCGTCGGACGCGCGGCGGGTGTTCGCGAACTTCGAGCAGCCCGACCTCAAGGGCGTCTTCCACGTCGAGGTCACCGCGCCCGCGCACTGGACCGTGCTGAGCAACACCCCCGCGCCCGAGCCGGAGCCGGACGAGGTCGACCGGGCCGTGGCCACCTGGCGCTTCCCGGCCACCGCGCGTCTTTCGACCTACCTGATCTGCGTCACCGCGGGCGAGTACGAGGTGGTGCGCGGCTCGCACACCACCAGCCGGGGCCAGGTCGTGCCGCTGGAGCTGGCCGCCCGCGCCTCGCTCGCGCGCCACCTCGAGCCGCAGGACATGTTCCTGATCACCGGCCAGGGCCTCGACTTCTTCACCGAGCTGTTCGACTGCGACTTCCCGTACCCGAAGTACGGCCAGATCTTCGTACCCGAATTCCGCGCCGGCGCGATGGAGAACCCGGGCCTGGTCACCTTCACCGAGCGGCTGCTGTTCCGCTCGAAGGTCACCGACGCGCTCTACGAGACCCGCGCCGTGGTGATCCTGCACGAGATGGCGCACATGTGGTTCGGCGACTACGTCACCATGAAGTGGTGGGGCGACCTGTGGCTCAACGAGTCCTTCGCCGAGTTCTCCGGCACCTTCGTCTCGGCCGAGGCCACCCGGTTCACCGACGCCTGGACCACCTTCGCCAACGGCCGTAAGACCTGGGGCTACGCGCAGGACCAGCTGCCCTCCACCCACCCGATCGCGGCCGACGTGCAGACCCTGACCGAGGCGCTGGCCAACTTCGACGGCATCAGCTACGCCAAGGGCGCCTCCGTGCTCAAGGCCCTGGTCTCCTACGTGGGCCGGGAGGAGTTCTTCGCCGGGCTGCGCGCCTACTTCACCGAGTACGCCTGGAGCAACGCCTCGCTCGGCGACCTGCTGGCCAAGCTGGAGGAGGCGAGCGGGAAGAACCTGGCCGAGTGGTCCAAGGCGTGGCTGGAGACGGCGGGCCCGAACACCCTCGGCGCCGACTTCGAGCTCGACGACGAGGGCCGGTTCCGCGGCTTCACCGTGGTGCAGAGCGCGCCCGACGCGCACCCGCACCTGCGGCCGCACCGGATCGCGGTGGGCCTCTACGACCGGCGGGACGGCCAGCTGGTGCGCACCCGCCAGGTCGAGGTGGAGATCGACGCGGCCCGCACCCCGGTGCCGGAGCTCGACGGCCTCGCGCAGCCGGATCTGGTGCTGCTCAACGACGACGACCACACCTTCGCGCTGATCGAGTTCGACCCGCGTTCGCTGGCCACCCTGGAGGAGTCGATCGGCGACTTCGCCGAGTCGCTGCCGCGGGCGCTGTCCTGGAGCGCGGCGATCAGCATGATGTACCAGGCCCGGCTCGCGGTCTCGGCCTATGTGCGGATGCTGGCACGCGGCATGGCGAAGGAGACCTCCGTCTCCGTGCTCGAATTCCTGCACGCGCAGGCCTCCATCGCGCTGCGCCGCTGGGCCGCGCCGGAGCGGATCGCCGCGGGCAAGGCCGAGCTGGCCGCCGCGGGCCTCGACCTGCTGCGCGCGGCCGAGCCGGGCAGCGACTCGCAGCTGGCCTGGGCGCAGCTGGTGGCGTGGACCGCGTCGAGCGCGGAGCAGCAAGAGTTCATCAGCGCTCTGCTCTCCGGCGCGCAGAGCGTGCCGGGCCTCGAGGTGGACACGGAGCTGCGCTGGATGCTGGTGCGCCGGCTGGCCGCACTCGGCAAGGTCGGCGACGCCGAGATCGACGCCGAGCTGCAGCGCGACGCGACCGACCAGGGCCGCAACCACGCCCTCGGCGCCCGCGCGGCGATCCCCGACGCCGAGCACAAGGCCGCAGCCTGGCAGCTGCTGATCGGCGAGGAGCTCGGCCCGGACGCGGTCCGCTCGCTGGCCGCCGGCTTCGGCGTGGGCGAGCACGCCGACCTGCTCGAGCCCTACGGCGAGCGCTACTTCGCGGACCTGCCGAACCTGTGGGAGCAGCGTCCGGAGCAGATGCGGGCCCTGCTGGCCGAGGTCATGTTCCCGTACGCCTCGGCCTCCGAGGAACTGCTCGGTCAGGTCGACGCCTTCCGGGCGGGCCACGACTGTGACAGCTCCCTGACACGGGTGCTGGTGGAGGCGCGCGACGGCGTCGAGCGCATCCTCGCCTCCCGCGCGCTCGAGGGCTGAGTCTCCCGGCGCTGAGCGAGGCACGACCGTCACGATGGTCGTGCCTCGCTCTCGTTCTGACGCGGTTTCGGCTACCCGTGCTCGGATGACGGGCCGGGCGCGACCACCGATCTGCCGGCCGCGGCGACGATCTCCTGGAGCGCCAGCACATGCCGGTCGAAGGCGGTGCGGCCCTCGCCGGTGAGCCGGGCCGAGGTGCGCGGCCGCTTGCCGACGAAGGCCTTGCGGATCTCGACGTAGCCGGCGTCCTGCAGCGTGGTGAGCTGTTTGGACAGGGCGGAGTCCGACAGGCCGACACTGTCGCGCAGGACTGAGAAGTCCGCCCACGTGGTCGCGGCGAGGAAGGCGACCAGCGAGAGCCGGGTGGGCGCGTGGATCAGCTCGTCGAACCGGGGCGTGCTCATCCGCGGCTCCGGGACCGGCGCACCAGGACGGCCGCCTCGTACCGCACCAGCATCGGCCCGCCGATCGCGAACAGGACCGAGGCCACCACACTCGCGATCGTACCCGGATAGGACACCCCGGCCGCGTGCAGGCCGAGCGCGGTCCCGATCGCCACGCCGAGCAGGGCCGCGATGGAGCCGACCAGCACGGCCACCACCCAGCGGGCGTTCGCCGGGGCGGCCAGGGCGCGGTTGACCGGCGCGGCGCGGGCCGCGCGGGAGACCGGCAGGTTGATCAGGATCGAGCCGACGACGAACAGGGCGAGGCCGATCCAGACGACCACGCCGCGCCCGGACTCGATGCACGCCGTCAATCCCACCGTCAGGACGCCCTGGGCCCACCAGAACCAGCCGGGGAAGACCCGCCGCCGGATCACCTGCTCGCGCTGCCGCTCGATCTCACCCAGTGCGCGCGCGGCGTCCTCCGGTTCGATGCGATCGCTCATTTTCCCTCCCGATAGTACTTTCCCACTAGGGAAGTACATCGGGGCCGGGCGCACCACAAGTACCGGGCACGCGGCGGCCGGGCGGGCTCGGATCTCGGTGACTGCCTCGGATCCTGGTGACCGACTCGGATCCCGGTGACGGGCTCTACGCCTCGAGGCGTCCGCTGCGGGCGAAGCGGCCCGGCGCGGTGCCCAGGATCCGGGTGAAGTGCCGGGTCAGGTGCGGCTGGTCGTAGAAGCCCGCGGCCGTGGCGACCTCGGCGGGCGGCATGCCGGACAGCAGCAGCCGGCGCGCGTGGTCCACCCGCAGGCTGGTCAGGTACTGATGCGGGCTCATGCCGTACTCCCGGCTGAAGGTGCGCACCAGGTGGGCCGGATGCGCGTGCAGGAGGGCGGCGGCCTCGGCGAGGGTGAGCCCGGAGCGGAACCGCTCGGCCAGCAGCTCGCGCAGGGCCCGCGCGAGCGGCGGATCCGGGAGCGCGACGCCCTCCCCCACCCGTCGCCGCAGATGTTCGCTCAGCCGCTCGGCGACCAGCGCCAGCCGGCTCTCCGCCTCGAACTCCTCGCCCGGCCGGACCAGCGCGCCGTGGATAAGGTGGATCCGCCTGCGCAGCGGCGCGTCGAAGAGCACTGGCTGGTCGACTGCGCGTCCGATGAGTTCGGCCGGCAGTTGAGCGGCGTCCAGATAGACGACCCGCTTGCGGAATCCCTCGGACGTGGCCGAGCGCCCGTTGTGCGGTACGTGCGGCGGCAGCAGGGTCACGGCGGAGTCGACCAGATGCGCGTGCCGGTCCAGGTCGTAGCGCACCGCGCCGTCGTCGACCAGCAGCAGCGTCCACGACGCGTGCGCGTGCATCGGATAGGCGTGGTCGACGAAATGAGCGTGCAGCACCTCGGTCACACCCGTCACCGCCGGATGCCACGCACGGAACCCCTCGTGAGCGGCTGCCATGCAAAGATCGTACAAGACCCACCGCGCGCGGACGGGTTGAATCGACGACATGGACACAGCGAAGGAAACGCCTGCCACCCCTGCCGTCGAGACTCCCGCCGACGCCCCTGCCGAGACCGGGGCTCCGCGCCCGTTCAGCACGAAGATCGCCGTCGTGCTGCGCGAGGACCTCGAGACCTGGCAGCGGTTGAACGTCACCGCGTTCCTGGTCAGCGGTATCGGCAGCGGCTTCCCCGAGGTGATCGGCGAGCCGTACGCCGACGCCGACGGCACCGGCTATCTGCCCATGTTCCGCCAGCCCGTCATGGTGTTCGAGGGCGGCAAGGAGCAGCTGACCGCGTCGCACGCCCGGGCCGTGGCCCGGGCCGCGGACGTCTCGCTCGCCGTGTTCACCGCCGACCTGTTCGCCACCGGCAACGACGAGGACAACCGCGCCGCCGTGCGCGCCGTCGGCCGCGACGCGCTGGACCTGGTCGGCGTCGCGGTCTACGGGCCGCGCAACGCCGTGGACAAGATCGTGAAGGGCGCGCGCAAGCACCCGTGAGCCGGGACCGGCGCGCGGCCCCGCGGAAACCGGCTCAGCGGTCCTCGACCAGGCGCCCGTCCGAGATCGTCAGCACCCTGTCGGCGAGCTCGATCATGGCCTGGTCGTGGGTGGCGACCACGGCCGTGACGTTCTCCGAGACGACCACCGCGTGCAGCAGCTCCATGACGTCGCGGCCGGTCTGCGAGTCGAGCTGGCCGGTGGGCTCGTCGGCGATGAGCAGGCGCGGGGTGTTGGCCAGGGACCGCGCGATCGCGACCCGCTGCTGCTGACCGCCGGACAGCTCGCCCGGGCGCTGGGCCCGCTGCTCGCCGAGACCGACCAGCTTCAGCAGCAGACTGACACGCTGCTCGCGCTCCCCGGCCAGCGTGCGGCGCACCCGCAGCGGGACGCCGACGTTCTCGGCCGCGCTGAGGATCGGCAGCAGGGAGAAGTTCTGGAACACGAAGCCCACCGTGTCGCGGCGCAGCGCGGTCAGCTCGCGGCGGGTGGGCCGCAGGCCCTCGCCGAAGACCGGCCTGCCGTCGATGCTCAGGCTCCCGCCGTCCGGCCGGTCGAGGCCGCCGAGCAGGTTGAGCAGCGAGGTCTTGCCCGCGCCGGAACGGCCCACCACCGCGCACAGCTGGCCGCGCGGGATGTCGAAGGAGACGTCGTCGACGGCGTGCACCTGCCGGTCGCCGCTGCCGAAGGTGCGCCGCAGGTTCCTGGCCGCAACCATGACCTCGGACTCGGCGGCCGGGTCGATCCTCAGGGCACTGTCCTGCTCGTTCTCGCCGTGGTCGCGGGCGGTGTGGTCAGTCATCGCTGGCGTCCTCGGAAGAGATGGGGGCGGGCGCGGGCGGCGCGGGCGGACGGGTGTGGCCGGGCCAGACGCCGACGTGGTCGGGGTCGAGCGTGAGGCGGACCCGGTCGCGCAGCCCGGCGGCGTCGGTGTACTCGCGCGGAAGCTGGACCCGGCCGGCGCGGTCGAGCACGGCGTACTGCTCCGCCACCACGCCCGTGCCGGTGCCGGTACCCGATGCGTCCGCTCCGTCCGCGTCGGCCGCGGGGTCGAGGCCGGCCCGGAGCGTCTCGGTACTGATACGCCCGTCGCGGATCTCCACGGTGCGCCCGACGTGTTCGGACACGGCCTTGTCGTGGGTGACCACGAGCACGGTCACGCCGAGTTCGCGGTTCGCGCCGCGCAGGGCCTCGAAGACCTGGGCCGCGGTGGCGGAGTCGAGCTCGCCGGTCGGCTCGTCGGCCAGGATGACCTCGGGCCGGTTGGCCAGGGCGGTGGCGATGGCCACCCGCTGCTGCTGGCCGCCGGAGAGCTGGGTGGGGCGCCGGTCGCGGCAGTCGGCCACGCCGAGCAGTTCGAGCAGTTCGAGGGCGCGGGCGCGCCGGGCCCGGCGGCCGCCGCCGGCGAAGGCCATCGGCAGCGCGACGTTGTCCGCCGCGGACAGGAACGGCAGCAGGTTCTTCGCCGTGTTCTGCCAGATGAAGCCGACGGTGGCGCGCCGGTAGCGCAGCCGGTCCCGCTTGCTCAGCGCGCCGAGATCGAACCCTGCGACGGTGGCCCGGCCCGCGGTGGGGGCGTCGAGGCCGGAGAGGATGCCGAGCAGGGTGGACTTGCCGCTGCCCGAGGCCCCGACGATGGCCATCAGCTCGCCCCGCCCGACCAGCAGGTCGAGGCCCTGCAGCGCCTGCACCTCCACGTCCTCGGTCTGGTAGATGCGCACCACCCGGTCGCACACCACGTGCGCGTCGCCGCCGTAGACCTCGGCGGGCCCGCTGACCGCGGCCTCGAGTCGGTTCAGTTGGCTCAGCATGCCGCCTCACCCGCCTGTTCGTTGGAAGGAAAGCTGGGCCTCGCGGCCGAATCCGGCTCCCGCCGTGGTGACCAGCACGCCGAGCGCCGGCACCGCGAGGGCCGCGAGGAGCGCGCCGGGCGGGAGTGTGGCCAGGGTCGGCCGGGGCACGCCGCCGATCGCGGCCAGGGCGGGCAGCAGGGCCTGCGCCGCGCCGTAGCCGGCCGCCACCGCGGCCACGCCGATGGCCAGCAGCATCGGGACCGTCTCGAACACGGAGACCGCCGCGGCGGAGCGCCGCCGGGTGCCCATGGTGAGCAGGAACGCGCTGGAGGCCGCCCTGGCCTTGGCCGTCGCGGCCGCCGCGAGCAGCACGCAGGCCGCGGCGAGCAGCACGTCAAGCACCCCGGCGGCGCGGCTGATCCAGGCGGACAGGGCGGAGAGCAGATCGTTGCCGTACCCGCCCATCGTCTCGGCCCGGGTGGCCACGGCCGAGGCCGGGACCCGCGCGGCGGCCGCGGGCGGCGCGGTGACGCCGGGCTTGTAGGTGTACCAGGCCACCGTGCTGCCGGTCTGGAACGCGGGCAGCGCCTGGCTCAGGCCCGCGCGCGGGACCACCAGGTACGAGGAGGTGCCGGTGGCCGGCGGGAACGCGGCGGCCGAGCCGAGCGGCGCGAGGTCGAGGGTGTTCTCGGCGAGCACGATGGTGGGCCCGCTGCCCGAGGGCAGCCCCTGGACCAGGCCGAGCAGGTCGGCGGAGACCAGGGCCGGGACCGTGCCCGCGGAACCGTGCGCGGCGCTGAGGGCATCGAGTTCTGATTCGACCGCCGGGGTGTCCAGCGGCGTGCCGCGGATCAGGCCGCGGTACTCGGCCGGGTCCACGACGTAGACGGTGACCGAGACCCCGCCCTGCGGCACGAGCAGCGACTGCTCGGCGAACACGCTCGCCTCGGCGTGCGCGGCGATGCCCGGCGCGGCCGCGACCGCGGCCAGCGCGTCCGGATCCAGCGCGCCCCCGCTGCCCGCGACGGAGGAGACGCGCAGATCCGCGCCGACGTACTGCCAGGACTCGGTGACCCGGGCCGTGCCGAGGGTGGCGGTGAAGCAGGAGGCGAAGACGGCGGCGGTGGCCGCGGCGGTGAGCGCGCCCGCGGTGACCAGGTCGACGGTGGGGCGGCGCGCGGCGGCCGCGGCGGCCAGGTAGCCGACCAGCCCCCGCCCGCGCCCGGCCAGCCGGGCGGCCGGGCGCACCAGCAGCGGTATCAGCATACTGACCAGAACGGCGGCGTCCACGGCCAGGACGCTGGGCAGCAGGGCCGTGAGCGGATCCACGCCGGTGCCCGTCCCGGTGCGCATCCGCACCCCGACCACGGCGACCGCGCCGATCAGCAGCGCCGTCCCCCGGCCGATCCAGCGCGACCCGCGCCGCCGCCGCGAGGCCGACGCCACGCGCGGGGCACGGGCGACCACCGAGGCGGCCAGCACCGGCGCCCCGAGCGCGCCGCAGCCCGCCACCGCCCACTCCAGCGCGCCGTGGCCGGCCGACGATATCAGGGTTCGACACAGCAGCAGGGCCAGCACGGTGGCGGGCACGCACACCAGCAGGGCCTGCACGCCGATCCAGCTCGCCAGGACCGCTCCGGAGGCGCCGCGGGCCCGCAGCAGCGCGAGGGCGGTGCTCTGCCGGCCCAGCAGGATCCTGATGGCCAGGAAGAGCACGGCGAGCGCGATGGCGGCGGTGCCGGCCAGGGCGAACTCGGCCAGCGCGCTCGCCGACGCGTCGAGCGTGGCGAAGGCGTCCAGGGTCGGCGCGAGGTGGGTGGAGAAGGTGTCGGCGGAGAACGCGGCGCCGAGCCCGAGCAGGTTCGCCGAGCTGATCCGGGACTTGATCTCGGCCGAGAGCGTCGCGGCGGCCGAGCCCGCGAGGCCGTCCGGTTCGAGGTGGTAGCGCCAGGTGGCGTGGGCCGGCTGCCAGGTGGTCACGACGGACAGGGCGGCCGGGGGGACGAGCACCTCGGCCTCCCACTGCATGTTCGACTGCCCCGCGTACGGACCGAGCTGCGGCACCCACTCGTCCAGCCGAGGCTGGACCAGCGTGCCGAGGTCGTCGAACGCGTGCCCGGAACCAGCACCCGCACCCGTGCCGCCGGACGCGGCGAAGATGCCGCTGACCTGGACCGTGAGCCCGGCGCCGCCGGTGGGCGGATCGAGCACGAGCCGGGTGCCGACGCCGAGTCCGAGCTGGTCGGCAGTGGCCTGCGACACTCCGATCGGCAGCACCCCGGCCGCGGTGCATCCGCCGGCCGGGCAGGCGGGCGCCGAGCCCTGCACGTAGCGCGCGGCCGCGGTGGCCTGCGGCGAGGAGGCGAGGCTGAGCTGGGGCGCCCAGGTGACCGAACGATGCCCGATCACGGCCGCTTTGCGCCAGGTCCCCGGCTGCGCGATCACGGCCGTGTGCACCGGCGTGACCGCGCCGGCCAGACCGCTCGGCACCAGCGCGTTGGTCTGCGCGGTGGCCTCGGCGAGCGTCGCGGCCGAGGCGGCGGAGACGGTGGAGGTGGCGGTCAGGTCCGTCTGCGCGGCGGACTGGGCGGCGAGGTAGGCGCGGAAGGCGGAGGTGGTGTGCGCCGCAACGAGCCGGTCGCCCGCGATGAGGCTGCCGCTGAGCACGAAGGCGAGCAGCGCCAACACGGCCAGCGGCCCGCGCACCGCCCCCACCGAGCGCGCCAGCGCCCGCGTCTCCAACCGCGCGTGTCCGGCCATGGCGGTCACCGGCTCGCCTCCGACTCGGTACGCAGCAGGGCACTGATGGACACCCGTGCGGCCACGATGCCGACGCAGGCTGCCGCGGCAAGGACGCAGAGGGCTGCCAGGGCGGCGGAGCCCAGGGCTTCGGGCCAGGGGGAGACGGCGACCGGCGTGGGGATGGCGGCCGAGCCGTTGCGGGCCACGATCGTCACCGGGACGATGCGGTCCGCGAGCAGGGAGCCGATCAGGCAGCCGGCGACCACCGCGACCACCGCTTCGAAGGCCTGCTGGATGCCGAAGGCGAGGGCCACGCGGCCGGGATCGAGGCCGAGGGCGCGGGCGATGGCGATCTCGCGGGCGCGGGAGCGGACCTCGTTGGCGAGGCGGGTGGCGAAGCCGATGAGGGCGAGCAGCGCGACCGCCACAGCGGCGATGCGCAGGGCGCCGGCCGGGCCGCTGCGGACGGGGTCGGCGGCGTAGTCGGCGCGGACGGTGAGCCGGTCGCTGACGGTGCCGCCGAGTCCGGGCAGCCCGGCCACCTCGGCGGCGAGCGCGTCGATCCGGCCGGGGCGCGCGGTCAGCCACCACTCCAGGGTGCCGACCAGGCCCGTGCCGGCGCTCTGCGCGTACGCGTCCACGTCGGCCTGGTCGAGCAGCAGGCCGTCGGCGGACGGGGCGACGGTCGGGATCGCGCCCGCCGCGCCCACGATCCGCACCGGCACCTGCACCCCGTCGACCACGATCACCGCCGTGTCGCCGACGTGTTTGCCCGCGGCGGCCAGGAATCCGGGCGTGGCCACCGCGCCGATCGCGGTGACCGGGGTGCGCTCGGTCGGGATGGCGGAGACGATCGTGGTGCCCTGCGCCTGGGTGGTCGTGGACTTCCATATCTCGGCGGCGGGCAGGACGACGCTCGCGCCGTCGGCGGTGGCCTCGCGCACCGCCATGCCGGACCCGGCGGCCACGGCGGGGCCGCCCGCGGCCGCCTGCGATATCAGAAGATTGAGCCGGGTCAGCCGTAGCGGCCAGGCCACGTCCGTGCCGGCGCCGAGCACGCGCGAGAGCGGCAGTCGGATGTGCGCGGAGGATCCGGCGGGCACCGCGACGTAGAGCGACTCCGCCTCGCCCGCGTCGGCGGCGAAGGTGAGCTGGAGACTGCCGCCGGTGCGCGCCACCGCGCCGGTCAGGCTGAGGTCGAGGGCGAAGGCCTGCGGCCTGCCGGGCAGGGTGAGCCCGGGTTCCGGCGCGATCCGCCCGGCCGCGGCGGCGGAGACCAGCGGCTGCGTCAGGCCCTTGATTCCGTCGGGGCCGAGGTCCGCGCGCAGCTGCCCGGCCACGGCCAGGCGGGCCGGGTCGGCCACCAGGATCTGGGTCGAGCCCTCGGAGCCGTCGGCGCCGATCGACGCGCTCAGCCTGGTCACCTCGGCCGCGCCGGCCGCGTCCGGCAACGCACCGCAGGCCCCGGCTATCTCGAGCGCCTGGTCGTTCACCCCGACCACGCGCACGTCCGCGCCCACGCTGTAGTCGGCCTGGTCCAGGGCGGAACGCTGCGACGCGGAGAGGTACCCGCCGGCCAGCACGACCGTGCCGATCGCCATCACCAGCAGCACCACCGGGCCCGAGGACGCGCGCCCGGCCCGGGCCGCGGACCAGGCTCCGTACGGCGCGGCCCAGCTGCGCGCCCGGGCCGCGAGCAGCTGCATCACCCGGCCGGCCAAGGGGATCAGCCGCAGGCTCAGCACCGCGCAGGCGAGCACGGCGAGGGCGGGCGCGAGCACCACCACCGGATCCACCAGACCCTGCGCGGCCTCGGCCGGGCCGTGCGCGGCGAGTTCCGCCAGCGCGAGCACGCCGAGCACGACCAGCGCGATCTCCGCGCCCAGGCCGAGCACGGCGCTGCCGCGGTTGCGTTCGACGTCGACCGGGCGCTGGGCGGCGTACCCGGCGAGGGTGGCGGTGCCGGCCAGCCAGGCGGCCGCCGCGGCGGCCCACACGGCGGTGCCGAACCCGGGCACGGCGCCCGCGGTGGAGACGAGACCGGCCAGCGGCCCGGCCAGGAACACCGCGGGGATCTGGGCCAGCGCGCACAGCACCAGCGCCTCCAGCGCGCCGCACGCGGCGAGCTGGCGCGGCCGGGCGCCGCGCGCGAGCATCAGGGCCGTGCTGGCGCGGCGGCCGGCCGCGAGCAGCCGGGCGGTGAAGGCCAGGGCGCAGCCGGAGACGGCCAGCAGCAGCACGCACGGGATGGCGATCGCGGTACGGGCCACGGCCAGCGCCTGCACCGCGCCGCCGAGCAGGGCGGAGAGCGCGTCGTGGACGGACTCCGAGCCGCCCAGCTTCTGGTCGGAGGCCAGCACGCTCGTCAGGGTGCTGACGGAGGAGGTCACCGCGCCGAGGTTGGCGCCGGTCAGCCCGGCGAGGTCGGGGCGCACCAGATAGGTGGCGGAGGCCAGGTTCAGCGTGAGGCCCTGGAAGTCGCTCGAATCCACCAGCAGCGGCACGCCGACGCCCAGATTCCGTTGCACCAGCGCGGAGAAGGGGTCGGAGCCCGCGTCCAGCTGAAAGATCCCGACGACCAGGATCCGGCCCTGGGCGCCGAAGGAGGAGAAGGGATAACTCGACCCGACGCTCAGGTGGTGGGTCTTCGCATCACTCTGCGCCACCGCGACCTCGAGCACGTCGCCGGTGGCCGCGGCCGGAAAACGGCCCTGCAGCAGCCGGGCGTGCGCGGAGGTCTGCGCCGAGGCCCAGAAACTGAGCGGGGCGGAGCCGGCCGGGATCGCGGTGCGGTCGCCGTGGCCGTGATGAGCTGCCGAGGACGACGGCGAGGAGGCCGGGGCGGCGGCGCCGAGCAGGGAGTAAGCGGTCTGACCGTAGAAGACGGCGTCGGACTGCGCGGACAGCTGCGGCAGATAGGTGCGCACGTCCTGGGTGAGCGCGGCCTGCGCGGCGGACGGGTCGAGGTTTCCGGCGCTCTCGTCCAGCTCGATCTGCAGCTGGGACGGGCTCGCCTCGCGCAGCATCCGCAGCACGGTCTGCTCGCGGGTGGCCGAGGCGAAGGAGGCGATGGTGGTCAGCGCCGTGCTCGCGGCCAGCACGGAGAGGAACGCGGCCAGCAGCACCCAGATCTGGGTGCGCGCGCGGCGCGCGGTCATCCCCCACAGACCCCACACGGCTCTCCCCCTCCTGACACCCCGTCACGATCGTCGACGATCTCATCCGGGTCTCGTCCAGAGTAGAAGACCACGCAATTGTATGCAACATACGCATATGCGACGCCCGCCCCCGACCAGGTCGGAGGCGGGCGTCGCCGGGTACTGCGTCAGCTCGCGCGCCGGCGGGCGGCGCGCGCGCTCATCGGACTACTTGGTGAAGCCGATGTTCTGCCACACGATGTCGGCGAAGCCGAAGGCACCGTAGTTGGCCAGGGTCTTGACCTGACCCTCGAGCTCCGGACGCTGGTAGAACGGGATGACGCCCGCCTCCTGCCAGATCGCCTGGTCCGCCTGGTTGATGTCGGCGGTCGCGGTGGTCGGGTTGGTCTGGCCCGCGGCCGTGTTCATCTCGCTGTCGATGGTGGAGCTACCGATGCGGGCGTAGTTCTGACCCCAGTTGCCGCTCTGGATGTTCTGGTAGAGCGAGATGCTGGAGCTGATCGGGTAGTTCGTGCCCTCCCAGGTGAAGACGGTCAGGTCGAACTTGCCGGCGGCGATGTCGGTGAAGAACGGGTCGCCCTCGGAGGTGGTGGTGACCTTGATGCCGATCGTCTTGAGCATCGCGGTGATCAGCGTGGACTCGTTGGTGGCGACCGAGACGTCCGACGGGATCAGCAGGGTCAGGTCGAGCTCCTTGCCGGCCTTCGTCCGGTAGGTGCCGCCGGCGGGCAGGGTCCAGCCGGCCGCGTTGAGCAGCTGCTCGGCGGCGGAGGCGCTGTAGGTGCCCACGGCGCCCGAGGTGTTGGTGTAACCCTTCTGGTTGGGCATGTAGAAGTGGTTGTTCACCAGGATCTGCGAGGCCGGCAGGCCCGCGAGGTCGGACTTGGCGATGGCGGTGCGGTCGAGCGCCTCGGAGACGGCCTGGCGGACCTGGACGTCGGAGAGGTTGGCCGACTGGGCGTTGATCGTCAGCGCGCGGTAGTCCGGGCCACCGGCCTGGAGCACGGTCGCGTTCTTGGTCGACTTGGCCGTCTTGTACGCGGTGGCGTCGACGCCGATGTCGAAGGAGTCGATCTCACCGTTGGCGAAGGCCTGCGCGGTGGCGTCGGTGGAGATCGTCTTGAAGACGATCGAGTCGAGCACCGGCTTCGAGCCCCACCACTTGGGGTTCGGCACCAGGGTGACGGTCTGGTCGGTCTGGTTGACCGAGCCCTGCTCGAACGGACCGCCGGACAGGCCGAGCGAGGTCAGCAGGTTCTTGTTGAAGTCGTCCGCGGTGGCGTACTCCGAGGCCGGGTACAGCGGCGCGAACAGCGACTTCCAGTCCGAGAACGGGCTGGAGTAGGTCACGACGACCTCGTCCGCGTTCTTGCCCTCGGCAACCGAGGCGATCTGGTCGTAGCCGACCGAGAAGGTCGGGTTGTAGTTCGCCGTCTTGCCGTTCAGGGCCTGCCAGTTGGCGACGTAGTCCTTGTAGGTGATCGGCGTACCGTCGGACCACACGGCCTTCGGGTTCAGCTCGTAGGTCACCGTCTGCTTGCCGCCGACCGTGCTCGAGACCGGCTCACCGGTGAGGTAGTCGGCGTTGTAGGTCGGCGTGCCGTCGGCGGAGTAGTGGTACGGCGCGGGCAGCAGCGCGGAGATGACCGTCTGCGTGTCGGCGTCCACGTTGCCGTTCGCGGAGAAGATGTTCCACTGCGAGGACCACTGCTCCATGCTCAGGTTCAGCGTGCCACCCTGCTGCAGGGAGCTGACCGGCTGGGCGTTGATCTGCTCCTGTGTAGCAGCGACCTGCTTGGCCGGGGCCGTGGTCGATTTGGAACTGCTGCACGCGCTGGCCGCCAAGGCGACAGCGACAAGTGACGCGGCGAGGACGCCGGTCGACCTAGTGAGGCGCATGTGTGCCTCTCCTTTTCTCGTAGGTTCGGTGGTGCCTCCGCCTGCCGCAGCCCTGCGGAGCGGACGTCTGTGTTGACCTGTCAGACCACGCTCAGGGCGCCGGCGAAGTGGCAGGCGGCCTCGTGCCCGGGCTCGTCCAGTCCGTGCAGCGAGGGGTCCTCGCCGATGCAGCGGGCCTGGTCGCCCTCCGCCAAGGTCTGGAACTTGGGGCAGCGGTTGCGGAATCGGCATCCGCTGGGGATGTTGGTCGGTGAGGGCAGGTCGCCCTCGAGCAGGATGCGGGCGCGCTCGCGTTCCTTGCGCGGGTCCGGCACCGGGATCGCGGAGAGCAGCGCCTGCGTGTACGGGTGTGAGGGCGCGTCGAAGATCTGCGCGACGTCGCCGACCTCGACGATGCGGCCGAGGTACATCACCGCGACCCGGTCGGAGGTGTGCCGCACCACCGACAGGTCGTGGGCCACGAAGAGGTAGCTCAGGTCCAGCTTGGCCTTGAGCTCCTCGAGCAGGTTGAGCACGCCGGCCTGGATGGAGACGTCGAGCGCGGAGACCGGCTCGTCCAGGATGACCACCTTGGGCTCGAGCGCGAGCGCGCGGGCGATGCCGATGCGCTGGCGCTGGCCGCCGGAGAACTCCGCCGGGAACCGGTTGGCGTGCTCCGGCTCGAGGCCGACCAGCTTGAGCAGCTCGGTGACCCGGGCGAAGACCTCGGCCTTCTTGCGGCCGAAGGAGCGCAGCGGCTCGGCCAGGATCGCGCCGACCGGCATGCGCGGGTCGAGGCTGGCCATCGGGTCCTGGAAGACGACCTGCAGGTCGCGGCGCAGCTCGCGGCGCTCGTTCTGGTGCAGGTTGGCGGTGTCCTTGCCCAGCACCACGATCTTGCCCTGCTCCGGCGAGACCAGCTCGAGCAGCTGCATCAGCGTGGTGGTCTTGCCGCAGCCGGACTCGCCGACCAGGCCCACCGTCTCACCGGCCCGGATCTCCAGGTCGATGCCGTCCACCGCGCGCACCTCGCCGACCTTACGCTTGGCCAGCGCGCCGCGGGTGAGCGGGAAGTGCTTGTGCAGGTTGGTGATCTCGAGCACGGCCGGGCGCTGGTCGCGCGGGATGCGCGCGGCGCGGGCCTCGGGGATCTCCGGCACCGGGTAGACCTCGTCCACCGGCAGCGAGCCGGTCACCAGCTCGCCGGCCCGGTGGCAGGCGGAGTGGTGCACGTCGCTGCCGGCCCGCTCGAGCACCGGCTCGACCTGGCGGCACACGTCCACCACGATCGGGCAGCGGGCCTGGAACGGGCAGCCGACCGGCAGCGCGCTCAGGTTCGGCGGGTTGCCGTCGATCGGTGTCAGGGCCTTGCGCTCGGTGTCGTCGAGCCGCGGGATGGAGCCGAGCAGGCCGATGGTGTAGGGCATGCGGGGCTCGTAGTAGATGTCCTCCACCACGCCGGTCTCCACCGGGCGCCCGGCGTACATCACCATGACCCGGTCGGCGAAGCCGGCCACCACGCCGAGGTCGTGGGTGATCATCACGATCGCGGCGCCGGTGACGTCCTTGGCCGTCTTGAGCACGTCCAGGATCTGCGCCTGGATGGTCACGTCGAGGGCGGTGGTGGGCTCGTCCGCGATGATCACGGCCGGGTCGTTGGCGATCGCCTGCGCGATCATGGCGCGCTGGCGCATACCGCCGGAGAACTCGTGCGGGAAGTTGTCCACCCGCCGCTGCGGGTCCGGGATGCCGACCAGGTCGAGCAGCTCGACGGCCCGCTTGCGCGCGTCCGCCTTGGAGATGTCCTGGTGGACCTGGAGCGCCTCGATGATCTGGGAGCCGATGGTGAACACCGGGGTGAGGGCGGAGAGCGGGTCCTGGAAGACCATCGCCAGTTCCCTGCCTCGGATCTTCGACATCTCCTTGTCGCCCAGGTTCAGCAGCTCGCGGCCGCCGAGCCGGACCGAGCCGGTCACCTGCGCGGTCTCCGGCAGCAGGCCGAGCACCGCCATGGCGGTGACGGACTTGCCCGAGCCGGACTCGCCGACGATGCCGAGGACCTCGCCGCGCCGCAGCTGGTAGTTGACTCCGCGCACGGCGCTGACCACGCCGGCCTCGGAGGGGAAGGAGATCTCGAGGTCGGCGACCTCGAGGGCCGGGGTGTCGTTCAGGCTCACGGCGCGACCGTTCTGCGACTGGAGGGGGAAGGACTCAGAACTCTGGCTCACGGCTAATCGACCTCGACCGTCACGGGCTCGGTGAGCACCGGCGTGGAATCCCGGCGCTCGGCCTTGGGCCGGCGGACCTTCGACTTGGCGCCCTGGGCGTTCGGGTCGAGGGCGTCGCGCAGGCCGTCGCCGATCATGTTGACCGCCAGCAGCAGCACGACCAGGCAGGCCATCGGGAACACCAGCAGCCACTGGTAGGAGCCGATGTCCTGCTGCCCGGTGTCGATCAGGGTGCCGAGCGAGACGTCGGGCGCCTGGACGCCGAAGCCGAAGAAGGAGAGGTTGACCTCGCCCAGGATCGTGGCCGCCACGTTCAGCACGGCGTCGATGATGAGCAGCGAGGCGATGTTCGGCAGGATGTGGCGCAGGATGATCCGCCAGCCCGGCACGCCCATGAAGCGGGCCGCGGAGACGAACTCGCGGTTCTTCAGGCTCATCGCCTGCGCCCGCACGATCCGCGCCGTGATCATCCAGGCGAACGCCGCGAGCAGCGGGATCAGGATCATCCAGGTCTTGCCGCGGAACCAGGGCGAGAGGATGGAGAGCATCAGGAACGAGGGCAGGACCAGGAACAGGTCGATGAACCAGCTCAGGATCCGGTCGGCCCAGCGGCCGTAGTAGCCCGCGCACGCGCCCACCAGCGCGGCGAACGCGGTGGTCAGCACACCGCCGACCAGGCCGATGATGAGCGACTTCTGCAGGCCGCGCATGCACAGGGCGAACAT
Source organism: Actinospica durhamensis (assembly GCF_018139695.1). Classification (GTDB taxonomy): domain Bacteria; phylum Actinomycetota; class Actinomycetes; order Streptomycetales; family Catenulisporaceae; genus Actinospica; species Actinospica durhamensis. The sequence goes on along the minus strand of NZ_JAGSOG010000076.1, from coordinate 13,268 downwards.
GTCCTGGCCGGTCTGGGTGGTGCCGAACCAGTGGGCCCCGGACGGCGGGGTCTGGAAGTTCTCGAAGTCGATGTCGGTGTACTTCCACTGGTCGATGTCCGGGCCGACGAAGGCCGAGAGGAACATCAGGACCACGATGACCAGGCCGATGGTGGCGGCCCGGTTGCGCAGGAAGCGCTTGAGCACCAGGCGGCCGCGGCCGGTGGAGACCTGCGGTCCGTCGCCGATCGGGTCGGTCGAGCCGGCCTCGTCGACGAGGGCGTTCGCGTTGAGAGACATGGGAGAGAGCCTTCCTGACTCAGACGCGCACGCGCGGATCGAGGGTGACGGTGATGACCTCCGAGATCAGACCGGCCACCAGGACCAGGATCGAGGTGAAGATGCCGACGGCGGCGACGGAGTTCACGTCGTTCTGGCCGATGCTGCTGATGAACCACTCCCCCATCCCGTGCCAGGTGAAGATGACCTCGGTGAACACGGCTCCGGTGAACAGCAGCACGGCGTTGTAGCTCAGCAGCGTCGCCACCGGGATGATCGCGGTGCGCGCGCCGTGCTTGAAGATGGCCCGGTTCTTCGTCAGACCCTTGGCACGGGCGGTGCGCAGAAAATCGCTACCCATGATGTCGAGCATCGTGGCACGCTGATACCGGCTGAAGTAGGCCACCGACCCCAGCGAGACGCTGAGCGTGGGGAGGATCAGGTGCTCGAACCGGTCGACCAGGTCGGACCAGGTCCAGAACGGCTGGTTGGGGTTGGAGACCTCGTTGACGTAGTACAGGAAGTGCGTGCCGGTCGCGTTGTTGAACCAGGTCGCGAACATCTGCAGCAGGATCGCCAGGGTGAACACCGGCATCGCGAAGATCAGCAGCGAGGCGCCCGTGCTGACCCGGTCGAACAGCTTGTACTGGCGCACCGCGCCCCAGACGCCCACCACGACGCCGCCGATCGAGCCGATGACCGTGGACAGGGCCAGCAGGCGGGTGGAGACGCCGATGCGCCGCCCCATGTCCTGCGCGACCGAGTTGCCGCCGATCTCGATGCCCATGTTGCCGTGCAGCAGACCGTTGACCCAGTTCGCGTACCGGGTCCAGATCGGGGTGAGGGTCTCGTCCTCGTTGCGGGCCTTGAGCTCCGCGTGGATGACCGACCAACTCGGCTGGGGATGGCGGGCCAGCCAGTTGTTCTCGGGGTGGAAGATCCACGCCGCGAGAAGGTAGGTCACGGAGGCCGCGATGATCACCAGAAACAGATAGTTGATCATCCTCCGCAGGAGGTATGCAGCCATCGGCAACCCTTCTCAACTCGCCACAGGCAGCCCGGTGCATACACGGCAGCGTGTGTGTACGTACCGTTCGCCGGGCGCCCGAGGATTTCTCGGACCATCCCTGAGAGACCGGACGCGGGTGGCGTCCGGCCTTGAAACGTTCCCGTGCGACGGCCCACACTCGCCACACGGTCCTTCAGCAGGCCTTCACCCCCGTGTGCCGAGGGCCCCGGTCTCCGGCCGAGCACCGGAAGCTTTTCGCCTTACGGTCACAACCGCGAAGACTCTTGCTTTGCTTGTGTTTTTCTACCGCACGATTCGGCTTGGACGGGAGAGGCAGCCGCGTCACGATCAGATCAAGAAACAGCTTGGGGATCGTGTTGTTTCCTGGGGGTTTCGGCGTCTCGGATCGTGGACACTACCAGCGATCTTGTCGGAGCGTAACAGGATCGGTGCAGGTGGGGTAGGGTTATCGCAGAACACGGTATGCCACTGCCCACCCGATCAGGCTGTTACACTCCCCGCTCGGTCGCACCACCCTCCCCAGTGAAGGCCGATATTCGGGCATACCGCCCCTTTCCCGTAGCATTCCCGGGATCGGGGCGGTTCACCCGCGTATCGCGGCGTGTCGGAAATACGTTCAGGACAACGGATTTCCGCACACTCGTCCCGCAACGGCTACGCGCTGGCGCAGCGCTAGCGTTCGCTCCCGCACTGCGCTAGTCGTTCGCCACAGCACTGCGCTAGTCGTTCGCTCCCGCGAAGTGACACGCCACCCGGTGCGCGTCGCCGCGGCCGCGGCCGATCAGGGTCGGCTCCTCGCCGGAGCAGCGGGCCTGGTCGCCCTCGGGCAGGGTCGGACGCAGCGGGCAGCGGGTGCGGAAGCGGCAGCCGGAGGGCGGATCGGCCGGCGAGGGCACGTCGCCCTCCACGAGGATCCGCTCCCGCTCGCGTTCCCGGCGCGGGTCCGGGATCGGGATCGCCGAGATCAGGGCTTTGGTGTACGGATGCTGGCTGTGCTCGAACAGCTCCGTGGTCTGGGCGATCTCCACGATCTTGCCCAGGTACATCACCGCCACCTCGTCGGCGATGTGCCGGACCACGGACAGGTCGTGCGCGACGAACAGGTACGCCAGGCCCAGTTCGTCCTGCAGGTCCTCGAGCAGGTTGATCACGCCGGCCTGGATCGAGACGTCGAGCGCGGAGACCGGCTCGTCGAGCACGAGCACCTTGGGCTTCAGGGCCAGCGCGCGGGCGATGCCGATGCGCTGGCGCTGGCCGCCGGAGAACTCGTGCGGGTACCGGTTGCCGTGCTCCGGATTCAGGCCCACCCGGGCCATCAGGTCGGCCACCTGGGCCCGCCCGTCCGGCTCGTAGAGGCCGTGGATCTTGAGCGGCTCCGCGATGATCTCGCTGACCGTGATGCGCGGGTTGAGCGAGGCGTACGGGTCCTGGAACACGATCTGCATGTCCCGGCGCATCCGCCGCAGCTCGGTGCGCGACATCCGGGTCACGTCGCGGCCCTGGAAGAGCACCTGGCCGGAGTTGGCCGGCTGCAGGTGCAGGATGGCCCGGCTGGTCGTGGTCTTGCCGCAGCCGGACTCTCCGACCAGGCCCAGGGTGTGCCCGGGCCGGATGGCGAAGTCCACGCCGGAGACGGCCTGCACCGAGCCGACGGTGCGCCGCACCACGCCCTTGGACTTGATCGGGAATTCCTTGACCAGGTTGCGCACCTCGAGGATGGGGGCGCTCGGGTCGATGTCGGTCGCGCTCATTCGGACTGCTCCGCCTTCGGCTGCTCGGGGATCGCGGTGACCTGACCGGTGACGCCCTCGATCTCGGCGCCGTAGGACGCCGGCAGGGCCGCGTCCGCGGCGGTGACCGCGAACACCTCGTCCGCGCGCTTGCCGATCAGCGAGGCGCTGAAGTGGCACGCGGCGTAGTGGCCCGGCTCGCCGGTCGGCACCAGTTCGGGCTCCTGCTCGTCGCAGGTCGGCTTGGCCAGCGGGCAGCGCGGCACGAACGGACAGCCCGGCGGCAGCGAGAGCAGCGAGGGCGGCGAGCCCTGGATCGGAGTGAGCCGTTCGGCCCGGTCGGCGTCGAGCCGGGGCAGCGAGCCGAGCAGGCCCAGGGTGTAGGGCATCCGCGGCTCGTAGTAGATCTCATCGACGCCGCCGATCTCCACCGGCTTGCCCGCGTACATCACCAGCACCCGGTCGGCCTGCCCGGCCACCACGCCGAGGTCGTGGGTGATCAGCACCATGGCCGCGCCGGTCTCGCGCTGGGCGCTGCGCAGCGCCTCGAGCACCTGTGCCTGCACCGTCACGTCGAGGGCGGTGGTCGGCTCGTCCGCGATGATCACGTCCGGGTTGTTGGCCATCGCGATCGCGATCACCACCCGCTGGCGCATACCGCCGGAGAACTCGTGCGGGTACTGGTCGATCCGCCGCTCCGGGAACGGGATGCCGACGATCTCGAGCAGTTCGAGGGCGCGCTTGCGCGCGGCCTCACGGCCGATGTCGTGGTGCGCCAGCACCGCCTCGGCCAGCTGGAAGCCGATCTTGTAGACCGGGTTGAGCGAGGTCATCGGGTCCTGGAAGATCATCGCGATCTTGCTGCCGCGCAGCTGCATGAACTCCTTCTCGGTGCGGCCGAGCAGTTCCTCGCCGCGGAAGGAGATCGAGCCGCGGATCTGCGCCGACTTCGGCAGCAGGCCCATCACGGCCATCGAGGAGACCGACTTGCCCGAACCCGACTCGCCGACGATGCCCAGCACCTCGCCGGCCCGCAGGTTGTAGGAGACCCCGCGCACGGCCTTGACCACACCGTCGGCCGTCGGGAAGTCGACGGTGAGATTGTCGACCGCGAGCAGCACTTCGGACTCGGTCGAAAGGCGGGAATACTCGCTCATGCGCGCACCCTTGTCTGTTGCGGATCGAAGGCGTCGCGCAGGCCGTCGCCGATGAAGTTGATGGTGAGCACGATCAGGATGATGAACAGGGCCGGGAAGTAGAACAGCCAGGGGAAGCCGTCCTGGATCGCCGTCTGTCCGTTGCTGACCAGCGTGCCGAGGGAGGTGTCCGGCGGCCGGACGCCGAAGCCCAGGAAGGACAGCGCGGTCTCGACCAGGACCGTGTTGGCCACGGTGAGGGTCAGTACCACGATGATCGAACCCAGACAGTTGGGCACGATGTGCCGGAAGATGATGCGCGTGTCCTTGGCCCCGAGCGCCCGCGCCGCCTCCACGAACTCCTTCTCCCGCAGCGAGAGCACCTGCGCCCGCACGATGCGTGCGCACACCGGCCAGAACAGCGCGGAGAGGATGAAGGCGAGGAAGTACCAGGCCGAGGAGATGCTCGCGGAGAGCTTGTCCGAGACGATGATGGCCACCACGATCGCCGGGATGGTCAGGATCAGGTCGGCGATACGCATCATGACCGTGTCGACCCAGCCGCGGAAGTAGCCGGAGACGGCGCCGTAGACCGTGCCGATGACGGTCGAGGCGATCGAGACGGACAGCGCGATCTCCAGCGTCCTGGCCGTGCCGTGCATCACGTCGGCGAACAGGTCGTAGCCGTTGCTGTCGGTGCCGAACGGGTGCGTGCCCGACGGCGGCACCTCGATGTCGTTCGACATGAAGTTGAAGGACTGGTTCCACAGCAGCGGGCCCACGAACGCGAACAGCACCACCAGAAGGAACACGATCAGGGAGGTCACCGCGGCCCGGTGCTTGAGGAATCGGCGGAAGACGATCTCGCGCTGGGTGCGCGCCTTCACCGTGAACTCGCGCTGCGGCATACCGCCCGAGCGCACGAACTGGTCGAGGCTCGCGCCGAGTGTGGGCAGCAGGACCGGTGCGTCGTCGTTGTTCTTCTCAGGCAAGACGGATCCTCGGGTCCAGGACCGCGTAGAGCAGGTCGGCGATGAGGTTGAAGACGATGACCAGCGTCGAGGCCAGGACCAGCCACGCCAGCAGCGGGTAGAGGTCGTAGTTGTCGATCGCCTGGATGAACATGTAGCCCATGCCGTGCCACTCGAAGATCGTCTCGGTGATCACCGCGCCGCCGAGCAGGCCCGCGGTGTCGAGCGCGACCTGGGTGGAGAGCGGGATCAGGGCATTGCGCAGAGCGTGCCGCAGCAGCACTCGGGACCGGGACAGGCCCTTGGCCCGCGCCAGCCGGATGTAGTCGCTGTTGAGCACCTCGAGCATGGACGCGCGCTGGAACCGCGACCAGGACGCGTAGGAGACCAGCGCGAGCACGATCGTGGGCAGCAGCAGGTGGCCGGCCGAGTCGCCGATCTTGCCGAGGAAGCTGGTCGGCGGGTTCGGGCTGGCCTCGAAGAGCGTCGCGATGATCGGCGGCCCGTTGGGGCGCACCGTCTGGTTGAACTCGATCGCCCAGGACTTGAGCAGGATCGCGAACACGAAGGTCGGCAGCGACAGGAACAGGAAGCCGATCGCGGTGGCGGCGTAGTCCAGCCGGCTGTACTGGCGCACGGCCGTGAGCACGCCGACCGCGATCGCCAGGATCAGCGACAGCAGGATCGCCAGGATCACCAGCCGGAAGGTGACGAAGAAGGAGCTGATCAGCCGCTGGCCGATGTCGTAGCCGGAGGAGACCGAGGTGCCCCAGTTGCCGTGCAGGACCAGGCCGGTGAGCCAGTCCCAGTAGCGCTGGGGCAGCGAGTGGTTCAGCCCGAGCCGGACGGCCTCGGCCCGGATCGTCGTCTGCGGGATCGGGGGGTTGCGCGCCCGCAGGGGGGCGAGCGGATCCACGGAGGAGGCGACGATGAGGAAGACGAGCAGGGTGGAGACGAAGAGCACCGGTATCGATGCCAGCAGTCTGCGAACAGTGAATGCGATCATGGGCGCCTCGCTGATGAGGCCGCGCCGGGCGGGCCCTCGTGGGGTCGCCCCGGCACGGATGACGTGACGTAAGGAACCGGGGCGGGCGGACTCGACGAGAGCCCGGCCCGCCCCGGTGTGTCGCTCGGGGTCAGGTTCGCGCGCGGTTCGCGCGCGGGGTGAACCGTTGCGAGTCGTGCTTACCGCTTACTGCGCGAAGCCCCAGTCCTGGATGTTGTAGCTCGGGCCCGCGGAGGTGAGGTTGTCACGTACGTTCACCAGGTCGGAGTCGAACGCGACCATGGTGTCCTTCTGGAACAGCGGGAGCGTGTACGAGTCCTGCGACACGATCTTGTCCGCCTGGTTCTCCAGCGAGGCCGCCAGGGTCAGGTTCGTGGTGTCCGTGGCCTGCTGCAGCAGCGAGTCCACCTGCGAGTTGGTGTAGAACCCGTAGTTGCCGCCGGTCACCGTGGTGCCGGGGTTCGACTCGTACAGCGGCGCGTTGCCGGTGTCCCAGAACGGGGTGTCGACCCAGGCGAAGACGATGATGTCGTAGGTGTGGTTGGCGTCGGCCTGCGTCAGCGTGGCGCCGAGGTCGTCCGTGCTCTCGACCTTGATCGAGATACCGAGCTGGGCCATCTCCTCGGCGAAGATCTGGCACTCGGTGGCGCGCTCGGTGTTGCCCTCGGTGTAGCGCATCAGGAAGGTCGGCACGACCTGGCCGCTCGGGGTGGTCAGGTGCTCGCCGGGGCCGATGTTGGTGTAGCCGGCCGTCTTGAGCAGCTGGGTGGCCTTGGCGATGTCGCCGTTGCCGAGGTCGTAGGACGAGACGTTGTCCGCGTACTGCGACTGGCTCGGCACGAACATGCGGCTGTTGAGCGGCTTCGCGGTCGGGTCCACCAGGCCCTGGGTGCGCGCGATGATCGCGGTGCGGTTGGTCGCGGTGAACATGGCCTGGCGCAGCGCCAGCTTGACCGGGTCCTCCTGCGCGGCTTCGGTCTTGCCGCCGAGGAAGGTGTTCTGCATGTTGAAGTCGAAGTGCTCGAAGGTCAGACCCGCGTCGACCTGGTACTTGACCTTGGAGCCGATCGCCTTGACACCGGTGACGATGTCCTGGCTCGGCTGCGGAATGATGATGTTGACCTCACCGTTCTGCAGCGCCGGGACCTCCTGGGTGGAGTCCGAGATCGTCACGAAGGTGATCTTGTCCAAGTACGGGCCGGTCGCGCCGTACCACTTGGGGTTGGGCACCTCGACGACCTTGGTTCCGTCGGAGGAGGCCGACTGCACCTCGTACGGGCCGTCGGACCAGGTCGGGACGGTGTTGTCGAACCAGGTCCAGGAGGCCTCGAGGCCCTTGTCGCCCTTCGTCTCCGCCGTCAGCTGCGCGAGCGTGAGCGAGGTGTTGTAGCCGTGCTGGGCGGCCAGGTGGGCCGGGAGCAGGTCGAAAAGGCCCTTCCAGTCCGGGTCGACCTTGCCGGTCTTCCAGGTGACCGTGACGGTCTGGTCGTTGGCACCGGATCCGACGACCGAGGCCATGTCCATGTAGCCGGAGGTGGAGGCAGCGCTGATGTTCGGGTCCACACCGGCCTGGGTCAGCCAGTTGTAGATGAAGTCCTGGGCGGTGATCGGCGTCCCGTCGTTCCAGACCGCCTTCGGGTTGATCTGGTAGACGACCGTCTGCGGAGAGGTGCTGGACAGCGTCGCCGACGTCAACAGGTTGGTGTTGAGCGACACCGAGCCGTCGGGGTTCGGGACGTACGGCGAACCGGGCGCGGCGTAGAAGCCGTTCTCCGCGTAGATGAAGTCCTCGGTGTTTCCGTTGGCGTCCAGCGAGTTCCAGTTCGTGATCGCCTTTTCGATCCCGACAGTGATCGACCCTCCCTTCTTCGGAGTGCCGCTGTTGATCGTGTTCAGGCCCGCCGTCGACTTCGTTACTGGCGTCGCGGTCTTCGCTGCGCTGCTACAGGCCGTCGCCGCCAAGGCGAGTGCGCCCAGCACGGCCATTCCGGCGGCCAGACGCCGCCTTCTGATCCCGGACATGAGTATGTCAATCTCCTCGTACGCACTCGCCGATCTTGTGGATCGGACTGCTGCTCGTCGGTGCCCACGTCGCGAACTCGCAGCGCGGGGTGGTGCTGCCGTTCCTCGGGCTCTTGCTCGCCCGGTGGTGGCACACTGCGCGTTTGTGGAAGCGCATTGTGCTTGGCTGAATTTGTAGCGCAGAAATACCCGCACAGGACGTGGGGCCGCGTCACGATCCGATCAAGAACTCATGAAGATCGCAATTGTCAGAGTCCTTAAGCCATATCGACCCGTACAGTCCGCGGACTCATGTTTCACTCATGTCACGGAAATGATCAAACACCCCTGCGACGACGCAGCACCCGCATTCATGCGAGTGCTGCGTCTCTAGATCGCAAGCGGATTCCAGAGTGCGGACCGCTCGGTCAGGCCTTGTCGGGCCTCGGAATCCGGCTCGCCGCGGCGCCGCCGAGCACGGCAAGACCGGCGGACACGAGGAGCACCACGGTCAGCGCGTGCGCCGAGCAGGACACGGTGCCGGCCGCGTCCAGGTTCAGGAACAGCGTGCCGAGCGTGGCCACTCCGGTGACCTGGCCGAGCTGGGCCACGGTGGCGACCACGCCGCTGGCGTCGGCCGCGTCGGCGACCGGCACCCGGGAGAGCATCAGCCCCATCAGGGGACTGAAGGCGAGCCCGAGGCCCACCCCGAGCAGCGTCATCAGGACCCAGCGATCGAACCCGCCGGTGCCACCGTGGCGCAGCACCGCGGCCAGCCCCGCCAGCACCGCCGCGAGCAGCAGGAAGCCGCAGACCACCGCGGCCGCGTAACGGTGCGCGGGCAGGCGCCGCCAGGTCATCGAGATCACGAACACCGCGACCGCCTGCGGGACGAAGGCCAGGCCTGAGCCGAGCGGGCTCAGCCGCAGCGCGCCCTGCAGGTGCAGCGTGATCGAGAAGAGCAGGCCCATCATCAGCACCATGGACAGCCCCAGGGTGGCGACCCCCACCGCGAAGCCGGGGTGGCGCAGCACCCGGGCCGGGATCACCGGCGACCCGCCGCGCCGGCCCACCCGCGCCTCGACCGCGCCGAACAGCGCGAACCCGAGCAGCCCGGCGCCGAGCAGCGGCCAGCCCCACAGCGGCCAGTGCTCGTCGTGTCCCAGGACCAGCGGCACCACGACGGCGAGCACCGACGGCGTGAGCACCGCAAGGCCCCGCGGGTCGAGCCCGCGCCCCGGCTCGCCGGCGTCCTTCGGCAGCACCCTGAAACTGGCGATAAGCACGCCGAGGCCCACCGGCACGTTCACCAGGAAGCACGGCCGCCAGCTCGAGCCGAACAGGTTCGCCGAGATGATCAGGCCGCCGAGCACCTGCCCGGCCACCGCGCCGCCGGAGACGACCGCGGTGTACAGGCTCATCGCCTTCAGCCGCGCGGGTCCGGTGAAGGTGCGCTGGATCAGCGAGAGCACCTGCGGCATCATCGCGGCCGAGCCGAGGCCCTGGGCCAGCCGGAAGGCCACCAGCGCGGCGGTGTCGGGGGCGAGCCCGCAGGCCAGGGAGGCGAGCGTGAACAGCACGAGGCCGAACCGCAAGACCCGGGCGTGGCCCCACAGGTCGCCCAGCCGGGCCCCGGTGACGATGAAGACCGCGTAGGAGATGCTGTAGCCGGACACCGACAGCTCGAGCCCGGCGCCGGAGGAGTGCAGGGTACTTCGGATCGTGGGCAGCGCCACGTTCACGATCGCGACGTCGAGGACCGCCATGAAGTAGCCGAGCAGGATCACGGTGAGCACGGCGCCTGGGCGGGAGGCCGCGGAGCCGGCCGGGGTTGCCCCCGGGGTGGACGGGGATACCGGAGCAGAGGTGAGCGTCGTCATGCGTCCATCGTCGAAGACTGATGATCCGGGTACCTAGTGCCTGGTTATCCTGGTAGCGACAGCACCCGGCAGCGGCGCGGGGCGTGAGACCGGGGGCGTGAACACCATGGCGACGATCGGCAGCGCGGCACGCAGGACGGAACTCGCCGAATTCCTGCGCTCGCGCCGGGAACGAATCACCCCCGAGCAGGCCGGCCTGCCCCCGGCCCCGCGCCGGCGCACCCCGGGCCTGCGCCGCGAGGAGGTGGCGCAGCTGGCCGGGGTGGGCGTGACCTGGTACACCTGGCTCGAGCAGGGCCGCCCGATCAACGCAAGCACCCAGGTGCTCGACGCCATCGCGCGCACGCTCAAGCTGGACACCGCCGAGCATCAGCACATGCACGTGCTGGCCCAGGTGCCCGACGTGACCCCGGCGCAGGGCGACCTGGACGCGCTGCCGGACACCCTGCAGCCGATCCTGGACGCGATGGGCCACATGGCCACCGTGGTCAACGAGCGCTTCGACATGATCGCCAGCAACGCCAGGTTCGACGCGGTCTTCCCGTCCGTACTCGCGCAGACCGGCCCGCACCGCAACACCTTCTGGTGCACCTTCATGCTGCCGGAGTGCTGCCACCCCTTCGTCAACCGGCACGAGACCATCCCGCCGATGGTGGCCACCCTGCGCGCCAGCTACGCCCGCCACATCGGCGACCCGCACTGGGACGCGTTCGTCCAGGACCTGCTCCGGCGCAGCTCCGTCTTCGCCGAACTGTGGTCGCGCAAGGAGGTGGCCGAGTTCGGCCGGATGCGGCGGGTCTTCTTCCAGCCCGCCGTGGGCCAACTGCGCTACGAGATGAACAGCTTCGGCGTGCACGGCACCCCCGGCGCCCGGATGCAGGTGTTCGTCCCCGCCGACGAGCAGACGCGGGTGGCCGAGCAGCGGCTGCTGGCCGGCGACGCGCGACCCCCCGTGGTTCTGGACTGCGGCCACACCTGGGAGGAATGGATCCACGCCTGCCCCTCGGCCTGAGTGACGGTCCGGGCGGCATGACCGGGCTGCGGCGCGGGTCGCGGCTCGGGTCACGACACTTCGGCGGGCAGGCCATCCGCCGCGAGCTCGGCGGCGGCCGTGGCGGCCGGTAGTGGGTGGTCGCCGACGTGCTGCCGACGGTGGGCGACGGCGGCGCGGCCGGGCCGCCGCGGGCGCCGATGCTCGTGGTCCTCGCGGCCTATCCGGCCGCGCTGCACGCCGTAGTGCGCGCGACATCCCCCGGCGAAAACACGTGAACCCGGCCGGCCGGTTCACGTGAATTGAGATGCCGGATAAAGTGTGGAAAGTTTCACCGGATTTCATCCGACCTCTGCTTTTCACCCCGCTCCGACCTGCGGAGATGCGCGGATCAATACACCCACGCAGCATTCCGGAAATATTCTCGTTCACTTTACGTGACAGCGCTCTTACGCTCAACTCGACCAATCCACCCGCCATACCTCGAGGAGGGCTGGGAACTTTGCGACAACGACGCAGATCTCTGCGTTCCACGCTCATCGCGACACTGTGCGCGCTGGCGGCGACGGTTCTATTCGCGGCCCCCGCGTCGGCCCACGGCGCCATGGAGACGGCCGGCAGCCGCACGTTCCTCTGCTACGAGGACGCGCTGACGTCGACCGGGCAACTGGTACCGCAGAATCCCGCCTGTCAGGCGGCCGTCGCGGAGAGCGGCACCACTCCGCTCTACAACTGGTTCGCCGTCGGCAACCGGTCGGGAGCCACCAGCGGCGAGACCAGCCAGCTGATACCCGACGGTTCGCTGTGCAGCGGCGACAGCAACTACTACGATTTCTCCGGATTCGACCAGGCGAACGCCAACTGGCCGAAGACCCACCTGACCTCCGGTGCCACCATCCAGATCAAGTACGACAAGTGGGCGGCGCACCCGGGGACCTTCTCGCTCTACATCACCAAGCCGACCTGGGACTCCACCCAGCCGCTGACCTGGGAAGACCTCGAGCCGGTACCGTTCTCCACGGCGACCAACCCGGCCTCGGTCGGTGACCCGGGCAGCATCGACAGCTACTACTACTGGAACGCCACGCTGCCCGCCGGCTACACCGGCTACCAGATCATCTACTCGATCTGGGCCCGGTCGGACAGCACCGAGACGTTCTACGGCTGCTCGGACGTGCTCTTCGACGGCGGCACCGGACAGGTGACCGGCATCGGCGACACCGTACCGGTCACCAACCCGGTGCCCTGCAACGCCACCTACTCCATCACCAGCAGCTGGCCCGGCGGCTTCCAGGCCGCCGTGACGGTGACCAACCCGACCACCGCCACCATGTACAACTGGACGGTCGGCTGGGTCATGCCGGACGGCGAGACGATCAACAGCGCCTGGAACGGGACCCTGTCCCAAGCCGGGTCGCTGGCCTCGGTAGCCGCCGCCAGCTGGAACAACGTGCTCGCCGCGGGCGCGAGCACGAGCTTCGGCTTCACCGCCGACTACACCGGAACGCCCGCACAGCCCAGCAGCATCTCCTGTCAGAGTCCGTAGTCCCCTCGGGGACCGGGCGTGGGCGGCACCGCGGGGCGCGAGCCGGCGCGGTGCCGCCCACGGCCGCGCCATCCCACCCTCGGAGGCGTATCAGTATGCTGAATCTTTACGTGCTGCCGGGCGGCGGGCGGCCGCGGGCGGGCGCGGCCTGGCTCGCGGCCGTGGTGGCGGCCGGACTCGCGCTCGGCCCGGCCGGCTGCTCGGCCGCGCCCGCCACGACGCCGAGCGCCGGGATGACCGGGATGGGCGGCCCCACCGGCCTGGGCGACATGCCCGGGATGGGCGACGTCACCGCCGCCCCCACCACCGCCGCGGTGGCCGCCGCGGCGCCCACCGGCACCGGCCTGAGCGCCAGCCTGCACGGCTACACCCTGGTGCCCTCGGCCAAGGCCGTGCCCGCCGACGCGGCCACCGGCTACCAGTTCCGCATCGACGGCCCGGACGGCAAACCGGTGATCCGGTATCAGCCCTATGAGAGCGCGTTCGTCATCTGCTACGTCATCCGCTCGGACCTGACCGAGTTCCGCTACCTGCAGCCCGCCATGCGCGAGGACGGCACCTGGACCGTGGCGCTCCCGGCCCTGCCGGCCGGCTCCTACCGCGCGTTCACCACCTTCGCCGCCCCGGACTCGAGTCAGGGCACGCCGTTGCTCTACCAGCTCTCCAGCCCGTTCACCGTGGCCGGGCAGGCCACCACGTCCCCCACCCCCTGTCTCTTA
>NZ_JAGSOG010000769.1 GCF_018139695.1 Actinospica durhamensis | reverse complement strand
GCCCACGTCCGCGCGGCGCACGCGCTGCTCCCGGACTGGCTGGAGCGCGGCGGCGGCCGCTTCGTCTCCACCGTCTCCGCGGCCGGACTGCTCACCATGATCGGCACCGCCCCCTACAGCGTCACCAAGCACGGCGCGTACGCCTTCGCCGAGTGGCTCTCGCTGACGTACCGCCACCGCGGCGTGAAGGTCCACGCGATCTGCCCGCAGGGCGTGCGCACCGACATGCTCGACGCCAGCGGAAGCGCGGGCGACCTGGTGCTCAAGCCGACCGCGATCGAGCCGGAGGACGTGGCCGACGCCCTCTTCCGGGGCATCGAGGAGGACCGCTTCCTGATCCTGCCGCACCCCGAGGTCGCCGAGTACTACCGGGCCCGCGCCACCGACCCCGACCGCTGGCTCACCGGTATGAACCGCGTCCAGCAGCACTGGGAGG
>NZ_JAGSOG010000768.1 GCF_018139695.1 Actinospica durhamensis | reverse complement strand
GTTTCGCCTTGCACGTTGCCGGTGCCGGCCGAGCCGAGCACGCCGGCAAGGGCCCCCTTGTTGACGCTGTGCGAGATCGCCTTGCAGGCGCGGGCCACGACTTCGAGCAGCAGACGCAACTCGGCCGGGATGGTGTTGTGCTCGCGCTGCTCTTCGATCAGGTAGCGGGTGAGGTTGATGCGCTTCATGGGTTCTCCTGAGACGGGCGCGATTTTACGATACAAGCGGTGACATTCAGGCCAGCGCCTTGCCAACGATCTCGCGCACATCGCGCGAGAGGCTCGGATGTGCCGCCACGCGCTTGAGCGCGTCCTGCATGGCGTCGCGCAGCGCGGGCACGTACTTGCGCCAGCGGTCCAGCGCGCGGGCCAGGCGGGCAGAGACCTGCGGGTTGATGGCGTCGAGCGCCAGCACCTGCTCGGCCCAGAACGCATAG
>NZ_JAGSOG010000767.1 GCF_018139695.1 Actinospica durhamensis | reverse complement strand
CTCCTCGACAAGATGAAGCAGACCAAGTCGAACGTCGAGTTCCTGATGCAGATCCAGAAGACGACGCCGACGCCGGGCAACGGCGACTGACGTCCCCCTTCCGCAAGGGCCGCTTCCGTCACGGAAGCGGCCCTTCGCGCGTTCTCCGGCACTCCGGCGGGACCCTCGCCCCACGGATCCCGCCGGCGCCGCTTCCGGGCCGTGCGGCCGATGAGGCCGGGCCCGGGGCACCGTGCGGTCCCGTGCGGCCCCGTGCCGCGTTTTCCCGTCCCGCCGGACGGCGGGACGATGGAGCCGTACGGGAAGCGAACCGGCCGGGTCCGGCACCGGCGCAGCGAGGCCGGCGGCCGGACGGGAGCTGGGGGAGCTGGGGGTCACATGGCTGCCGAGAGCACACCGGACCCCGGTGCACCGGGAGGACCCGGCGCGCCGGTGC
>NZ_JAGSOG010000766.1 GCF_018139695.1 Actinospica durhamensis | reverse complement strand
GGGTCAGCACGCCCAGCGCGACCAGGGTGGGCCAGCCGACGTGGGCGAAGCCGTCGGCCCAGGCCGCCAGCAGCAGCCCGATGAACACCAGCGGGATGCCCGGGAGGGCCGGCAGGATGATGCCGGCGATGCCGATCAGGACAAAAATGACCGCTAGCAGATATAAGATGAATGAGAGTCCCATGCTGTCCCGTATGGTGGCCGTTTTGGGGTTGACAGTGAAAGATTTTGCCAGTTGCTTTTTCGTTTTGGGCGGGTTAAGTTGCAGTCGCTGAGCTTGGCAAGGTCACCGTGGATCGTGGCCTGATGAAGCAAGATCTTTCCGATCCGCTGCATCGATGCACCTCGCTTCCCCCTTGCTTGTCAGCCGCCCACCGGGCGTTTCCAACAACAAGAGAGAGTCAAAGGGAGTTAGTGAGATGGCTGAGCGCGAGAC
>NZ_JAGSOG010000765.1 GCF_018139695.1 Actinospica durhamensis | reverse complement strand
GATGTGTCCGATCCGCAGGCGGTGCGCCAGCTCTTCGACGCCATCGAAGCCCGTTTCGGCGGCATCGACGTGGTGGTCAACAGCGCCGGGGTGCTGCAGCTGGCACCACTGGCCGATACCGACGACGCCCTGTTCGAGCGGGTGATCGGCATCAACCTCAGGGGCGCCTTCAACGTGCTGCGCGAAAGCGCGCGACGGGTGCGCGACGGTGGCCGGCTGATCACCCTGTCCACCAGCGTGGTCGGCATCCGGCTGGAGAACTACAGCGTGTATGCGGCCAGCAAGGCGGCGGTGGAGACGATGGGCGCAATCCTCAGCAAGGAGCTGCGCGGGCGCAACATCACCGTGAACGCCGTGGCGCCGGGCCCGACCGCCACCGATCTGTTCCTGGATGGAAAATCGCCCGAGCTGATCGAGCGGTTGGCGAAGATGAACCC
>NZ_JAGSOG010000764.1 GCF_018139695.1 Actinospica durhamensis | reverse complement strand
GTGCGCGAGGGGGTCGTCATCGTCGACGGGGACGGGACCCTGGTGCTCGCCAACGACGAGGCGCACCGTCTGCTCGGTCTGCCCGAGGACGGGGAGGGCAGGCACGTGCTGGACATCGGCCTGGCCCCCGACACCGCCGACCTGCTGTCCTCGGGGCGGGTCGCCACGGACGAGGTGCACCTGGTGGGCGACCGGCTGCTGGCGGTCAACCAGCGGCCCACCGACCGCTCGGGCGGCCCGCCCGGCAGCGTCGCCACGGTCCGGGACTCCACGGAGCTGCGCGCCCTGTCCGGCCGCGCCGAGACGGCGCACGAGCGCCTCAACATGCTCTACGAGGCCGGGGTGGGCATCGGGACGAGTCTGGACGTCGTCCGCACGGCCGAGGAGCTCACCGAACTGGCCGTGCCCCGGTTCGCGGACTTCGTCACGGTGGACCTG
>NZ_JAGSOG010000763.1 GCF_018139695.1 Actinospica durhamensis | reverse complement strand
GGTATGGAGGTGTCGAACAGCAGACCGCGCACGATCGCCTGGAGGGCGAAGCCGCCGACCCAGGCGAGGATCAGCCACATGCGCTCGGTGAGCTTGGCGTTGAGCATCGTGCCGAGGGTGATGATGATCGCCGGCACGAGCCAGTCGAAGCCGCCGTCGAGGTACTCGGTGAAGTGGTACGGCGGGGCGATCGAGGCCCAGGGGAAGAGCACCAGGATGACGGCGATGCCGAAGTTCGACGGGTTCATGAAGTGCCGCATCCGGCCCTTGACCGGGGCGCGCAGCACCCACTTGGTGCCGACGGCGACGATGACGCCGAACACCATGACCCACATCTTGTCGTTGACGTAGGACAGCATGTTCACGGCGAGCGCGGTGATGTGGGCCGGGAAGAGGAATTCCACCAGCCCCTTGAAACCGCCGCCGGTGAAGCGTGGCG
>NZ_JAGSOG010000762.1 GCF_018139695.1 Actinospica durhamensis | reverse complement strand
TGTATAAGAGACAGCCATCGACCCGCCCGCGGGAACGACCCTCACCCGCCTGCCCGCCTTCCGCCACACCCACATCGCCTTCCGCACCGGCGCCGCCACCCACCCCGCCATCGCCGCCGTCGCCGCCGCACTCGACGAAGCGGTCCCCGATGACCTGCGAGTCCCCGCGATCCCCGCCGCCGACGCGAGAGCGTCCTGAGAGCGCCGGCTGAGCCACGGCGGTTCTCAATGCAACACATTGAGAAAAAGCAGTCGGCCCCCGGTCTGCGTTTCCGCAGTTCGGGGGCCGTACTCGCTGCTGTGGCAGGTGAAGGATTCGAACCTTCGTAGCTTACGCGACGGATTTACAGTCCGCTCCCATTGGCCGCTCGGGCAACCTGCCTGGGTGATCGGCCCCTACGGGCGACCTCGGAAAGATTACCTCATGGCGGGGGGTGCTT
>NZ_JAGSOG010000761.1 GCF_018139695.1 Actinospica durhamensis | reverse complement strand
GAGTTGATGAACTCGTTGGTGAACTCCTCCGAGCTCACGTACCGCACGCGCGTGCCCGGGTAGAGGCTCCGCGCGTAGTGCCCGATCGCGTGCAGCAGGTGGGTCTTGCCGAGTCCGGACTCCCCGTAGATGAAGAGCGGGTTGTACGCCTTCGCCGGGGCCTCCGCGACGGCGACCGCGGCCGCGTGGGCGAAACGGTTGGACGCGCCGATGACGAACGTGTCGAACAGGTACTTGGGGTTCAGCCGCGCGGTCGGCTCACCGGGACCGGTCGCCGGCGCGGGCTGCGCGGCCAGCGGGCCGGGCGCACCGGTGGTGGGCAGGTTCGGCCCGACGGGGCCGCCGCGGTGGACGTGCCCGGATCCGGGGGGCGGTTCCGGCAGCTCGCGGCGCACGGCGTCGCGCTGGTCGTAGTCCCCGCGCTCGTAGTCCCCGCGTGC
>NZ_JAGSOG010000760.1 GCF_018139695.1 Actinospica durhamensis | reverse complement strand
GGCCGCCACCGCCCTCGCGCTGATGGGCATCGCCGTCAGCAACGTCCTGATGCCGGTCGTCGTCAAGCGCCACTTCCCCGACCGGGTCGGTGCCATGACCGGCCTGTACTCGATGGCCCTGGCCCTGGGCACCGCCGCGGCGGCCGCGGTGACCGTGCCGCTGACCGACGCCGTGGGCGGTGACTGGCGCTCGGGCCTCGCCCTGTGGGCGGCCCTCGCGGTCGCCGCCGTGCTGCCCTGGCTCCCGTTCGTACGGGAGCGGGACGCGGCACCGGCCGAGCGGGCCCCCGGTGAGCGGGCGCGCGGGGAGGCACCCGGGCGCGCGGAGGCGTCCGCGGCGCCCGCGCCCGCGGCGGCGCCCGCGCTGCGCATCACGCGCAGCCGTACCGCCTGGGCGCTGGCTGTCTTCTTCGGGCTCCAGGCGACCGTCGCCTACATCAC
>NZ_JAGSOG010000075.1 GCF_018139695.1 Actinospica durhamensis | reverse complement strand
GTGGGGCAGTGGGGCGGTGGGGCAGTGGATCTCAGCTTTGACCATGCCATGAACGCCACAGCGCGGCATAGCCGCCACCCGCGGACAGCAGCTCGTCGTGGGTGCCGAGCTCGGTGATCCGGCCGCCGTCGATCACGGCGATCCGGTCGGCGTCGTGGGCGGTGTTGAGGCGGTGCGCGATCGAGATCACCGTGCGGCCCTCGAGCACGCCCGCGAGCGAGCGTTCCAGGTCTCGCGCCGAGGTGGGGTCCAGCGCCGCCGTCGCCTCGTCGAGGACCAGGATGTCCGGGTCCGCGAGCACCAGGCGGGCGAGTGCGAGTTGCTGGGTCTGCGCGGGGTTGAGCTCCGTTGCGCCGCTGCCGACCTTGGTGTCGAGGCCGTCGGGCAGCGCCCGGGCCCACTCGGCCGCGGCGACCGCTTCGAGCGCCGCCCACAGCGCCTCGTCGCCTTCGCCGTGGCGGGCCAGTTCGAGGTTCTCGCGCAGGGTGCCGACGAAGACGTGCTGGTCCTGCGTCACCAGAATCGCGCGGCGGCGCAGGTCCTCGTGGGAGAGACGCTCGAGCGGGACCGTGCCGAGGGTCACTTGGCCGCGAGACGGGGTGCTGATACCGGCCAGCAGTCGGCCGAGCGTCGACTTGCCCGCGCCGGAGGGTCCGACCACGGCTAGGCGCTCGCCCGGACGGATCGTCAGGTCGATGTCGTGCAGGATCTCGTGGCCGGGGCGGTAGGAGAAGCCGACCTGGCTGGCGGCGAGCTCGGCGTGCTCGGCCGGGGGCGCCGCGTCGCCGCCGCCCTCGGCTGGGACGAGGCCGACGCCGAGCAGTCGGGCCAGGGCCGCGCCGCCGGTCTGGATCTTGTCGAGCCAGTCCATCAGCTGGTTGACCGGCAACGAGAGTTGCTGAACGTAGAGTGCGCCTGCGGTGATCTGGGCGACGTCGAGCCATCCGCGGGTGTATCCGTACCCGCCGACCAGAAGGATCAGGCCGACCGGCGCCACCAGCGCGAACTCCGCGACGGGGAACAGTCTCAGGCGCAGGCCGAGGGTGACCAGTTCGGAGCGGTAGCTCGCGCCGATCTCCGTGTCGGCCGCGTCGATCCGGGTCCGGCCCAGGCGCAGGGCCTCGATGGCGGCGGAGCCCTCGACGGTGGCGGTGAGCGTGTCGGCGAGCTGGGCGTAGCAGCTGTTCGTGTACAGATACGCGGCCATCGAGCGGCTCAGGTAGCGGCGCACCGCGAGGATGACGAGCGGGGTGGTGAGGAGGGCTGTGACGCCTTCGAGGGGGGAGAGGATGAACAGCGCGACCAGGGTGAGCAGCGCCGTCGCGCCCGCGTTGAGCACCGTGGGCACGCCTTGCTGCGCGGTCAGGCGCAGCCCTTCGACGTCCCGGGACGCGCGGCCCACCAGGTCGCCGGTGCCGGCTCGCTCGATCCTGGCCGACGGCAGGCCGAGCAGGTGCGTGACGAAGCCCTCCCGCGACCGGGCGAGCGCGGTCTCGCCGAATCGCTTCGCGGTCAGATAACCGACCTGGGCGAGCAGCGCTTGCGCGAGGACGCACAGCAGCAGGAGCAGGGCGAGGCGGTCGATCCGGCTGACGGACGCGCGCCCGAGAGCCTCCTGCACGATGTCGCCGAGGATGCGCGGTCCGATCAGGCCCACGACGGTCGCCGCGATCGAGGCGAGGAAGAGGCGGGTGACGAGGGGACGGTGCGAGCGAGTCAGGGCTCGTAGATGGCCGCGCAGTGCGGGGCCGTCCGCGACGGGAAGCGGTTCGGTGCTCACCGCAGTGCTCCTTCGTCTTCCTGGGCGGATTCGCGGGCGATGAGCGCACGGTAGGTGGGCTCGGCGGTCATCAGGTCGCGGTGGCCGCCCTCGGCCGCGCGGCCGCCGCGCAGGAAGACGACGCGGTCGCAGCGATCGAGGACGAGCGGGCTCGTGGTGAACACGACCGTGCCGCGAGCCTCCCGGTAGGCGGCGAGGCGTTCGATCATGCGTACTTCGGTCAGCGTGTCCACGGCGCTGGTGGCCTCGACGGCGATGAGGATCTCGGGGCCGGCCAGCAGTGCCCGGGCGAGCCGGAGCCGCTGGAGCTGCCCGCCGGAGAAGTTGCGCCCGGCGTCCGCGACCTCGCTCTCGAGTCCCTCGCCGAGGCCCTCGAGTACGTCGTCCGCAGCGGCCGCGTGCAGGGCGGCCTCGAGCTCCGCGTCCGTATGAGGCGTGGCGCCGGACAGGCTCGCGCGCAGCGTCCCGGGGAAGAAGCGGTCGCCGTTGCGCAGCAACAGGATCCGCTCCCGCACGGTCGCGAGCGCGAGCCGGTCGAGCGGAGCGGCCCCGAGGGTGACCGAGCCGTCGCGGTAGCGGGCGAGACGCTCGGCGAGCGGCGCCGCCTCGTCGGGATCGGCGCATACGATGCCGAGCAGTTCGCCGACGCGGATGCGCAGTCCGGTCTCCTGGTCGGTGAGGTCGGCGCCGGGCTCGGGCGGGTCGAGCGGCGTCTCGGGGTCGGCCACCACGGGTTCGAGCGTGATCAGTCCGAGGATGTGCGCGGCGGCGACCCGGGCCGCGGCGAGCGCCCCGATCGCCTCGCTGAAGATCGCCATCGGCAGGGTGAGGAACGCGGTGTACCCGTAGAACGCGACCAGCTGCCCGGCGCTGATCTCGCCGTGCGCCAGGTACGTCGCGGCCAGCCACGTCACCAGCACCGAGAGCAGGCCGGGGAACAGCACCGCCTGCCCGGCCATCAGCGCCTCGATCCGGCCCACCCGCAGCCCGCTGGTGAGCACCTCGCCGGACGTGCGCCGGTACCGCTCGGCGAACGCCGTCTCCCCGCCTATGCCGCGCAGAATCCTGATTCCCTGCGCGATGTCCACGGCCTGCCCGCCGAGTTCCGCCTGCTGCTCCCGGTAGCGCTCCTGGCGCCGTTGCAGCGGGCGCAGCAGCCACGCCGTGAGCGCCATCGTCACCGGAACGCCGATCAGCACGACCAGGCCGACCCGCCAGGAGGCGTCGAGCATGATGACGGCCACCACCGCGACCGTGACCGTGCTGCCGGCCAGGCGCGCGAGCACGTCGAAGAAGTTCGCCATCGACTCCGCGTCGCCGGCGCCGATCGCGACCACCTCGCCCGAGGAGATCATGCTCGGCAGCCCCGCGCCGACCCGTACGGCCTGACGGCTGAGCAGCTGCAGCACGATGTACGCGGCGGACAGCCAGTTCGTCACGGCGTTGTAGTGCCGCCGCGCCCCGGCGTACGCGATCACCGCGGCCATCCCCACGATGCCGAGGCTCCAGCCGAGCACCGCGGCTCCGTCGCGCGGCACCACGCCCCGGTCCACCGCGTGCCCCACCGCGGCCGGGATCAGGCCGACGCCCAGCATCCACACCGAGCCCCAGCCGGCGCCGAGCGCGATCGACGAGGCCTGGATGCGGGCGACCCAGAGCATGAACCCGTGCGGCGTGCGGGCCGCGTTCCCGGTCAGTGGCGGTATCCGCTCGTCAGGGAGCGGATAGGTGCGTGCCATCGCTCTTCTCTCTCTGATGGGGGGTCTTACTCATGGGAGGGTCTGCTCGGGAGGGTCTCGACCGCGATGCCCGGGCCGACCACCGGCCGCGAGCGCAGCCGGGGTGTGCGGTCAGCGGCGTAGCCGAGCAGTACGCCGGCGTGCACGGCCAGGATGCGGCTGCCGTCGGCGGCGCCGAGCGAAGTCCAGGGCTCCGGGTGGAGCGAAGGCAGCCTGCTGACGACGAAATCGTCCTCGGTGAGCCCGTAGAGCCTTCCGTTCACCGACGACAGCGACGTGAGCTGCGGGGTCTGCCCGATGTCAGTCCACTGTGCGTCCGCGCCGGACTTCGCCAGCGCTTCGAACGCGGTGAAATACAGCCGCCCGGCGCCGGTGGCGTAGAGGCCCTCGTGGCACGCGGCCAAGGTGGTGCAGCCTGCGGGCGCCATGCCGAGCGCGGTCCACGGCGCCGGCTCCGGCTCGGCGTCCCGGTAACGGATCTCTCCGCTGCGGTCGAGCGCGTAAAGACCCTGCGGAAGTCCGCCCATGGTCTCGCGAGGAGCGGCCAGCGCCACGGTCTCCAGCGCCGGCTCGCCTTCCACCGCCGTCCACGGGAGGTTCTGCGGGCAGATCTCGCGGGTGTACAGCGCCCCGTCCGCGTCCACGCCGTACAGCCGCGTCCCCGAGGCGGTCATCGCGGTCAGCTCCGGAGCCGGGCCGAGCGCCTCCCAGCGCGAGTCGTCGCGCGGCTCGGTGAACCGGCGCACCACGTTGTCCACGATGCGGTGCAGCACGGGGTCGCTGAGCTTTGGCCCCCAGCCGATGCTCCCGGTGTTGAACACGCGGCCGGCGCCGAGGTCGAACACGCCCACGGTGCTCTGCCCGGCCTGGCCGTACTCGCGCCAGTGCCGCAGATCGGCCGTGCCGAGCACGGTGAAGGACGGGGCAGTGCCGTCGCGGCCGGTGGCGCGCGGCACGCCGCCGACCCACTCGACCTCGGCCGCGTCCACCTCGTAACCGACCGCGCCGCGGCCGAAGCGGTCGCCGTCGCGCAGGCCGGTGCCGGCGAACACCCAGTGGTCGGCGAACGCGACCCGGTAGGTCTCGTGCGCGAAGTGCGCGAACGAGGTCCAGCATCCGGCGCCGCGGCGGAAGCCGAGTCCGGTCAGCGTGTTCTCCGGACGGTTGATCAGCGGGCTGGACCACTCGGTGGTGACCCGGCGCGGATCGGTGGCGGCGACGGGGTCGAGCACCGGATCGCGGTAGCAGACCATGGTGCGCCCGTCGTCCTCGAGCCGGATCTGCCACCAGCAGGTGTTGCCGCTCAGGATCGCCAGATTGCCGCCGCCGGTGACGAAGTCCTCGACCGCGTCGCGCATCTCCCAGGACCAGTACTCGTCGTGCCCGACGCACATCAGCAGCCGGTAGCCGCGCAGCAGCCCGGGCTCGCGGTGCAGGTCGATGTTGGAGCAGTAGTCGGCGTCGTGCCCGGTGCGCGCGAGCCAGCGCGCCACGTCCTCCTCCCAGCCCTGCGGATCGGGATCGGCGCCGGGCCGGTCGAAGGTCACCCGGTGCGCGCGGTCGGGCTGCTCGCTCCAGTAGATGCTCTGGCCCGGCTCGCCTCGGCGGTTGTACGCCTCCCAGGTCGTGAACGGGATCGAGACCAGGATGCGGGCCGCGGTGGCCGGCTCGGCCGCGCGCACCACGAACCAGACCGAGCCACCCTCGGGGCCGAAGTCGGCGCGGTAGAGGCTGCTCGGCCACTCGCGCGGAATACGAAGGCGGAGACACTCCTCCGCGACCTCGAAGGTGCCGCGCACCTCGTCCCGGGCGATGTCGACGATGCTCACGCTCCGGCCGGGCGGAAGCGGATCGGCTCCGGGCACAAGTCGGAACTCGAGTTCGCCACCCTGGATCACAGAGGTCGAGCACGCGTACGCGGCGTAGGTCATGGTCGATCTCCTCCTCGCCCGGCGAACTGTGCGAACCACGGCTCATCAGGCAGGCCGTCCGAGGCGTAGAGCGCGGCGAGCCCGTCGCAGGTCTCGAAGACGTATTGGTCGAGTGAGGCCTGGTCCTCGGCCTCGATGCGCAACGTCGCGACGCGCGACCCGTCGGCCTCGCGCGCTCGGCCGGAATCGGCGAAATCGTCCACGGCGACGACTCCGGGCAGCCGCTGCACCTCGGCGCGGCGCACCTTCGACCGGACCGGGCCGCTGCGCTGGGAGAACACCGGGAACAACGCGGCGGCGTGGCCGCTCGGGACCGATGCAAGGTCTTCCGGCTCGCGGCCGAGGGCGCAGCACAGCGACGCGCGCAGCAGGTCAGGGCCGTGCAGACGTTGCAGCAGCCGGTGCACGTGGCCGCCGACGCGCCCGTTGACCTCGATGACCTCCACCCGATCGTGCGTGACGCGCACCTCGGTGTGGGTAACTCGCCAGGTCACGCCGAGGGCGTCGAGCGCATGATCCACGCAGTCCAGCACGGCTTTGCGGCGCTCCTCGGGCAGCCTGCTCGGCCCGAGGCTGCCGGTGGTACTCACCGCGTTGCAGCCGTCGGGGCCGCCGCCCGGAGTGATCGAGACCGGCAGCTTGTCGAAGACTGCGACGTGATGACGGCCCGCCGCGGTCGAGACGGTCTCGACCGAGACGTGGTCGGCGAGCCACTCGACGCCCGAAGGATGCCGACCGGTCGGAATCAGCTGCTCGTAGAGCAGTCCGGACCAGGCCCGGCGGGTCCGCGCGACATCCTCGAGCCGCGCGGGGGAGTCGAGGAACGTCACGCCCGCTCCGCCGACGCCGCGACGAGGCTTGAGCACGCCCGGGAGGCGCAGTTCCGCGACCGCCGCACGCAGATCCTCGGGTGAGTCGACGCCGCGCGCCTGTATCCGGGTCGCGTCGGCGCGGGCGAGCAGTTCGCGTTGACGCAGCTTGTCCCATGCGGCCGGGTCCCGCCCGAGCGCCGTGTCCACCGCGTCGACGTACTCGTCGTTGAAGCACACCAGGCCGGCCAGATCCGTCGGCGGATGCTGGACCCAGTCCGCGTCCACCGTCAGGACTCTGTCGAAGAGGTCTTCCGCCGCGTCGAGCAGCTCTGGCTCGGCCGTGACGTGCTCGCGTCGTAACAAAATCACGACTTCGCAGACCCCGAGCGAAGCCCGGTAGAGGTCCGGCAGCATCGCGGCCCCGCCCGGGGCATAGGGAACACCGACCGACTCCGTCACGCCGCCGCCCCGGCGAAGGCGCGGACCGCGGCCGCGTCCATCAGCCCTCCGTAGAGCGGGCGGAAGCGCGCGCCGCGCGAGGCCTTCGGAGTGCGGGCGGCGATCCCCGCGGTCAGTACCCGCAGCCCCTGGTCCCGCGCGAACGCCATCGGCTGGTGATACAGCAGGCTCACGTACACGGCGATCCGCTCCGGCCCCTCCTGCCCGGTCAGGCCGATCTCCTGGAGGTGAAGGTCGAGCCCGCCGCGGCGGCGCAACGCGGTGAGATATCCGGCGCACCCGGCCGCTCTGGCTGTGAAGACGAGCACCTCCACCGACTCGAACGCGCACCACTCCTCGTAGCGCAGCTCCACGAACTCGGGATGGTCGGGTTTTCCCTTGCGGTCGTTGTGATCCGCGATCACCTCGGCCGCGTGCGACGCCACCGCGGGCCACGTACTGATCCCCGTCTCGACCTGAGCCTTCTCGATCAGCCGCCGATCGCGGTTCAACACCCCGCGCACCCGCGATCCCAGCGGTTCGGGCTCAGGCCCGAGGTGGTGCGAGAAGTCGGCCTCCTCGCCGAGGGCGACCCAGTGCACGAGGTCGCCGAGCGCCGCCGAGACCTGCGTGTGCGTTCCCTCGCCGACATAGGGAAGGCACAGGGCCTGCCCGTCGCCCGCCGCGCGCTGGGCCAGCTTCCGCAGGGTCTCGCGGATCCGAGCGTCCTCGACGTGCAGGTCCGCGCGCAGATCGGTGACGCCGCCGACGAACAGGTAGGAGCCTGGGACCTCGGACGCATCGAATCCCCAGGAGCGCGGGTCGTAGGCCGGGTCCGGCCAGCGGGGCGCGGTGGTGTGGTGGAACGGCACCGCGGCCACCAGTGTCCCGTCTTCGGCGGTGACGCTCAGATAGCCGGCCCGCCAGCGCCGGTCGGCCTCGAAGCGCAGCAGACGCTCGTGGCAGGTGGCCGGGACGACCTGCGCGCCGAGTGCGTCGAAGGCGCCCGCGTCCACACCGGCGAGGCTGTCGAGGAATTCGGCGTGCGTCACCGTTCGTTCCCCGGCGCGTACCTCCCGCGCAGCGCGACCCGGTCCGCCTTCCCGGCCGGGGTACGGGGAAGCGGCTCGTGGGTGACGATGATCTGCTCGGGGATCATCGGCCGGGGCAGCAGCCGCAGAGCGTGCTCACGCAGCCGGCGGCGCGTCACATCCGGCTCGGCCACCACGACCACGCCGAGGCAGGGCTGCTCCGGCTCCGCCGCGTCGAGCAGCAGGGCGACCACCTCGTGCACCCCTTCGCAGGACTCGAAGACCGACTCCACATGCCCGAGCTCGACCCGGTTTCCGTGCACCTTGACCTGGTCGTCGAGTCGGCCGAGGAACTCGAGACCGCCGTCCGGATGGAACCTGCCCCGATCGCCGGTGCGGTAGCAGCGCCGCGGTCCGTCGGGCGTCTCCAGGACCGGGAAGCGCTCCGCGGTCAGCTCGTCCCGGTCCAGATAGCCCTCGGCCAGACCGGTGCCGTACAGCACGATCTCGCCCTCCGGCTCCGCGAGCAGCAGTCCGGTCCCCGGCAGCGGGTCGCCGAGGCGTATCTCCTCGGCCGAGCGCACCAGGGTGGCAGTGGCGTAGATCGTCGTCTCCGTCGGGCCGTAGACGTTCCACAGCTCGGCGCAGCGGGGGAGCAGATCGGCGGCGAGGGACTCGGTCAACGCCTCGCCCGCGCTCCACAGTCTGGCGTCCGGCGCCCCCTTCCACCCGCAGGCCAGCGCGAGCCGCCAGTAGCTCGGCGTCGCCTGCAGCACGTCGGGTCGGCAGTCCTCGACGAAGTCCTGGAACAGCTCCTGGTCGCGCCGCGCCCCGGGCGGGGCCGAGACCATGCGGCCGCCGACGTAGAGCGGCAGCAGCAGTTCGGCGACGGAGATGTCGAACGAGAGCGCGGACAGGGCGAGCATCGACTCCCCGGGCGTGAGGCCGGGGGTGATCGGCAGCGCCGTCGTCCGGGCCAGCAGCGCCTCGTGCGAGACGACGACGCCCTTCGGCCGGCCCGTGGAGCCCGAGGTGTAGAGCACGTACGCGATCCCGCGCATGCCCAGGCGCGCGTCCGGCAGCCCGGGCACGGCCACCGACAGTTCGCCGTCCGGGTCCTCGCGCAGGACGGCGGCGACCCGCGCGTCCCGCAGCACGCCCTCGCGGTACTCCTCCGGGTACGTCGTCTCCACCGGCAGCAGCGCCCGCCGCGCCGAACCGGCCGCGAGCAGCGCCACGGCTCCGGCGTGCGCCGAGGCCGCCTCCGAGGCCACGAGCGAGCCCTCGGGTGTCAGCTCCCGTAGTTCCTCGGCGAGCCGTCGGGCGCGCTCGGCGAGTTCGCCGTAGCTCCAGCGGACCGCGCCCTCGACGGCCGGGGCCTGCGGGCTGCGCGCCGCGCGCCGAAGGATGTGTTCGGCGAGCGTGATCATCAGCTCTCCGCCGGGGGCAGTGCCGCGATCGCGTCGGCCAGCCCGCGCGGGCTCGGCTCGCGCACGACGTCGCGCAGCCGCACCGGGCGGCCGGAGGCCTGCTTGAGCTTCGAGACCAGCGTGAGCGCGGAGAACGAGCTGCCGCCGAGGTCGAAGAAGCTGTCGTCGATCAGCACGTCGTCGATGTCCAGCACGGAGCCGAAGACCTCGGCGATGGCCTCGGGAGTCATGGTCATCCTCTCGTTCGGGGGAAGCTCAGGCCCTTGTGGTCGTCGAGCTCGGCGTACTCGCCGAAGGGCAGCACCCAGGACGGCGTCATGTGGCAGATGTCCGCGTTGACCACGACCGGATAGGCCGCCTCCGGGACGTGCCGCTCCAGCGCGGCGGCGACCTCGGCGGCCCAGACCGGCGGGTCCAGCTGCGGATTGGCGCCGACGACCATGCCCGCGAGCCCGGTCAGGTCCGTCGCGGCGGCCAGGTCGCGGATCAGCGTGTCTACCGGCTGGTCCTGCACCTCGGTCACGTCCCAGAACAGCAGCACACCGCGGTAGTCCAGCTTGAACCGCTCCACGACCTCGGGCAGCTGGGAGATCTCCCCGCCGAGCAGCGGCCCCGCGCCGCGCCCCGGCCGCAGCCAGGTCCAGCCGCCGGGATGGTCGCGCACCCGCGGCACGGCCTCGCTCGCCGGGTCGTGCCAGGAGGTGGGCGGCGCCGCGCGGTCGCCGAGCGGCCGGCACTCGAGCGGCGCTTCGACGCCGAGCGCGCGGGTCAGGCTCCGTATCGTCTCGGGGAAGGGCCCGCCCACGTCGCCCAGGTGGAACATGAGCGAGCAGCCGTAGTAGGAGCCGATGCCGAGCCCGGCCAGGTACTGGTGCAGGAAGACGGTGTCGCAGAACCCGATCAGCGGCTTCGGATTCGCCTTGATCACCTCGGGGTCGAGCAGGTCGAGCAGCTCGAGGCTCCCGGTGCCCGAGTCGGAGATCAGCAGCGCGTCGACCTCCGGATCGGCGAACGCCTCCATCAGGTCGGCGGCCCGCTCCCGCGGAGTGCCCGAGGTGATGCCGTCATCGGACAGGCCGTGGGCGTGCGGGCTGTACCCGACCTCGAATCCGAGCGCGGTCAGCGCCGCCTCGGCGCGCTTGCCTCGCTCCGGCACATGGTAGAGGGTGGGCATACCCGGGCTGACGACGCGCAGGCGGTGGCTCGGCAGAACCGGGCGGGGTGGTTCCACGGGGTACACGGTCGGTGGTTCCTTCGTGCTCGGGAGCTCGCGGACGAATCAGTAGACACCTTCGACGGCCTGCTCGCCATCCACTTCCCGGTACGGCGCCACGCCCGTCACCCCGTCCCAGTCGAACCACGGGTGCGGCCCCACCCGGATCGCGCTGTCACGCTCGAGCAGGTTGGGCAGGAACAGGTCCTCGAGCAGCGTCGTGGTCAGCACCCGGCCGCGCCGGCCGAGCGGCACCTCGTTCCACGGGTCCTCGGGCTCCACGATCCGCATCGTCGCGGTCGGCCCCGGCAGGTAGTAGCAGCGCGGATCCTGCGGCGCCACCGGGTCGGCCAGCAGCGCGTGGCCCACCAGCGTGTTGCCGTACGTGTCGATCCAGCGCACGCCCCTGAGGTACTCGGACTGCAGGAAGGCGACCTCCTCGGCCGTGCACGACGTGCCGCCGGTGCACACCGCCCGCACCCCGTAGTCGGACAGCGGCTTGCCCAGCGCCAGCACCAGCTCCATCAGCAGCTTCGAGGTCGTGTACAGCAGCGAGGGGCGCAGCCGGTCCAGCAGCACCTCGGTCTGCTCGACCAGGTGCGCGATGTACCCGGACGCGGTGCCGACCCGCTGCAGCTCCGCCTTGACCCAGCGCGGGTCGAAGTCGATGAAGCCCACCGCGCCGTGCCAGCGGTCCGCGAGCCGCGCGACCAGGTGCGCGTACTGATGCGGGCCGGCCGGGGTCATGGCCACGATGTCGCCGCCGTCCACGCCGCGGATGTCCAGCATCACGCGGTACACGGTGATCTCGTCGTCGAGCTTGGAGACGTTGACGACGCGGCACGGCTCGCCGGTCGTGCCGCCGGTCTCGAAGATCCGGAACGGTTTGCCGTACAGGCCGCGCGGCAGCAGGTCCCGGGGCGCGGCGGCGCGCAGCCGCCTCTTGTCGAAGAACCCGAACAGGCGCAGCGAGTCGTAGTCCACGATGTCGCGCAGCGGGTCGAAGGGCAGATCGGCCCGCTGGGAGAGCCAGAACGGCGATCCGGTCTCCTCGGAGAAGTGCCAGTGCACCATCCGCAGCGTCCACTCGTCCAGATCCTCGGCCAGCACCGGGAACCGACGCTTCATCTCCTCGAGCGGGGTCTGCGACAGGGCGTCCGAGGCGAGGAAGATACCGGAGTCGTTCATGTGCTGGTGCCCTCTTTCGGTTCCAGATCGGTGGCCGGGGTGTAGACGAAGCGCGAGCGCTCGACGACCGCGGCGGTGAGCTCGGGCCCGGCCGCGCAGATCGCGGCGAAGGGGAACGGGAGCTCCAGCGCCAGCAACGCGTGCGGGGCGTCGGCCGTGCCGGGGTCCGCGAGGTGCACCAGGGTGGGTGCGAGGTACGCGCCGGCCCCGTCGAGGTGCACCAGGTCCCGGTTGGTCACCCGGCGGTCGGCGGCGCCCGTGCGCTCCTGGACGAGCTTCGCGAACGACTCGGCGCGCGCGGGGGCGACCGAGGCCTGCGGGAAGTCGGCGTCCACCGCCGGGATGCTGATCGCGTCGAGCCGGGCCGCCAGGGCCTTGGCGATCGGCTCCGGATCCCCGACGCACAGCACCGTGCACACGTTCTTGCAGAACCGGCCGCTGTTGGCCGCGATCAGCCTGGCGAGCCAGTCGGCGGCGGCTTCCGGGTCCGCCGCGATGTCGGCCGGCACGAGGGCCACGCCGCGGCCGGCGCCGCGCAGGTCGAGCTTGTCTTCGACGGACCTCGTGCGCTCCAGCCGGGCGGAGATCTCGTCGCCGCCGAACACGACGTGGTGGTCGGTGGCGTCCAGCAGCGCGTCGAGCGCCTCGGCGTCGCAGGGGTAGAAGCCCAGGCGCTCGGCCGGCCACCCCGCGGCGAGCAGGGCCGCGGCGAAGCGCACCGCGGAGACGGGTTCGCGGCGCGACGGCCTGATCCACACCTCGTCGGCGCTCAGGACGGCCTCGGCCACGGCTTCCAGACAGGTGAAGGTGTTCGCCGGCAGGACAATCAGTGCCCTGCGTATCCGCGCGTCCGGCGGCCGCAGTCGGCCGACGCAGTCCCGCAGCATCTCCCCCCAGCGTTCGCTGAGCGCGGGGGGCAGGCCGACGATCTCCCGCATGGCGGCGTGGAACTCGGCCGGGCTCTGGGTGTCGAGCGGGCCCAGGTCCACCGGCCGGTCGAGGAAGAGTGCGATGGCCTCGTCCAGGATGCGGCGGCGGGCGGCCTGGTCGAACCGGGGCTCGTCGGCCGGCCGCGCGGCCCTGGCGTCGGTGGCGATCATCAGGCGCGGGCTGAGCGAGAGGCGCCAGTGCGCGGAGCCCGGAACGTCGATCACGTCGCGGCTCGGCTGCCACGCGCCGCGGCGGAAGAGGGGAATCGTGAGCACGGCGTCAGGCTCCGTCATCAGCGGCCCAGGGCTTGGTCCAGCGCGGGTCGATCGCCTCACCGGAGCGCTGGAACCGCAGGTCCGCGGACAGCCGCATCGCCTCGGTCGTCGTGTCCAGCGACGCGTGCACCAGGTGCGGGGAGTGCACGGTCAGGTCGCCGGCCTGGAAATCGGCCCACAGCCAGCGGCGCTCGGTCATCCGCGCGGTCCACTCGAGGTCGTGGCTCAGCGGCCGGGTGTCGTCCTCCCGGTCGTTGACGAGCCGCAGCAGCGCGAGGTGGTCCGCGGACAGCGGCTCCGGCCGGTCCAGGTAGACCAGCGCCCCGGCCTCCAGCGGACAGTCGCCGAGCGGGATCCAGAAGGTGACGAGCTTGTCCGAGCCCTGACTCATATAGTCGTAGTCGGTGTGCGCCCGCGAGGCCTTGCCCGAACCGGCGTGGAAATGTCGCACGATCTGGCGCACCAGCGGCTGTACCGGCCCGTCGAGCAGCGTCTCGGCCACGCCGTAGAGCGCGCGGTCCTCGCTCAGCGCGTGCAGCTGGGCCGAGCGGGCGAAGGCGTACGCCGGATGCCCGGACGTGCCGTACGCGCGCATCCCGTCCGGCGCCAGGCCGGAGAAGAGCCCCTCGGCCGCGCTCGTGCCCGGCTTCAGGAAGCCCTCCGGCAGCCGGGCGAAGTAGTTCTCCCGGAGCGAGAGCACCCGCTCGCGCTCGAGCACGCCGCGCAGCAGCAGGTAGCCGTCCTCCCGGAACCGAGCCCGCAGCGCCTCCGCGTCGCCGATCAGGCCGCTGCTGTCGCGCATCGGCGCGAAGAGCTTGTCGTTGAAGGCGATGGCCTGCCCGTTCGAGGACAGATCCGGTTTGACGATTGTGGTCGTGCTCATCCCCCGAGCTCCTCCCGCAGTGCCTCCACCGTCCGCTCCTGCTGCCGCCGCGTGAGCGTCGGGTACAGCGGGAGGCAGACGTGCCGCTCGGTGAACCAGCGTGCGGCCGGGAACCGCGTCCGGTCGCCGTCGGCGAAGAACGGCTGATCCGTCAGCAGCCGGTCGTACACCTCACCGGCCAGGGCGATGCCGTGACGTTCGCGCAGCCGGCGCTTGAGCGCGACCCGGTCCAC
Organism: Actinospica durhamensis; assembly: GCF_018139695.1. Lineage (GTDB taxonomy): Bacteria > Actinomycetota > Actinomycetes > Streptomycetales > Catenulisporaceae > Actinospica > Actinospica durhamensis. Next base: position 19,988 of record NZ_JAGSOG010000075.1, on the reverse strand, counting down.
GCCGTCGGGCAGATAGGCGATGTACTTGTACCAGCTCGAGGACAGTGCGGCAGGAGGCTGATAGGCAGTCAGCCCATTGATTCCGCTCAGGGCCTCGTCGTACCAGGCGGCCAGGCTCGCGCGCTCCTCGGTCATCTCGGCGAAGCGGCGCAGATGGGCCAGGCCCACGGCCGCGTGCACCTCGCTCAGGCGCCAGTTGCCGCCCTCGCAGTCGTGCAGCGGCGACTCGAACGCCGCCTTGCCGTGGTCGCGCAGCCGCAGCACCAGGTCCAGGTCCGCCGGGTCCTCGGCCGCGAGGATTCCGCCCTCCGCGCTGGTGAGCACCTTCGTGGGGTAGAGCGAGAACGCCCCGAACCGGCCGAACGAGCCCGCCCACACGCCGTCGAGCCGCGAGCCGAACGCGTGCGCCGCGTCTTCGATCACGGCGATGCCGCGCTCGTCGCACAGCGCCCGGATCCGCGGCACCGTGGGCGAGATGACGCCGCCGAGGTGCACCAGCACCACCGCCGCGACGTCCTCGTGCCGGTCCAGCGCGGCGCGCAGCGCGTCCGGGTCCATGCCGAGGCCGTCGAGCTCCATGTCCACGAACTCGACCCGGGCCCCGGCCCGGGTGGCCGAGGCAGCCGTGGCGAAGAAGGTGTTGACCGGGACGAACACCGTGCGCCCGGCCACGCCGACGGCGCGGTAGGCGATCTCCAGTGCCGAGGAACCCGAGCTGACCGCCGCGGCCGGCCGGCCGATCCACGGCTCCGCCTCGGCCTCGAACCACTTGAGCACCGGGCCGAGCGTGAGCACGCCGGACTGCAGGGACTCGTCGACGGCGTCGGCGATCTCCCGGCGCGCGGCGAGGTCGAAGCGCACCTTGAGCGGGGGCACCAGGGCATCGACCGGGTCGGCCGCGGAACCCAGTGTCTTGACGAAGAACTCCGCCGCCAGGCCCGTGTCGGTCCCGTGTCCCATGTCCAGTTCGAGGACCTCGACCGTGCCGGTCGGGTCGCTCGCGGACCGCCAGGCGCCACGGATCGACTCCGCGGCCTCGGCCGCGTCCGCGGGCAGCAGATTCGGGTCGCGCGTTCCGTACTGGAGGTGAAGCGCCCGCGGTGCGAGCGCCGCGTAGAGATCCGGCAGGTCGGCGTGCTCCAGGATGCCCGGCAGCACGGCGAGCGGCGAACCGCCGAGTGACTTGGTGTAAAGGATCGGATAGGTGCCGATGTGGCCGGCCGTGCACAGCGGCGGGGCGCCGTCCGCGAGCAGCGCCGTGTGCAGCGCGACCGCACCGCCGAGGCTGTGTCCGAACAGCCCTATTCGGGCGCCGTCCACCTCGGGCTGGGCCCGCAGCCAGGCGAGCGCGCCGAGGTTGTCCTCGATCAGCGCCCCGAGCAGCGGCTGCCCGGACAGTTCGAAGGCTGATGCCAGCACCGCGGCCTCGTCCCGCCCGCCGAGCCCGGCCTCGGCGAACCCGGTGTCCAGGCCGTAGTCCACCGTGAGCGCGGCCAGGCCCGCGTCCGCGAGGTGCGCGGCGACCGCGCGATCCGGGTAGTCGGCCGGGGCGAGCCCGGCCACCTGGTCGAGGACCGCGTGGCGACCGGGGCTGACCAGGACCGCGGGCGGCGGCGCGGCCACCGCCTGCGGGATCAGCAGCACGGCCCTGATCCCGTCCCGCGCCGCGCTGCGGAACTCCAGTTCGACGCGGCGCACGCCCTCGTGGCTGCTCTCGCTCCGGCGGGTGAGCTCGAACGCCGGCACGGCGAAGGGGTCCACCCGGGCCAGACGGACGAGCGCGGCGCGGATCCGCCGGGCCGACGCGGCCCGAACCCGCTGCGCGTGCCCCTCGTCCGCCGCCCCGGCGGGGCCCTCGTCCCGGTGTCCGGCGCGTACCCGCGCCGCGTCGGCCACAGCCCGGGACAGTCGGTTGATCTGCATTGATTCCCTACCTGCTCGGTTCCGGCCGGATCAGACGAAGTCGGCGTGCAGCGTCGCGGGCACCTCGACCCGGTAGGAGTCGAGCGCCTCGTCGAGCTGGATGCGTCCGTGCTTGAGCCACTCGAGCAGCTCGTTCTGCGGCCGGTAGAAGCAGGACTTGCACAGGTCGGTGCGCCGCGGGTTCTGCTCTTCCCACTCGGCCCGCTTGCCGCCCTCGAGGACCTGCTGGTAGCCCTCCTCCAGCACGTTGCCGATCCGGTAGCGGCTGTTGAGGTGCACCTGCGGGCACGGGTAGAGGTGGCCGTCCGCGCCGACCGCGGTGACGAAGCGGCTGTAGTGGCAGCGCTCGAAGTCGCCCTCCACGTTCTCCACCTGGTCCATCGGCCCCCGGTCCAGCTTGGGCACGGAGACCTCGAAGGAGTCGTTCGAGAGCGCGGCCGCGGCGTCCAGGGCCGCGGAGACCTCCGCCATGACGTCCTCGATCGTCTCGTGGCCCATGCCGCTGTAGAACTCCGGCTCGAACCGGACGTAGTGCGCGCCCGACTCCAGGGCGAGGCGCGCGGCCCGGTCGATCTCCCGGTAGTTCTGCAGGGTGATCACGAAGTTGAAGCCGATCCGGAAGTCCGGGTCCACGGCCGCCTCGCGGAGCTTGCCGGGCGTGTCCCGGAACGTGGCGAAGGTGCCGTCGCGGTCCCGGGTGATCTCGTTGAAGGTCTCCTCGGTGCCCGCGTTCAGGCCGATCCGCACCCAGGTGTGCGTCTTCGCGATGCACTCGGCCAGGTCGGCGCGGCTGAGCCGGGAGCCGTTGGTGATCAGGCCGACCCGCAGGCCCTGCTCGTGCGCGGCGTAGCAGATGTCCTTGTAGCCCGGGTGGATGGTGCACTCGCCGCTGCCGCAGAAGGTCACCGCCCGGCCCCCGGTCGCGGCGAACTCACCCATCAGCTTGATCGCGGAGGCGGTCTGGATGGCGTCCTTGAAGGAGAACAGGTCGTAGAAGTTCTCTTCGTTCGGCGAGTGGAAGTTGCAGAAGTTGCACCGCATGTTGCACGCGCCCATGATCCCGATCCGCATGTGGATCGGGCGGATCTCCTCGCCGGCGGCGAACTTGCGGACCATCTCCTCGTGCGCCAGCACCTTCGTCGGCGCGTGCGCCTGATCCAGCGCGACCGTCGAGAGCTCCTCCGGGTTGCGTGGCCGGGCGAGGTCGTGCAGCGGGATGAACGGCATGGGTGTGGTGGACATGGCTCTCCAATGCTCCGCGTCGTCGGATAACGGATCGAGGGTTGAGACGAGCCCAGGCAATCGGGTGGGGCGAGATGTTCGCGTTCTCATCTGTGGTGGTGCGCCCCGACCCCATTCGATTTTCCATACTGCCCCGGGCGTGTGCGCATGTCAAGGATCTACAAAAATGTGTGTCAGGGCACGTCGTAAGCGGATGGATATAGCGCCGGGATCTGCGGTTTTCCAGTCCGCCCGGCATCCGATATTGCAATCAAGATGCTGGTACGGATGCGGCGCGGACCTCGGCGCACCCCGGCCGGCGTCGAACTCCGCGCCGTTCGACGACTTCGACTCAGGATCCGGATATCTCATCGTGAAAGAGGGTTGACTTTCCGCTCAGTGGATCCGTGAAGGGGTGGTTTCGACCGATCCGGCGGGTCGGGTGCGGATCTGACAGATCCGCCCGGTGTGGGTGGACACGCGTACCCGGCCCGGCGATCGTCGGGAGGCGGGGATGCCCGCCGGGCCGGTCGCCGCTCGCGTCCTGCGCCCGGCACAGCCGTCTTTCCGGACAGCCGTCTTTCAGGATTGGGGAGCCCAGGTCATGTCGCAGCCCGTGCTCAGCGTCGTCGTCCCGATGTTCGACGTCGAGCCGTACATCGCGCCCTGTCTCGAGTCCCTGGCCGGCCAGCGGCTCGAGGACTTCGAGGTCGTCATCGTCGATGACGGCTCCACCGACGCGAGCAGGAAGATCGCCGAGCAGTGGGTGCGCCGGGACCCCCGGCTGCGCGTGGTCGAGCAGCCCAACGCCGGGTTGAGCGCCGCCCGCAACACCGGGGTGCGCGCGGCACGCGGCCGCTACCTGGCTTTCTGCGACAGCGACGACATCGTGCCGGCCACCGCGTACGCGGCGCTCGTCGGCTCGCTCGAGGCCACCGGATCCGATCTCGCCTCCGGAGACGTCCGCCGCTTCAACAGTGCGGGCGAACGGCCTCATCCCGGATACGGGGACGCCTTCGCCCGGGACGTGCGCCGTACCCACATCCGCCGCCACCCCGTACTCGTGCGCGACCGCATGGTGTGGAACAAGGTCTTCCGCCGCTCGTTCTGGGACGCGAACGCCTACGAGTTCACCCTGCCCGCCTTCGAGGACGCGCCCGTGATGATGCGGGCCCACCTCGAGGCGTCGGCGGTCGACGTGCTCTCCGAGATCGTCTACCTGTGGCGCATCCGGGAAAGCGGGGTGCCGTCCATCACGCAGCGCAAGTACGAGCCGGCGACCTTCGAAGCCCGCATGCACATGGTGCTCGACACGTTGGAGGTCATCTCCACGTACGCCGAGGAACTCGTCGATACCTATGCCGACGACATGTGCCGCGGCGATATCAGGGATGCGCTTCGGGCTCTGAACTCGCACGACGACGCCAGTCTGAGCGACGCGCTCTCGCTCGCCCGCTCGTTCGTCACGAGTGTTCCCGCCGACATCATCGACGCTCTGCCGACGACGGACAGGGAAATGTTGACGCAATTGATCAAGGGTGACATGGGTCGGCTGCGGCAGTTGGTCAAAGCATCGTCATAAGACCTCGATAACACGGGATATGAAGCGGAAAGCTCGTGGTGGAATGAGTCTGAATCAGAGAAACGACAAGCTGATGGCCGATCCGCCGACGGAGCCACCGATGGGCGCGCCCGCGAAGGTCCGCCGGAGGGGGAGATACTCCTCCGCCGTCATGTTCACGGTGCTGACGATCGACTCGTTGACGGCCGGCCTCTTCACCCCCCTGTCCCTGCTGTACCTGACCAAGAGCAGCCACGCCTCGGTCGCGCACATCGGCATCCTGCTGAGCCTGGCGAGCCTGGTGGCGCTGCCCGTGCCGCTGTGGGTGGGACGGCTGGTGGACCGCTGGGACGCCAAGCCCGTGGTCCTCATCGCGCAGGTGCTGCAGGCACTCGGATTCCTCGGCTACGTCGCCGTGTCCAGCCCGACCTCGGTGTTCTGCATCGCGACCCTGGCGGCGATCGGCCGGCTGGCCTTCTGGGCCGCGATCTACGTCCTGCTCGGCAGCCTCACCGACGGGGACGCCGACCCGCGGGCCAGGGACCGGTGGTTCGGGATCCTGGCCGCGCTCAGGGCGGCGGGCTACGGCCTCGGAGCGGTCCTCGCCGGATTCGCCCTCTCGATCAGTTCCCTGAACTTCTACCGCTGGCTCATCGCGACGAACGGGATGCTGCTGGTCGTTGCCGCGGTGCTCGTGCTGACGGGTGTCTCCGCGTCCCGTACCTCGCGCGCGGCACAGGTCGACGGGCGCGGATACCGAGTCCTGCTGAGAGACCGTCCGTTCCTGTCGCTGACCTCCCTCAACACCATGTACGCACTGTGCAACATGCTTTTGAGCGTCGGCTTCCCGCTGTACATCGCGAGCGCCCTGCCCCACCTGATCTGGGCCGTGGGTCCCCTGCTGGTGATGAACACCGTGGTGCAGGCGCTCCTCCAACCGGCCATGGTCCGCTGGACCCGGAACCTGTCCCGACAGATCCCGCTCGCCATGGCGGGCGCGCTCTGGGCCTGCTGGGCGCTCGCGACCCTCGCCGCACGCCACGTCCCGAGCGATCTGGCCGTACCCGCGTGCACCGTCGCCATCCTGTGCTACTCGGCCGCCCAGATGCTGCATCTGCCGGCCTCCACCGCGATGGCCACCGACGCCGCTCCGATCGACGTCCGAGGCCGCTACCTGGCGACGTTCCAGTACTCGTTCTCGATCGCCGGCATGATCGCGCCCTCGATGTTCTCCACGCTGCTGGTGTTGGGAGCCGACGTGCCCTGGGCGGTGGTCTCCGCAGTGGCGATCGGCACCATCCCCCTGCTGATGGCGATCGCGCCGCGCCTGCCCGCCGCCGCGCTCACCGGCGCCCGCAACCCCACGCACGAAGCTCCCTGAGCTGCCGCGTAAACATTCACGGCCGCTCAGAAGTCACGGCCGCCTCCCGCGCAGGGAAGCGGCCGTGACTTCTTCTTCCATCCGCATTACTCCAAGGGAGGCGCCAGCCGGATGTCGGCCGAGCCAAGCCCCTGATCATTGACCGTGAACGCGCCGGGCGCCTCGGTCCGTGACATCCCGGTGATCGCCTCCGCGGCCTCGGCCGGCCACCGCGTCCCCTCGCTCCACCTCGCCTCCGCGAGCAGCGTGCCGCGAAGGCTGGCCCCCTCCAGATTTGCCCCCGCCAGGTCTACCTCACGCAGGTCGGCACCGTCCAGACGCGCCCGCCTCAAGTCGGCGTTGCGCAGGTCGGCATCGCCCAGGAAGGCGCCGGAGAGGTCGGCCCCGTTCAGGAACGCGCCGGCCAGGTTCGCCTCGCGCAGATCCGCCCCGCGCAGGCAGGCACCGCTCAGATCGGCCTCGCTCAGCTTCGCCCAGCCCAGAAAGGCGCCGCCGAGGAACGCCATGCTCAGGTCCGCGCGGCTCAGGTCGGCCGAGGAGAAGGAGGCTCCGGACAGGTCGGCCCGGCGCAGGACGGTCTCGATGACGGTCGCGTTCGAGAAGCTCATGCCGCGCAACCCCCGTCCGGACAGATCCGTGCCGCTGGCGTCCGTGCCGCCGAGATCCGCTCCATGGAAGAAGGTCTCGCCGGCCGCGCTCGTCGGCGTCGGGGTGGCCGGCTTCCAGGCCACCGCGTGAACTCCGTCAGACATCTGCGCTCCTGACTGTGCGGACGAGTTCCCTGACCGACCTTCGCACCGGATCTTCGGCGCCGCGGCGGATCGGGTTGACGAAGAAGACGTCCGCCGCGGCCCGGGCCGCGCTCAGATCGAGTTCGGACTGGTGGGGCCGGAACCGGTTGAAGCCGGTCATGTGGTCCGGAAAAGACCCGGACCGGACCCCGAGGCCCTCGGCCAACGTCGGGAGGATCAGTTCGTGCAGCGAGCTCGAGCGTTCGGGGCGGTGGTTGCGCTCCACGAAGGCCCGCACCGCGGGCAGCCGGCCGCTGGACAGCAGGGCACGGATATACCCGCGGCCGAACACCTGGACCGAGCCGAAGGCCCGGTTGAAGTGGTCGATCCCCAGAATCTCGGCCAGTTCCGCGCGGTGCTCGCCGAGGGAACGGTACGGCGGCCACATCGTGATCGCAGGCACGCGGTAGCGCAGCCCCGTCGCCAGATAGTCCACGTCCCGCAGCCGGGAGCCGACGAAGTCCAGGAAGCCGGGCTTGATGAAGGCGAGATCGGTCTCGACGTTGACGACGCAGTCGTAGTCACGGTCCCCGGCCCACTCGAAGACGTCGAAGAACGCGGGCGTGATCCGTCGCTGCCGCAGCGGCCGATCGGGGACCACCCGCTCAAGGCCGCACGGCACGTCGCGCCGCCGGCCCGAGTTGTACCAGGCCACGTCGGCGCCCGGGCAGAACGCTTCGATGCTGAGCGCCAGATCCTCGAAGGCGTCGTCGAGTACATCGCTGATGACGACGAAGCACGTTCTGAGGCCGGCCATCGTCTCGTCCTTCCGCACTGAGCATGAACTTAGAACAGAGATATCAAGCGCGTCGGCCCGCGGGAGCGGTCTGGCACGGCATCTGTCAGGTCCGGCACCGAGATCCCATGCTGGCATCAAGGCCATGACGGGTCTGACGTTCATGAGAAACCTATGAGACCTGACAGACCTGCCCGACGTCGGTGGACGCACGTCGGTCCCCTGGGGATGGTAGCCAGGCGAGGACGTTTTCGGTTTCGGGGAGAACATCTTCCCCCGAACATCCTCAGATCGACATGGTGAGGAGTGCGGACATGGCTACGTTCCTGTGGGCATGCTACGACGGCGGCGGCAACATGCCGTATGGGCTCGGCGTGGCCCGTGCGCTGGCGCGATCGGGCCATCGGGTGGTCTTCGCCGGCCGGCCGGAGATGGCGCGCAAGGTCCGGCCCACCGAATTCGACGCCGTCGAGCTCCGTCAGGCGTATGCGAACGCACATCGCTACCAGGACGATCCGCGCGGTCGCACGCTGGCCTTCCTCACCTCGCCCGCCGTCGCCGAGGAACTCCTCGAGGTCGCCGCCGCGCAGCGCGCCGACGCGGTCGTGATCGACTCGAATTTCGGCGGCGCGCTGGCGGTGGCACCGCGCTTCGGCGTGCCCACCGCGGTGATCCTGCACTCCTTCCTGCGCCGGACCCTGGGGGACTGGGAGGTGATGATGCGCCATCAGAGCGCGACCCGGGTGTCCCTCGGCTTCGAGCCCCTGCCCGGATTGGACGAGCTGTTCGGCGGCCGGGATCTGTTCATGGTCAACGCGATCGACCAGTTCGACGGCCCGCAGGGCAATCCCTGGCCCAACGTCCGCCACGGCGGCGCGGTCCTCGAGGAGGTCATCGACGGCCGCCCGTGCGAGCTGCCCTGGGCGCCCGCGGACCCGACCCCGCTGGTGCTGGTCAGCTTCACCACCGACGAGATCCAGAACTCGATCACCAAGCTGCAGCGCACGCTCGACGCGCTCGCCACGCTGCCGGTCCACGTGCTCGCCACGACCGGCACGGTCGACCCGGCCGAGATCACCGTCCCGGCCAACGCCCACGCCGTCGCCTTCGCCACCCACGGCCCCCTGATGAGCCGCGCCTCGCTCGTGGTCAACCACGCCGGCTACGGCACGGTCATGCGCGCGCTCACCCACGGCGTCGGCGTCCTGTGCCTCACCGGGCAGGCCGAGGACCAGCGGATCATCGCCTTCGACCAGCCGCGCACCGCCGAGTTCGTCGAGGAGCACCGAGTCGGCCTCAGCCTCGCCGCCACGGCGAGCGTCCCGGAGATCCGCGCCGCCGCCCGCACGATGCTCGCCGAGCCCGCCTTCCGCTCCAACGCGCTGCGCCTCGGCGCCCTGATCCTCGAGAGCCACGGCGCGGACACCGCGGCCCAGCGGCTGGCCGCGCTGACCGAGCCGGTTTCGGCCAGGGCCAAGGGCTAGGTCGTCTCTTCCCAGCCGGTCGATCCGGGATCCGGGCGCAGATCGCCGCCCGTGCCCTACGCTGAGCGTCCCGGCCGCGAACCGCGAACAGGTCCCAGGACGGTTCTCGCGGCAGCCGGTCTGCCGCACCAGTCGACCGGCGAGACTCCCGGTTCGAGAGGACGCCGTGACAGATCTGACCGATGACGAGCTGATCGAACTCGTCCGGGCCGAACTCGGCGCCGTCGACCCCGTGCCCGCGACGCTCGAGCAGGTGGAGGAAGCGGAGCGGGTCCTCGGCTTCCGGATCCCGCCGCTCCTGCGCCGGCTGTACCTGGAGGTCGCGAACGGCTGGCTCGCCAAGAAGAGCGGCGGGGTCATCGGTGTCCCCGGCGGACACCGGGTCGCCGACGTCTTCGACATCACGGAGATGTACCGCGACGGTGCAGAGCCCACCGGGACCGTGCCGCCCGGCGTCGTCGTCATCTACGACTGGGGCTGCGCGATCCTCTCGCTGGTGGACTTCCGAGACCCGGCCGGTCCCATGTGGGCGATCGACAACGGGCGGTACTTCCGCGACGACATGGACGTGAAGGAGTGGCTCCACCGGGCGGTCGCCGGCACCCTCGCAATGCCGTCCCCCGACGGCCGACCCGACGTCGTGGACATTCCGCAGGACTGATAGCCGCCGGGAGCTTAGAACATCGCCCCGTTGGCGCGGACAGTCTGCCCGGAGACCCAGCCGGCCGCGTCGCTGACCAGCCAGCCGACGACGGGAGCGATGTCGGCGGGCAGGCCGAGGCGGTTGCGCGGGCTGTGGTGGGTGGCGGCGGCGATCGCCTCGGGGGTCTCGGCGTCGCGGTAGAAGGAGTCGTCGATCGGGCCGGGCGCGACCGCGTTGACCGTGATGCCGCGGGCGCCGAGTTCCTTGGCCGCGGCCAGCACCAGGCGCTCGACGGCGGCCTTCGAGCCCGAATACAGGCCGTAGGGGCCGGTCATGATCGAGGTGAGCGTGGTGGAGAGCACGACGTAGCGGCCGTTGTCCGCGACCGTACGCGCCGTGGCCCGCAGGGTGTTGAACGCGCTGCGGGTGTTGAGGTCGATCAGGTGGTCGAAGTCCGCGTCGGTGAACTCGACCAACGGCTTCTTGATGACCGCGCCCGGCGTGTGCACGACGATGTCGAGGTGCCCGTGGCGGGCGAGTACGCCATCGAACAGCTCGTCGACCTCGGCCGACCGCCGAGCGTCGGAGCGGATCGCCTCCGCGGGCACGCCGTACTTCTCCAGCGCCGCCAGGGTCTGCCCGGCGGCGGCCTCGTCGTTGGCGTAGCTGATGACGGTGGCCGCGCCACGGGAGGCGATCAGTTCGGCAACGGCCGCGCCCTGGTTGCGGCTGCCGCCGATCACCAGGGCCACCTTGCCGTCGAGGTCGCGTACAGGGTTGTTCGGCATGTCGGGGTTCGTCCTTTCTCGCTCACATCAGGGTTCGAGTATGCCGCATGTGCGTGTGGCGGGAAGGACCGCCGTCGGCACGCCGCCTCGCCTTGGCGGGAAGCCGCGGTGGCGTAGGAGTCGGCCCGATCCGGGCCACGCGGTGATCGAACTCAACTGGTAGCGTGTGGCTGGATCCAAGCGGACGAGGCGTATCCGGCTGTGCGGCTCGGGGCTGTCGGGTCGGGCGGACAGGGACCGAAGCTCGTGTGGGGGCAGCGCCGGAGATGAACGCAATCACCTGGGACGTGAACGTGAACGAGAACGTGGCCTCCGTGCCGACCGACGGCTCCCAGTACCGATGACGAACGGGCGCATAGCCGCGCTGTCGGGCACGGCGTTGATCGGCGTCGGGCTGGCCTGCATCGTCGGTAGTCTCGTGTGGCTGTTCGCGGGTTCCGCCGCCGGCGCCCGGCCGGCGGCGGCCAGGTCCGATTCGTCGGCCGCGGCGGTTGCGCAACAGCCGCAGGCTGCGCCGAGCCCGGTGACGGGGCCATCGGGCCCTGACATCGCTTCGGGGTTCTCGACACCGGGCGCACGGTCCGTGGGGACGGGCCCGGTGTCCACGCAGCCGGCTTCGCAGCTGCTCGCTTCCTGGGCGGCCGGGGTCTCGGCCGCGACCGGGATCCCGGCGCGCGCGGCCCAGGGTTACGGATACGCCGAACTCGTGCTGCAGAGCGAGACGCCCGGCTGCCATCTGGCCTGGAACACCCTGGCCGGGATAGGCATGGTCGAATCCGACCAGGGCCGGTTCGGCGGTGCCACCCTTGCCGCGGACGGCACCGAGACCAAGGCGGTCATCGGGCCGGCGCTCGACGGCTCGGCCGGCCGGCGGGACCTGCCGGCGGTGGATCACGGCTCGCTCACCGGTGACCCCGTATACGATCACGCGGTCGGGCCCCTGCAGCTGCTTCCCGAGACCTGGTACCGGTACGCCGATGCCGGGAGCGACCCGCAGAACATCGACGCCGCCGCGGTCGCCGCGGGCCGCTATCTGTGCGCCGACGGCCGCAACCTGGAGACGGCCACGGGATGGTGGTCCGCCGTCCTGGCCTATAACCAGTCCAACTCGTACGCGAACCTCGTGTTCCACTACGCCGACTCGTACGCGAACGACCTCCGGTAACCACCCCCCGACGCGTCGTCGGCCGCGGCGAGTCCATCGCCGCGGCCGACCGTGCGCGTCTGTGCCCTGATTCGCTACGAGCCGGCCCGCTCGGCGCGGATCTGGCCGGCGATGCGCTCCGCGATCATCATGCCGTCGCGCTCTGTGCGGGGCTCGGCTCGGCCGAGGCGGGCGGCGCGGCCGGGCCGGGGCCGGCGCCGGGACCGGCTTGCCGAGCCGGAGCGCGAGCAGCGCGGCGAACGCGGTGAGCCCGGTGGCGACCCAGCCGGCGGTGCGGATGCCGGAGACGACGCCGCTGAGCGAGGGCGTCGCGTGCGCTCCGGTGGCCAGGCCCGCGGTGGCGATGGCGACCAGGACCGCGAGGCCCACCGCGCCGCCGACCTGGCGGAACGTGGAGACCAGGCCGGCCGCCACGCCCTGCTCCTTCGGCGCGACGCCCTGCGCGGCCGCGACGAAGATGGTGGGGAACGCGGCGCCGCCGGCGAAGCCCCAGACCACCGCGCCGGGCAGCATGGACCAGGAGGAGCCGCCCACGCTCAGGCTCGCGGTGACCCCGGCGAGGCCGACCGCGATCAGCAGCGTGCCGCCGACCAGGACCGCGCGTACGCCGTACCGGCCCACCAGCCACGGGTTGACCTTGAGTGCGGAGACCATGGAGACCAGGGTCGGCGGGAGGAACGCGAGCCCGGCGCCCAGCGCGCTGTAGGAAAGGCCGTCCTGCAGGTAGGTGGTGAACATGTAGTAGGTGAAGCTCAGTCCGCCCTGGAACAGGAAGATCACGATCATCACGGTGCGCAGATGCTGGTTGCGGAACATGCGCAGCGGGACGAGCGGGTCGCGGGACCGCGCCTCGAGGGCGACGAACAGGGCGAGCAGGACGGCGCCGAGGATCATCGAGCCGGCCGCGCGGGCCGAGCCCCAGCCCGAGATCGGCCCGCTCACCAGGCCGAACACGATGGAACTGATACCGACCGTGGTGATCACCGCGCCCAGCACGTCGAAGCTGCCCTCGGTGGCCGCGGGCGGGTCGGGCTCGAGCAGCTTGGGCGCGGCCGCCGCGGCGAGCAGGGCCAGCGGGACGTTGACGAAGAACACCCAGGACCAGCCCAGGTAGTTGGTCAGCACGCCGCTGAGGATCGCGCCGACCGAGAGGCCGGCGCCGCCCGCGGCGCCCCAGACGCTGACCGCGCGGGTGCGCTCGCGCGGGTCGGGGAAGTTGAGGTAGATCAGCTTGAGCGTGGCCGGGGTGACCAGCGCGCCGCCGAGGCCCTGCACGAAACGCGCCGCCACCAGCAGCCTCTGGTCGTGGGACAGGCCGCCGGCCAGCGAGGAGATCGCGTAGAGGGCCAGCGCGAGGCTGAACATCCGGCGTGGGCCGAACCGGTCCACCGCGCGTCCGCCGAGCAGCAGGAACCCGCCGAGTCCGAGGACGTAGGCGCTGACCACCCACTGCAGCGAGTCGGCGTTGAAGCCGAGTTGGCGGCCGATGTCGGGCAGCGCGATGAAGACGATGTTGATGTCGATGGTCGCGATCAGCTGCGCGAAGGCGAGCAGGGCCAAGCGGAGGTCGGAGCGCCGCGAGAGCCGGCTCTCGGAGGGGAGCACGAGTGAGAACCTTCCTTTACCTGGTTGCCATCGCCCGGCGCCCGCGCGGACGCGTGTCGGGGGAATAAGAGCCCGGACGGACGCGTTCGATCGGCGAAGATGACGGGCGGACTGTCTCGTACTGACTGTGCGGGAAGCGCGTCGTGGGCGGCAGCCGCCTGCGGGACAAGATTCCGGAGGATCTGGCCATGCATCGGATCGCGCTGGTCGTGGTCGCGCCGATCACGACGGTCGAGCTGTCCATCCCCGAGCTGGCCTTCGGGCAGGTGCTCGTCGCGGGGCGGCCCGGCTACGAGACGGAGATCTGCGCGGCGGACCCGGGCGCGGTGGTCGGTTCGGGCGGGTTCGAGCTGACGGTGCGCCACGGGCTCGAGGCGGTGGAGCGCGCCGACACGGTGATGGTGGTGGGCGAGGGCGGCCGGGAGTGCGCCGATCCGCGGCTGCTCGGGGCGCTGCGCGAGGCGGGCCGGGCGGGCAAGCGGATCGTGTCCGTCTGCGGCAGCGTGTTCGTGCTGGCCCAGGCCGGCTTGGTGGACGGGCGCACGGTGACCATCTACTGGCAGCACGCGCCAGAGCTGCGCCGCCGCTTTCCCGCGGTGGACGTGCGCACCGACGTGCTCTTCCACCAGGACGGACCGGTGCTCACCTCGGCCGGGCTGACCGCCGCGGTGGAGCTGTGCCTGCACATGATCCGCACGGATTACGGCAGCGCCGTGGCCAACCAGGTGGCCCGGGTGATGGTGGCCGGCCCGGTGCGTCCGGCCGGGCAGGCCCAGGTGATCTCCTCCCCGCTGCCGCCCGAGGGCAAGAACCCCTTCGCCCGGACCAGGGACTGGGCGCTGGGCCGGCTGCACGAGCCGCTGAGCCTGACCGATCTGGCCCGGGAGAGCCACAGCAGCGTACGTACACTGACCCGCCGGTTCCAGGCGGAGACCGGGATGAGCCCGCTGCAGTGGCTGCTGCACCAGCGGCTCGAGCGGGCGCGCGAACTGCTGGAGACCACGGACCTGTCGCTGGAGCAGGTCGCGCACCACAGCGGCCTGGGCACCGCCGATTCGCTGCGCCAGCACCTGGTCCGGCGCTCGGGCATCACGCCCAGCGCCTACCGGGCCGCGTTCGCCCGCGGCGTCCAGGAGCAGCTCGCCGCCGGGCACGGCGCGGTGCGGAGCAACGTCTCAGCACACTGACGCGCACGCGAAGCGGCAGCGGCAGCGGCAGCGGAGGGACGGGACAGCCCCAGCAGAACGGCGAGATCTACGACCTCGACGTCGTCGGGCGCCCGGACACCTGCGTCCCCGAGCTGAACGCCTCCGGCGACATTCCCGCGCAACGCGTCGCCCGCGGTCCTGGACCACAGTCCAGGAACCGCGGGCGGCGTCCGGTCGGCTGCGTTCGCCGACGACTGGTCACAGCTCAGCTGACGACGATCTTCCCGGTCGCCTGCGGGAAGACCGGGTCGTTGAAGAAGTATTCGCCCGCGGTGGCGAAGGTGTGGGTGAAGAACTGGCCCGGCATCAGCAGGCCGGAGTCGAATTCGTGCTCGAAGAACGAGACGGCGCCGTGGGCGTTGGCGTTGGTGGCGGGATTGGTGAAGGTGACGGTGTCGCCGACGGAGACGTGCAGGTTCTGCGGCGCCATCGACGAGGTGGACACGAGGTTCTCGGTGGTGCCCGGGGCGCCGGTGGAGGTGCTCCAGATGCGGCCGAGGGTGACGGTGTAGCCGGCGACGGAGCCGGTGACGGCGGCGGCCTGGATGTCGTTGCGGGCCTTGGGCGGAGTGGGGGTCGCGGCGGGCGTGACCGTACCGCCGAGCTTGAAGGCCCAGAGGTAGTCGCCCTTGGGGATGTCGGGGTAGGGCAGGGCGTTGCCGCCGGCGAAGATCGCGACGTATTGCTCGCCGTCGATCTGGTAGCTGACCGGGCAGGTGTTGGCGCCGGCGCCGCACTGGAAGGTCCACAGCTCCTCGCCGGACTCGTCGTCGAGCGCGCTCAGGACCCCGTCGAGGCTGCCGCGGAACAGCAGACGTCCGGCGGTGCTGAGGAATCCGGTGCCGTGCGAGAGGGCGGAGGAGTGCGGGCGTTGCCACACGACGGTGTTGGTGCGCGGGTCGACCGCGGCGAAGCCGCCGCTGTTGTACTGGCCGAGGGGGCGGGCGGTGTTGACGCGGCCGTCGTCGGCGTTGGAGTAGGAGGAGTTGATCAGGCCGTAGGGGGCGTAGACGTAGCCGGTGGACTCGCTGAAGGAGTACGCGGCCCAGTCCGCGCCGCCGCCGGCTCCGGGGTACAGGATGGTGGCGCGGTCCCAGAAGGTGGAGAAGATCCCGCCGAAGGGATAGAAGGGTACGGGCTTGGTCGTGTTGTCCTGGCTGGGGAACTGGTGCGGGACGAAGGGTTCGCCGCCGGGGAACGGCTGGGTGGGCCAGGTCAGCTGCTCGGCCTGCTGCGGGACGGCGCGCTCTTCCATGCCGTGCACGGCCTCGCCGGTGTTGCGATCGAGGATGTAGAACATCCCCGCCTTGCTGCCGTAGACCACGACCTTGCGGGTGCGGCCGTCGATCTTCAGGTCGAGCAGCAGCGGGGACATCTCGTTGTCGAGGTCCCAGATGTCGTGGTGGACGGACTGGAAGTGCCACTTGCGCGTGCCGGTCTTGGCGTCGATGGCGACGAGGCTGTTGGCGAACAGGTTGGTGCCCTCGCGGCTGGAGCCGTCGGTGCGGGGATACGGGTTGCCGAAGCACCAGAAGACGGTGGAGGTGTCCGGGTCGATCGCCGGGTGCAGCCAGCACACCGCGCCGCCGGTCTGCCAACTCTCGCCGGCCCAGGTGTCGTTGCCGAACTCGCCGGGGCCGGGCACGCTCCAGAAGGTCCAGACGAGCTCGCCGGTCTTGGCGTCCAGGGCGTAGGCGCGGCCGCGGGCTCCGGCGGTGGAGCCCTGCATGCCCATGTACACCAGGCCGTCCCAGTACACGACGGCTCCGGCGAGGGTGCCCACGGTGCCGCCGCACTCACCCGTGTTGGTGCCACAGCCGCCGTCGCCGCCCGTGCCGCTCGCGCCTTCGGTCATCAGCTGGGTCTGCCACACGACGGCGCCGGTGGACTGGTCGAGCGCGTAGAGGATGTTCGCGCCGGAGGCGGAGAACACCAGGCCCTCGCCGAGGGCGACACCGCGCATGTTCGTCTGTGAGGTGCCGACGTTCGTCTTCCACAGCACGGCGCCGGTGCGTCCGTCCACGGCGAAGACGTTCTGCTGGGTGCTCTGAACGTAGAGCACCCCGTTGGCGGCGACCACCGTGCACTGCTGGGGTTGGGTGGTGCTGCCGCCCTCGAGGTGGGTGAGCCAAGCGCCGCCGAGCTTGCCGACGTTGTTGCGGTTGATCCGGGCGAGCGTCGAATAGTTCTTGTTCCCGAGGTCCCCGCCGACCTTGGGCCAGTCGGCGCCGGGGGCCGCGAGCGACGGGGGCTGGACCGGTACGGGCGTGGCGAGCGGGGACTTCGCGTCGGCGGCCCGCGCGTTCGAGGACACCGCCACGCTCACGGTCGCGCTCGCCGCGGTGACGGCCGCGCCGGTGAGGAATGTGCGTCGTTCCATGTCGTTCCGAGTCCTCCCAGACATGCCGGACGGAACCGAACCGGATCACCCGGGCAGTCCGTCTAGCAGTTCATTGGTTCCGTCAGATGGACGCACGTTAGCGCCGCATCTCAAAGCTCGCAAGACTTCCGCTATCAGAGCTGTGACGCTACCGTTGCCCCCGCATGTCGGCTCAATAAAACGGAAGATCGGGTCCACCCTGCGGACCATGATCGTGGAGGATTGCGAGTCAAGGATGCTGATATCCCTGTTCAGACGCCGCGCGCGGGCGGCGAAGGCGGCGGCTCCGGGGGCGGGCCCGAGCCGGGCCCGGCGCGGCGGCGTGGTCGCGGCCATGCTCATGGTCGTGGCCGGCGCCCTGTTCGCCGGCTCGACCCTGGCTACCGCGGACCCGGACCGAAGCGGCGACGGCGGGACGCTCTACTACGCCGCCGGCGTGGACCCGCAGTTCGGGGTCTGCCGCGGCACCGACCCGTTGTGCTACCACGCCTGGTACGACTTCGACCCGGCCAAGAACGGCTACCACGTCCTGGTGTTCACCAAGACCGCCGGCCCGCGCCACGCCGACCTCGGCCCCGCCCTCGGCCCGGGCCTTGACCCGACCCTGACCGCGGCGAACGTGGTGCAGAACGCGATGATCCGGCTGGGCCAGGAGAACGGCTTCTCGGTCGACTGGACCGAGGACACCAGCGTGTTCTCCAGCCCGGCGACCCTGCTGAAGTACAACGCGATCCTGTTCTTCACCTCGCGCACCGTCCTCGACGACCCCGGCCAGACCTCGCTGCGCACGTACATCGAGGCAGGCGGCGCGTTCATCGGCGTCCACAACGCCTTCGGCACCAACTACAACTGGAACTGGTACCTGGGCCTGCTCGGCAACGCCCAGCTCATGGACCACGGCCCCGAGCAGACCGCAACGGTCAACCTCACCACCCACAACGACAGCTCCGACAAGGCACTGCCGTCCTCGTGGACCGGCGAGGACGAGTGGTACAACCTCACCACCGAGCCCACCGACGTCAAGGTCCTGGCAACGGTGAACGAGAAGACCATGGCCACCGACCCCCCGGTCGGCTACTACGGCGAACCCGGCATGGGCGCGGACCACCCGGTCGCCTGGTGCCAGTACTACGACGGCGGCCGAGCCTGGCTCACCACCCTGGGCCACGACGCCGGCGACTGGGAGGCGAACTCCACCTTCCCCGGCGCCCAGGAGTTCCAGACGCTCCTGGTCAACGGCATCAAGTCGGCGATGGGCGAGACGCCGTTCTGCAAGTGACGGCCGACCGGTCGGGTTCCACCGCCCAGTGATCTCAGCCGCCTGATCGCGTCCGTGCACGGCCCGTCGGATCGGCCGTGCACGGACGCGGCATGTCCGTCGCCGGCCATGGCGGCCGCCCAGCCGGATGTAGAGTACTGAAAGTCTTGCGCGAGGGGAGGCTCGGTGGGCGGGCCGGAGGGCGGCATGGAGCGCGCGGAGGCCGGTTCCGAGTTTCCGGACTTCGTCATTCCCAGGGTCGGTGAGGCGGCCGCCGTGCCCATCAAGCGCGCGCTGGCCGAAGCTGCCACCCGTCTGCGGCCGGACGAGCGGCAACTGCGGGCCTGGTTCCTCGCCGGAAACGCCACGAGCGCGGGACTGTGGCTGGCCGTGGTGGCCATCGCCTACATCGAGATCCACACGCTTCGGCCGGGCGCCGGGGGCGACACGTTCCTCATTCTGCTGCCGCCCGCCATGCTGACATGGGGCTACACCATGGGCACGATAGGCGTCCCGGTCTCGGCGATCGGTGCGCGCAGGCTCAGGGTGAGCGGCTGGAAACTCTCGACACGGATTCTTCACGTCGGAGCTCTGCCCACGATCGAGGAGCCCGGTGACTTCCTGGAATCTCCCCCTTTGGGCTGCCTCACCGTTCTGGGGGGCTTATCCACGTTAGCGGTGATCGTTCTCGTGGCCTACCGACTTACCAAGATGACGAACTCTCATCATCCTTCGACGCGGGATCTGTCGTCAGACCTTTCTCTGGGGCTGACACTCTTCCTCTCCGGCATGCTCATCGAAGTCGTGGGTCACCTCGTCTTCGTCCGCCTCTATCGACGGTGGATCGTCGCCCGGGCATGCTGGGGCGACTTCATCATCTGGAGCCTGCTCCACGCCGCCGTCGCCCTCGACTCCGTCGCGCGTGGCGCGGGGACGCCCGTATCCGCGATACGTCCGGCGCGTGCGGCGCTGCTCACGGCCGCGCGGCAGATCGAGGCGGACCCGATCTCACGGGCTGCCATCGGTGTTCGAGACCTTCACGGCAAGCGGGAAGCCCGCAGCGATCGCCTGCGCATCGCCGCCCTGATGCGCATTCACGCCGACGAACTGTTGCACGTCCGCGACGCACGCGACCTTTATCGCGTTCGCGTCGCTCTCGTCGCCGCGCTGCGTGACGCGAGTGCGGGGCAGTGGGAAGAGATCCTGCAGCGGGCGCCCCAGGTACCCCCGCGCCGGATGCGGTGGTGGCTCAACAGAAGCCTCATAGCGGTGGCACTGTGCGCCGTCGCGCTGGCGGCACCCCACCTTCCCGGGCTCGCCGAGACGGCCGACTATCGCCTCCCGCTGATCCTCACTTCGCTGCTCACCCTCCTGTCCGGGGCCGGCTCAGCGAAAGAGGTCCTCAAAGAGGCCGCGGGCGCGGGTCTCTGGGAATCCGCGGCCAAGCACGTGTGAACCACGGACCGCCTCGCCGCGTCACCGCGTCACCGGGACGGGAACCGCTACGCCTCCGGGGCGCGGTAGCTCGGGAGCAGGTCGCGTGGGATCGGGCCCTTGTTGCGGATGCCGGACTGGCTCTCTTCCCAGGCGTGGGCGAGGATTCCGATGCTGCGGCTCAGGACGAACAGGCCGCGGGCGAGGGGCGGGGGGAATCCGAGTTCTGCGTAGATGACGGCGGTGGCGCCGTCGATGTTCATCGGGATGGGCTCGGCGCGGCCGCGGTTGAGTTCGGCCTCGACGGCGAGGGCGGCGGCGAGGTGGGCGCCTTCCACGTCGCCGGCGCGCTGGGCGGCGGCGGTGAGGTCGAGCAGGGGGGCGCGGCGGGGGTCGACGCGGTGGAAGCG
>NZ_JAGSOG010000759.1 GCF_018139695.1 Actinospica durhamensis | reverse complement strand
ATCCTGCAGAGCGAGAACGGCATCCTGGGCATGGGCCCGGCGCCGGCCGCCGGCGAGGAGGACTACGACCTGATCAACGCGGGCAAGCAGCCCGTCACCCTGCTGCCGGGCGGCGCGTACTTCCACCATGCCGACAGCTTCGGGATGATGCGCGGCGGCCACCTGGACATCTGCGTGCTGGGCGCCTTCCAGGTGTCGGCCACGGGCGACCTGGCCAACTGGAGCACCGGCGAGCCCGGCGCCATCCCCGCCGTGGGCGGCGCGATGGACCTCGCGATCGGCGCCAAGCAGACCTGGGTGATGATGGACCTGCTCACCAAGCAGGGCCAGCCGAAGATCGTCGCGCAGTGCACCTACCCGCTCACCGGCATCGGCTGCGTGAAGCGCATCTACACCGACCTGGCCACGCTGGCCTGCACGCCCGGGGGCCTGGTGTTCGTC
>NZ_JAGSOG010000758.1 GCF_018139695.1 Actinospica durhamensis | reverse complement strand
GACTACCGGTGAACGTGCCGGTCCTGCTGCTGGAAGCGGCCGGCCCCGAGTCCGAGCAACTGGCCCGGACCGCGGCCGCCTCCGGCCACCTGGTGCACGCCATCACCGACGCCGCCACCCACGCCACCTACTCCGACGGTCTCAACCGGCTCCTGGCAGGCTGCCTGATCACCGACTTCACCCGGCCCAGCCAGGCCCTGAAGGACATCACCGCCTACAGTCACCGGATCGGCGCCAAGGCCCTGCTCACCGTCAACGAGTACCTCACCGACTTGGCCGCCCATGCATGCGCAGCCCTCGGCCTGCCCGGCAACGACCCCGAACACGCCACCGCAGCACGGAACAAAGCCGTCATGGCCACCGCGTTCGAAGCCGCCCACGTCACCGCGCCCCGGACGAAGAGCATCACCTCCCCGGGCGAGCTACGGGCCCTGCGCGCAGC
>NZ_JAGSOG010000757.1 GCF_018139695.1 Actinospica durhamensis | reverse complement strand
GGCCGAGGACGGGAAGAAGGGGCGGAGCCGCGACGCCGCGCTCTCCCGGACGCCCGTGCAACGGCCCGGGCTGCCCGCCTCGCTGCTGGACGGACCGGTGGAACTGGAATCCCCGGTCGACCTGGACGCCCTCGACGACTTCCCCGGCGCGCTGGGCGACGAGGACAGCGGCCACGGCGGCCTCTTCCGCCCCCACCGCTCCCTCACCCGCTCCGAGGACGAGCGGCCCGGGCGCCACCGCGAGCAGCATCAGCAGACCCCCGGCACCCGTGAGGGGGACGACCGGGGCGAGGACGACCGGACGAGCGCCCCGGTCCCGCTGCCCCGCCGGAGGGCACCCAAGCTGGTCAGCTCCCACGGACGCCCGGTCGGAGACCGGCGCACCCGCCGGGAGCGGACGGACGAGGACACGGCCGCCCCGTCGGAGCACGAGCAGGGACCAC
>NZ_JAGSOG010000756.1 GCF_018139695.1 Actinospica durhamensis | reverse complement strand
CCCCTGGTGACGCTGGTGACGCCGTTCTACTTCGGCATGCCGAAGTTCGAGCTGTCGGCCATCATCTCGATGTGCATCGTGATCGTGATCACGCTGGTGGAATCGACTGGCATGTTCCTCGCGCTGGCGCACGTGGTCGGCAAGCCGATTTCGCGCAATGAACTGACCAACGGCCTGCGCGCTGACGGCCTGGCGACGGTGGTGGCCGGGGTGTTCAACACGTTCCCGCATACGTCGTTCTCGCAGAACATCGGGCTGGTGTCGATCACGGGCGTGCGTTCGCGCTATGTGGCGGCCGCCGGCGGGGTGTTGCTGATCGTGCTGGGGCTGTTTCCGAAGCTGTCGTACGTGGTGGCATCGGTGCCGCAATACGTGCTGGGTGGCGCAGGCATCGTGATGTTCGGCATGGTGGCCGCTGCCGGCATCCGCATGCTGGGCATGGT
>NZ_JAGSOG010000755.1 GCF_018139695.1 Actinospica durhamensis | reverse complement strand
GGGTGTGGCGGGTCCTGCCGTAGGTGGCGATCGCGGCCAGCACGACCGTGCCGTGCTCGTCCTTGAGCTCGTACGGCTCGGCGACCGGGCGGGCGCCGTGCTCGACGGCGTAGGCGTACGCGGCGCGTGCGTCCGGCACCTCGAGGGCGAGGTCGATGACGCCGTCGCCGTGCGCGGCCACGTGGTCGGCGAGGAAGGCGCCCCACTCGGTGTACTGCTTGACCACCGAGGTGAACACGAAGCGGGCCGAGCCGCTCTCCAGGACGTACGCGGCGGTCTCGCGGTTGCCGTTCTCCGGTCCGGAGTAGGCGACCAGCTTCATGCCGAAGGCGGTGGAGTAGTAGTGCGCCGCCTGCTTGGCGTTGCCCACGGCGAAGACGACCGCGTCCATCCCCTTGACCGGGAAGGGATCGGCCTGCCGGGCGTCGGTCGCGGGAGTGTGG
>NZ_JAGSOG010000754.1 GCF_018139695.1 Actinospica durhamensis | reverse complement strand
CACCGGAAACCCTCCGGGCCCTCACGCCGGTCGCTGCTCGCGGGGGTCGCGGCGCTCGGCGCGCTGGGTGCCGCGGGCTGTTCCCGCGTCCCCACCGAGGCCGGCACGAACGGCGGTGACCTGCTGGACCGCCTCAGGGCGACGGGCGTCGTCCGCCTGGGCATCGCCGGGGAAATACCCTTCGGCTACATCAACAAGGACGGTGAACTCACCGGCGAGGCACCGGAGCTGGCCAGGGTCATCTTCAAGCGGCTGGGCGTGGACCGGGTCCAGCCCGTGCCGACCGAGTTCGGCTCGCTGATCCCGGGGCTGAACTCCCAGCAGTTCGACGTCGTGGCCGCGGGGATGTACATCAACCCCGACCGCTGCGAACAGGTCATCTTCTCCGACCCCGACTACCAGATGCTCGACTCGTTCATCGTGCGCAAGGGCAACCCCAAGGGAC
>NZ_JAGSOG010000753.1 GCF_018139695.1 Actinospica durhamensis | reverse complement strand
AGAAAATTGAGCGGCGTGGCCACAAAGCGCACGCCCTCGCTGGTGTCAATGGTGGTCCGCGGGTCGCGGTCCTGCAGGATCAACACCTTGCGCGGCAACACCTCGATGCGCCCCACGCCAATGGTCGACAAGTCTGGATCGGTCACATACGGCACCACGCCCTGCGCCTTGATGCGCTTGGCCGTTTCCCGCGCGCAGGCACGGTCGGTCGGCGGGCAGTAGTCGATGGCGATAACCGGCAGGCGGTACTCGTCGCGAATCTTGCGTACATGGCCCATCAGCCATTCGCGGTCCGCATCGTTCACTTGCTTGTACTGCTTGCTGCCCTGGTCCCAGCCGCGATACAGCGATTCAAACGCCACCGCATAGGCGAGGTCGTGCACCTGCGGCAGGATTTCAAAGCCGCGATTGAAGATCAGCCTGGCCTCCGGATAGCGTGCCTTGAT
>NZ_JAGSOG010000752.1 GCF_018139695.1 Actinospica durhamensis | reverse complement strand
CTGTGTGGGCGGACAGGGTACTGCATGATCAGAAAAATTGCGGGACGGGTGGGAATTCTGTCCGGATTCCAGTCGTTGTTTCCCATGGATGCAGGGCACCCGACCAGAGTCCGGAAGGGCCTGACGAACGTGCCTGACGTCCGCAGGACCACCCGCTGACCTCACCATCGCAAGGGAGCACGCATGGCAACCCGTGCCGTCGCCCGTCGTCAGTCCGCCGCAGGCGAGACGGTCGACTCGGCAAGCAGTGTTCGCGCCCACAGCGGCGAGATCGCCGATCGCGACCTGGTCGGCATGTACCTCGACGAGATCGCGCGCACGCCGCTGCTCGACGCCGCCAAGGAAGTCGAGCTGTCCCAGATCATCGAGGCGGGTGTGTTCGCGCGGCAGATCCTCGACGGGTACGAGGAGAGCAAGGTCGGAGCCACCACCGAGGAGCTCCAGGCC
>NZ_JAGSOG010000751.1 GCF_018139695.1 Actinospica durhamensis | reverse complement strand
CCAGCGTTCCACCACGGCCTGCCAGCGCGGCTGGATAGCGAGTGAGTTCATCAGGGGGAGAGGATCGGCGCCAGCGGTGTGACCCGGCTTCAGTTTTAGCAGGCGATGCTGAAGGAAATCGGCTACCTGTTCTGCGGAGATCTCTGGCGAGATGGCGCAACAGGGCAACGTTCCCGCAAGCGTGTGCCACGCCTGCGGCAGTGCCGGGTTCCGATGATCGGTAACGCAAAAAGCCTCGCCCTGAGGAACAACGTATGCCGCCAGCGTTTTTTCTTTTTCGCCGATCGCCAAAACGGTTGCTTGTTTCACCCCCGCCAGCTGGCTGAGCGCGCTTTCGATTTCGCCCAGCTCGATGCGATATCCTCCGACTTTGACCTGCTTGTCGCGACGACCGAGGAACTCGATTGTGCCATCTGACCAGTAGCAGCCGAGATCGCCGGTGCGATAC
>NZ_JAGSOG010000750.1 GCF_018139695.1 Actinospica durhamensis | reverse complement strand
TCAAAGACACACCGCCCTCCCCGAGAACCGGAGTCCGCACATCTGGCCGGCGTAGCCGTGGCCCGCACATCTTGACGTGGACGGATCAGAGAGCGGCCGGGGTCGCCGGCACGCGGGCGGAGCCCACTTCCTCCCAGACCTGGCTCAGAGCGTCGACGAATTCGCGTACGTCGTCGGCGGTGTGCACGGCTCCGGGGGCGACCCGCAGGATCTCCTCACCGACCCGCACGCTCGGCGCGTTGATCGCCTGCACGTAGATTCCGTGCCGGTCAAGCAGCAGCGCGGACATCCGCTTGCACACGGCCTCGTCCCCCACCATGACGGACACGATGTGCGTCTGGTCCGAAATGAAGGGGATGCCACGCTCGTTCAGCAGTCGGTGCATCAACTGCGCGTTCGACCAGAGCTGTTCCCGCTCGACCTCGGAGGACCGCAGATGGTGTACGGC
>NZ_JAGSOG010000074.1 GCF_018139695.1 Actinospica durhamensis | reverse complement strand
GGCGGAGGCTCCACCTCCAGCGGCACTGCCGCAGGCGGCGGAGCCGGCTCGAGCTATGCGGCGGTCGCCACCTACACGGCCGCCGTTGCCACGTCCCAAGCGGCCGAAGTCGTCATCAGCTATTCGCTCCAGCAGGCGACGAGCACCGCACTGGTCGTCAGCCCGGCCGGTGGCTCGACGTACGGACAGTCCGTCACCTTCACGGCCACCGTCTCGCCCGTGCCCGGCGGAACGGGTACGCCCGCGGGCACGGTGACGTTCCTGGACGGCTCGACCGCACTCGGCACGGCCAGTCTGAACGCAGCAGGCGGGGCTGCCTACACCACGAACAGCCTGAGTCCGGGCTCGCACACCGTCACGGCGGTCTACGGAGGCGAGCCCGCCTTCACCGGCTCCGCCTCCGCAGCCCTCGTCTACACGGTGAGCCGAGTACCGACCACCATCGTCGCCCAACCGGTGCTCGCCACGCTGCCGAACCTCGTCGCAACCCTGACGACCGGCTCCGGTCAGGCCCTGGCCGGGGAGACGATCACGTTCACGACCACGAACCTGCTCGGCCAGAAGGCCATCGTGTGCCAGGCCGTGACCGGCCCGACCGGCGCCGCCACGTGCACCGGCGGAGTCCTGGGGCAGCTGTTCAACCTCGGCCTGAGCTACACGGCCACGTTCGCCGGCGACGCGGACTACCTGGGCTCCAGCGCACAGGGGGCACTCCTGTGAACTTCTGAACCGGAGAGCCGGCGGAGGGGAAGGCCGCTGCGGCCTTCCCCTCCGCCCCCGCTTTGCCGCCGTTCTCGAGTGGGAGTCGTCACGCTATCCGCGGCGCGCGGAGCCGGGTCAGGGTGTGGGTGCCGAGCGGCACGGTGCTGAAGCGAGAGTCGACCGTGCCCCGTGCGATGTCGCAGGTCACGTGGACGCTATGCGGCGTCTCGAGGAACAGCACGTCGAAACCGAGCGTGTTCGCATCGACCCAGCCGCCGCTCACCGCGGTCGGGATCTCGTCCGGCGCGGACACGGTCCAGCCGCCGCCCGGGGTCAGCCGCAGCGTCAACGTGCCGCGCGGAAAATCCTCGTATCCGGCATCGGACGGATCGACGCGGCCGGGGTCCTCCGTGATCACGAGGTTCCAGTCGCCCGACTTATCAGGGCTCTGCTCCAGGTGCAGCCGGGAGACCGGTTGCCCTGCGCCGTCCGCCTCGGCCGAGAAGACGAGACCGTCCGCCGCGGCGGTGTCGGCCACCTCGCACGGCGCCGGGGCGCCCGTGCGCGGCGGCAGGGCCAGTTCGCCGAGGCGGCGGGCCAGGGACGCGTCGGCCTGCTCCGCCGTCTCGGCGCCGGCGGCGGCCGGGCCCTCGCCGTCGAAGGCCGGCAACAGGTGCTCCCAGGCCAGATCGAGCACGCGCTGCATGTCGGCGGTCTGCGACGTCATGGCGACCACCGCGTCCTGTTCCGGCAGGATCAAGCAGTACTGTCCGTACGCGCCGTCGCCGCGGAAGCCGTGCCGGGACATCCAGAACTGGAAACCGTAGCCCTGCGACCAGTCCGACCCCCCGTCCAGCCCGTTGGCGACCTGCGCCCGCGTCGCCTGCTGGACCCACTCCTCCGGCAACAGCCGGACGCCGTTCCACACACCGCGCTGGAGATAGAGCTGTCCCAGCCGGGCGATCGCGTCCGTCGTCGCGTGCAGCCCGGTGAAGCCGAGATCGCGCCCCCGCTCATACTCCTGCCACGCCACCTCGCCGATGCCGAGCGGCTCGAACAGACGAGGACGCAGGTAGTCGACCAGTCGCTCTCCCGCCGCCCGCTGCACGATCGAGGCGACCGTGAACGTACACGGCTGGTTGTAGGCGAAGACGCTGCCGGGCTCGCCGTCCGGCCCGCTCAGCAGGAAGCCGCGCACCGGCTCGGCCGGGTCTCGGTCCACGGCGTCGTCCCACTGCTCTTCCCGGTGCCCGCTCGCCATCGACAGCACGTGTCGCACGAGGATCCGCCGGCTGCGCGGATCGGTGATCTCCGCCTCGAACTCCGGGAAGTAGGCGACCACCGGATCGTCGAGGCGCAGCCTGCCCTCGGCGCAGGCGAAGGCCGCGGCCGCCGCGGTGAAGCTCTTGCTCAGCGAGTACAGCAGTTGCCTGCGATCGGCGGTGTACGGAGCCCACCAGCCCTGTGCCACGACGCTCCCGTGCCGCAGAATCATCAGGCTGTGCGGTTCGATCCCCGGCTCGGCCTCGAGCGCGTCCAGGAACGCCGTGATCCTGCGCGAGTCGATGCCTTGGGAGGACGGGCTGCTTTCGCGGAGCGCGTCGGTTTTGCCGTGAATGGTCGCCTTTCCGGGTTGGTTCTCCGCGGGTCCGCCCCGGTGCCGGCGACGACGACGTCGGCACCCGAGATCTCCGCGACAGGCGAGCTCATACTGGGCCAGCGGCGTACTGACGTCAACATACGTCTTCACGTCCGGGCTCGGCTCGAACGCCGCGCTGAGGCGGAACGGCCACTGATGCGCGGGACGGGCGTAGCCGGGCCTGCCGCCCGCGGGATTCAGCGCCAGTGCAGGGTGACGGGAAGGCTTCGGTAGCCCTGCACCTGGTTGACGCTCATCCATTGTGGGGCTTCCGCGAGGTCGACGCCGTCCAGCGTTTCGGCGAGTGCTTCGAGGAGGACGGCGAGTTCGGCTCTGGCGAGTGCGGCGCCGAGGCAGTGGTGCAGGCCGTTGCCGAAGGCGAGGTGGCGGTTCGGGTGGCGGTCTAGGCGCAGTTCGTCGGGGTTGGGGAAGACGGTGGGGTCGCGGTTTGCGGCGGGGAGCCAGGCGACTACGGGGACGCCCTCGTCGACGTCTTGGCCGGCGATGACCGTTGGGCGGGTGGAGACGCGCAGGACGTGCATCGCTGGCGAGGTCCAGCGCAGGATTTCCTCCACGGCTGCGGGGATCAGGGCGGGGTCGGCCCGCAGGGCGGGCAGGATGTCCGGGTTCTGGGCGAGGGCATGAAAGCATCCTGTCACGGCGTGCCGGGTGGTCTCGTTCCCTCCGATCAGGACGTTGTCGCAGTTGATCAGGATCTCGCCGTCGTCGAGGTAGCCGTCGGCCAGCAGCGCCGTCACCAGGTCCTCGCCCGGCTCGGCGCGGCGGCGCGTGATGGCGTCCATGAAGTAGCTCAGGATCTCTGTGTGCGCCTCCGAGGGGTCCATGTCGGCGAACGCGGGCTCCTCGCCGCCGAAGGCGTGGTTGGTCAGGTCGACGACCAGCTCGCGGTCGCTCGCCGGGATGCCGAGGAGCTCGCAGACCACGGCGGCGGGCAGGCGGGAGCCGACCTGCGAGGCGATGTCCGGTCCGGTCGCGCTCGAGCCGTCCGGGGTGCCGGCGCCTGGTGGCGCGCTCTCGCCGTCGCGCAGTCGCTCCAGGATGTCGCGCACCTCCAGGCCCATGAATGCCGACAGGGATGTCGCTGACGTGCGCGAGAGGAACGGGGCGATGCGGCGGCGGAGCTGGTTGTGCCGCTCGCCCTCGCTGGCGACCAGCATCGTGCCGCCGGCCTTGTCCGGACGGCCGCGGTCGAAGCCGATCATCATCCCGTATTCGGAGGTGAAGGGCGAGCTCGGCGCGAGCAGTTCCGAGCACGCCTGATGCGAGAAGACGGACCAGAATCCGCCGGGCGAGGTGCCGGGCGGGGTCCAGATCGCCCTGTTCTCCCCGCGCAGCTCCTCCCACATGCGATAGCGGTCCGCGCTCTGGTAGAGGTGCGGGTCGCCCAGGTCGGCGGCACCGGGGCCGGCTGCGGTCGTCAGCACCGCTTGTTCCCTTCAGCTGAGCGCGGACTTCTCCGGCGACTTGTCCATGTCCTGCATGTCCTCTATCTCCTGCATGCGGCGCACCAGGCTCAGCGGGCGAAGGTCGGTCCAGTGGGTCTCGACGTACGCGAGGCACGCGTCACGGCTGTCCGGCCCGCAGACGGGCTCCCAGCCTCCCGGGACCTGTGCGAACTCCGGCCACAGCGAGTGCTGGCCCTCGTTGTTGACGAGCACGAGATAGCGGGCGTTCTCGTCTTCGAACGGGTTGCTCATCGTTGCCTCCTGAGAAGGTCCGCGCTCTGCGCGGCGAACTGTTCGATGGCCGGGATCAACACTTTGCCCAGTTCGGCCAGGGTGTCCGGCTCGGTCATATCGTTGTGTGTGGCGTCGATCGGGTGGACCTGCGTCGACGGGCTCAGATACTGCCGCCAGGCTCCGGCCACAGCCTGCGGATCGGGCCTGGAGCGGGTGGCGATGAACACCACGCTCTCCCCCGGGAAACGGGCCTGCCGTAGCGAGGCGGACACGCGCATGTTGTTGGCGATCACCTGGAGGACCCGCGGTATGCGAGCGGCGGGGATCGCGGAGAGCCGACTGTGCGGTTGCCCGAGTACGTCCGCGACGTGGGCGGACAGGTCCTGGGGACGGCAGCCGGGGGCGTCGCAGCCTTGCGCGTCGCAGTCGTGTCCGGCCAGTCCCAGCAGCGCCTGTGCCGCCCATCCTCGCGTGTCGCGCACGGCGAGGTCACTCACCGCGGGATCCGCGTCCAGGAGAACCAGCAGTACTTGCTCGTCCTGTTCCTGGAGCCGGGCCGCGAGAATCTGCGCCAGGTTGCCGCCGAACGACCAGCCGAGGAGCACGTACGGCCCCTGCGGTCGCGTGCGGCGGATCCGGTCGAGGTAGTCGGCCACGATTTCGTCGACGTCCCCGGGCAGTGGGTCGTTCTCGTCGGACAGGCCGCGCGACTGCAGGCCGTAGACCGCCAGCTGCGGCGGCACGTACGGCAGCAGTCCCGCGTAGCTCCAGCTCAGGCCTGCGACGGGATGGATGCAGAACATCCCCGGCCCCTGATCGCCGCGCCGCAGCGGCAACGTGGCGGCGAACCGGTCGTGCTCGGGCTCGTGCTCGGGTGGCTCGTCGGTTCCGGCGAGGCGTGCGGCGAGCAGTCCGGGCGTCGGGGCCTCGAAGACGTCGCGGATCCTCACTTCGGTCTTCAGCTCCCGGCGCAACTGCTCGACGAGGCGCATCGCGACGATCGAGTAGCCGCCGAGCTCGAAGAAGTCGGCGTCGAGCCCCACCGAGTCGAGTCCGAGCGCCTCGGCGAACGCGTCGCACAGCACCTGCTCGTGACGCGTACGCGCACGCCGCTCCGGTGCGTCCGACTGCGCCTGGCCGTGCTCCGCCGGGGAATCAGGGGCCGTCCCATCGGCGTCGGTGCGGCCGGCGAGCACCAGTTCTCCGTCGGCGTTCCACCGCACGAGATCACCGGTGCGGTACATCCGGGTCCCGCCGCCGGCGAACGGGTCGGCGACGAATCGATGCGCCGTCAGCCCGCGCCGCCCCACATAACCCCTTGCCACCCCGACACCAGAGATGTACAGCTCCCCCGCCACACCCTCAGGCACCAACCGCAGTGCCCCGTCGAGCACATACACACCCAGACCCGCCAACGCACGCCCGATCGGGACTAGAAGCTCAGGGTCGTCGGCCGTGATCCGGTGACGGGTGGTGAGTATGGAGGTCTCGCTGGAGCCGTAGGTGCTGACGAGCGCGACCTCGGGTACGGCGGCGCGCAGGCGGGCGGCGTCCTGCGCCGGGGTGCCTGCTGCGATCCACAGTTCGTCGAGGTCGGCGAAGTCCTCAGGGCTCTGCTGGGCGATCCGGCCGACCATGCCGGCCGCGACCCGCATGCGCGTCACGCCGTGCTGCTTGACCAGCCGGCCGAGCTGAGGAAGATCGTCATCGGCACGAACGGCGCGAACGGCTTGATCGCCGACCGGGGCGAGCACGACCTCGCCTGCCTGCAGCAGTGGAACCCACATCTCGTACGTGAGCGCGTCCCATGTGTGTGGGGAGTGCATGAGTACGGTGGGTGGACCCTCGGTCCAGCACGGGTCGGTCGCCAGCCGGAGCAGTTCGGCGTGCGTCATGCCGACTGCCGTGGCGGTCTCGGTCGGGGCGGGTGTGATGCTCAGCCCGGCCAGCTGATCGGGAGCGATCGCGGGAACGGCGGCGGGGGCACCGCTGGGGACTGCAGCCTCGTACTCGTACTCGTACTCGTCCACGACGATGACGGTCGTGTGGCCGCGGTCCACGAGGGGCTGGAAGAGGTCGTCGCGTGCCGAAGCCCGGTCGGTCAGGATGAGCGGGGGTGTGAACTGCTCGAGGGCGGCGCGGACGAGCTCGGAGGGCGTGTCGGGGGGCAGGGGCAGGCAGGCGCCGCCCGAGTTGACCGCGGCCAGGAGCGACACGACGAGTCGGGGCGAGCGTTCCTGCAGCACCAGGACCGGATCCTCGTTGCGCAACGGGGCGAAGGCCGGGTGCTTGGCCAGGCCGTCCGCCCGGGTGTGGAGCTCGGCGTAGGTGAGGGTGCTGTCGGCGTCTCGCACGGCGACGGCGTCCGGATCGCGCTCGGCGATCGCGCGCAGCGCGCGGCCCACACCGCCGGCCTGTCGCGGTGGCAGCGGCCGGGCTCCCGCGCCGAGCGCGAGCAGGCTCGCCGCGCGGTCCGGTGCGGGCAGTCCCAGCCGTCCGAGGGGTTCTTCGATCTTGTCGGGGATCTGGGTGAGTACGTGGCGGAAGAGGGCGAGGATCTGCTCGGCGAGGTCGTCGGGGATCGAAGCCTGACGGTAGTTGACGCGCACGCTGACGGGCGTGGCCGGATCTATGACCAGTGCCAGGGGGAAGTCGGTCGCGTCGTATCCCTCGATGTCGGTGAGCTTCAGCGAGGAGGGGCCGGCGGCGGCCTCGTCGTGTTGCCCGGTGGGATAGCTCTCGAAGACGAGGATGGTGTCGAACAGCGTCCGATGGCCCGACAGTTCCAGCAGTCGGCTCAAGCTGAGGTAGGGGAACTCCATGAGGCGCGCCTGTTCGTCGAGCACGCTCGCGAACATGTCCTCGGCGCTGCGGGCCGGGTGGACGTCGACCCGCACCGGCAAGGTGTTGATGAACATGCCGACGGTCTCCTCGATGCCCGGCAGTTCGGCCGGCCGGCCGGCCACCGTGGTGCCGAAGACGACGTCGTGCGCGCCGGTGAGGTGCCCGAGGATCAGGGCCCAGGCACCCTGGAAGATCGAGTTGAGGGTCACGCCCGCCGACCGGGCCGTTCGGGCGAGGGCGGCGGACTCCTCCGGCGTCAGCCTCGTCACGATGTGCCGGGTGGCCTTCTCCCCGGCATGGCCTTTCTCGGCGATCAGGGTGGGGCCCGGCAGCGCCGCGAGCGCCGGGCGCCACTCGGCGAGGGCGGCTTCGTGGTCCTGCCCGTCCAGCCAGGCCAGGTATTCGGCGTAGGGCTTGAACGCGGGCAGGTCGCACTCGCGTTCCCCTGCCTCGTAGAGCGCCAGGAGGTCACGGATGATCAGCTGCGAGGACCAGCCGTCGAAGGTCAGGTGATGGCTGGTCAGAAGCAGGCGGTGCTCGTCCTCGTCGGTGCGGACCAGGACGTGGCGCAGCAGCAGGTCGGTCTCGAGCCGGAAGCGGTGGCTGCGCTCGGCGGCGCTGAGCGCGGCGTATTCGGCCTCGCGGCGGTCCGCCGGCACCGATCGCAGGTCTCTGGTCTCCCCCGGCACCGGTTCGGGGGCGGCGATCACCTGCAGCGGTTCGCGCAGCCCGTCTCGGACGAATCGGGCCCGGAGGGTGGGGTGGCGCACCGTCAGCGCCAGTAGCGCGGGGCGCATCCGCTCCGGGTCGAGGGCGCCGCGCAGCCGGACGCCGAGTTGGACGGTGTAGACGTCCTCGGCGCGCTCGTCGTAGAGGGAGTGGAACATGAGTCCGGTCTGGAGCGGGGCGAGCGGAAGGATGTCCTCCAGGTCCGGGAACCGTGCGGCGAGCAGATCGACCTCGTCCTGGCTGAGGTTCGCCAGCGGGAAGTCCGCGGGGGTGTGCTCACTCATCGGCGGTCGCTTCCGCGACGTGGCGGGCGATGTCCGCCAACGCCTGCGACCAGTGTGCGTCGAACTGGGCCACATCCTCGCGGTCGAGCACTCCGCGGGGCCAGATCCACGAGGTGAACAGCCGCGGGCCGTCGCTGGAGTCCAGGGTCATGCAGCCGAGCTCCAGCGCGTGGGCGAGCGGCTGGTCCGGTCCGAAGCCGCCCCTGAGCACGCCGTCGGCCTCGCTCGTGGGCTGCCAGTCGACCGCCGCCGGTGTGGGGAACCGGCCGAGATAGTTGAACGCGAGCTGCGCCGGTGCGCAGGAGAGCAGCTCCTGCCGGGCCGGGCCGGGGAGGTAGCGCAGGATGCTGTAGCCGATGCCGTGGTCGGGGATATCGCGCAGCTGTTCCTTCATCTGCTTCAACGCCCTGGCCACGACCGGTCCGTGGGAGGACTCGGCCTCGTCCTCGACGTCCGCGGTGTCGATCAGTACGGGGTAGAGCGTGGAGAACCATCCCACGGTGCGGGAGAGGTCCGTGTTCGGGAACAGGTCCTCTCGGCCGTGGCCCTCCACGTCGACCAGGAGCGGGCCGCGCGCTCCGCGCTGGGCGAACCAGCGGCCGGCGGCGAGGGCCAGGGCGGCGAGGAGAACGTCGTTGATGTGCCCTTGGATGGCGGCCGGCGCTTTGCCGAGGATGGTCGCGGCGACTTCGGCGGGCACCTCGTTGGTGAGGTTTTCGGCGGTGGAGGCGGTGTCGATCGCGGGGTCGAGCGGCCGTCGGCCGATCTCGAGTTGGGGCGCTGCGGCGAGGTCGTGCCAGTAGGCCGTCTCGGCCGTGCGCGTCTCGGTGGCGGCTTCCTCGTGGAGCTGGTGTGCCCACTGGCGCAGGCTGGTGCCGACCGGCGGCAGTTCGGGGGCCCGGCCGGCGGCGACGGCCTCGTATGCCTCGGGAAGGTCCTGCAGCAGGATGCGCCAGGACACGCCGTCGACGGCCAGGTGGTGTACGACCAGCAGGAGCCTGCCGGGCTGTTGCGCGCAGTCGAACCACACCGCCTGCAGCATGATCCCGGCCTCGGGATCGAGTCGGGCGCACGCCGCGGACAGGGCCGCGTCGAGGGTCGCGGACCGTGCGCGCGGGGTCTGGTTGCTCATGTCGACACGGGTCAGGCAGGCCTCGGCCTCGACGTTGCCGGGCGCCGGGACCAGGGCGCTCCAGGTCTCGTCGGTCTGGTCGCGCACGATCTGGAGCCGCAGGGCGTCGTGATGGTCCATCAGGGCCTGCAGCGCCCCGGCCACGGTCGGCAGGGAGAGGTCGGCGGGGACCTGGATCAGCGCGGACTGGTAGAACCCGCGCAGCTCGCCGGTGCGTTCCGCGAGCCAGTTCATGATCGGCGTGTGGAGTACGGGGCCGAGGTTGTCCGTCGCCGCACGTTCCGGCGTGGCCTTGACCGGGCCGGCGATCGCGGCCAGGCGCGCGATCGTGCGGTGCCGGAAGATCTCGCGGGGCTTGATGGCGAGGCCGCCCTGTCGCGCGCGGGAGATGAGTTTGATGGCCAGGATGCTGTCGCCGCCGAGCTCGAAGAAGTCGGCGTCGATGCCCACCGACTCCAGTCCCAGCGCTTCGGCGAAGGCCTCGCACAGCACCCGTTCCTGACGGGTGCGCGGGCGCTGTCCCTCTGCCGCGACGCCGGCGGGCAGCGGCAGCGCGGCGCGGTCGATCTTCCCGGCGGCCGTCAACGGGAATCGGTCGAGCACGGTGACGATGGAGGGCACCAGGTGCTCCGGCAGGACGGTCGCCAGCGACTTCCGAACGCCGTTGCCCTCGAGCGCGGCGCCGGGTTCGGCGGTGACGTATCCCAGCAGGCGCCGTTCGGCCGCCTCGCCGGAGACCACCACGGCGGCCTGTGCCACGCCCGCGACGTTGCCGAGCGCCGCCTCGACCTCGCCGGGTTCCACCCGGTACCCGCGGATCTTGACCTGTGCGTCGGCGCGGCCGACGAAGACCAGTTCCCCTTCGTTGTCAGCCCGCACCAGGTCGCCGGTACGGTACATCCGGGCCCCGGAACCGACGAACGGATCGGCCACGAACCGCTGCGCCGTCAGCCCGCTGCGTCCCACATATCCCCGCGCCAGCCCCACGCCGGAGACGTACAGCTCCCCCACCACACCCTCAGGAACAGCCTGCAGCGCGCCATCGAGCACATACACGCCCAGACCCGCCAACGCACGACCGATCGGGACCTGCCCGGAGTCGTCCAGCGCGTCGCTCATCGTGGCGCACACCGTCGTCTCGGTGGGGCCGTAGGCGTTGATGAGGCGGCGCCCCCGGCTCCACTGCGCGGCCAGGTAAGCCGGGCACTCCTCGCCCGCCACGACGATCGTCGTACCGGGCAGGTCCTCGGGCGCCATCGCGAGCAGCGCCGAAGGAGGCAGCGTGACGTGGGAGATGGCGAACTGCTCGACCACGCGGACGAGTTCCTCGCCCGGCAGGACGCGGTCGCTGTCGGAGCACACGAGCGTGGCTCCGGAAAGGAGGGTCACCCAGAGCTCGGAGACCGAGGCGTCGACGCTGAGCGGAGCGAACTGCAGTACGCGGGCATCCGGGGTCACGCCGAAGCGCTCGGCCTGTTCGCGCACCAGCGTCGCGATCCCCGCGTGCGAGACGGCTACGCCCTTGGGCGCCCCGCTCGACCCGGAGGTGTAGATGACGTAGGCCAGGTTCGCCGGTGAGAGGCCGGACTCGCCGCCACGATGCGCCGCGCGCCCGGCTTCACCCGCGTCCTGGTCCGCCTGCGTGTCCGGATGGAACGTGAGCACCGGCAGGGTGCCGGGTATCTCGACGTCGACACCGTCGCTGACGATGAGTCGGGGCGCGGAGCCGTCGAGCATGGCTTTCAGGCGCGCCGGCGGGTAGGTGCCCTCGAGCACGAGGTAGCCGCCTCCGGCCCGGGTCACGGCGATCATGGCGATGACGCTGTGCACCGGGTTGTGCATGCGGATCGCGACGAGGTTCTCCGGGCCGATGCCGTGCGCCACGAGGTCCTCGGACAGGCGCCCGGCGAGCCGGTCGAGTTCTGCGTAGGTCAGTCGGCAGTCCGGCCCGACGAGTGCGGTCGCGTCGGGCCGGGATGCGACGACGAGGGCGAACAGCTCGGGAATCGTGTGCTGCGCGGAGAGGTCGTCATCATGGTCGAGGCGGGCGAGGGGCTGCCGAGTCTCAGGGGTGTAAGGCACGGTAGATGACTCCAATCATCCTTCTTCGGCGCGAGGCACGGGGTGTACTGGTGGTGCGGCGATGCGCTCGCCCCGCCGGGGAGCGTCGGCGGTGTCAGCTCACTGCGGGGTTCGGCAGGTCGCGCACGATGACCCGGCGCAGCGCGTCGGGAGCGTCCAGGAACGCGTAGTGCACGCCGTCGAGGAGTTCGAACGTGGTGGGCGCGTAGTGCGCCCAGCCCTTGGTCAGGGCGGCCGGGACGTCGATGTCCAGGGTCCAGCCGAGCGAGGTGATCTGCGTGGGGAGCGTCTTGGGCTCGGCCAGGACGTACTTGCGGGTGGCCTCCATGTCGGTGACCAGGATCTCGTGGACGAGGTCGATCAGATCCTCGGGCGGATTCGGGGTGCCCAGGTCGGCCAGGAGTACGTACAGCTCCTCGCGCAGCTGCGCGTGGGTCATGCCGAGGAGCCGGCCGTAGGGCGGATCGTGCGGTGCGACCTGGGAGGAGAGGAACAGCCGGGTGGGCAGCGGCAGTCCGCGTTCGGCCAGGCGCGCGGTCGTCTCGGCGGCCGCGAGCGCCGATCCGCAGTGGCCGAAGAACGCGAAGGGCCGGTCCAGGAACGGCGCGAGGCCCTCGACCAGGCCGTCGGCCATCTCCTCGTAGGTGGCGAACGCCGGTTCGCGCATGCGGTTCTCGCGGCCGGGCAGTTGCACCGGGCAGGTCTCGATGTGCTCGATGAAGCGGGGCCACCTGCGGTACATGCTCGCGCCGCAGCCGGAGTACGGGATACAGAACAGGCGCGCCGTGGCCTCCGCGCCCGGCTCTCTCAGCAGCCACTTCTGCGGTCGCATGGTCATCCCTTCAGCTCGGCCGTCATCGGCAGGTGCTTGTAGCCCGTCACGAAGTTCGACGCCAGGCGTTGCGCCGGGCCGGCGGGCGCGAACCCGGTGAAGCGCTTGAACAGCTCGGCGAACAGCAGCCGGAGGGTCACCCGGGCCACGCTGTGGCCCACGCAGTGGTGCGCACCGGCGCCGAACGCGATGTGCCGGTTGGGGCGTCGGGCGATGTCGAAGGTGAAGGAGTCGGGAAAGACCCTCTCGTCCCGGTTCGCCGAGGCGATCCAGGCGACGACGGCGTCGCCGGCGCCGATCTTCGTGCCGCTGAGCTCCACCTCGCGCGTCGCGTACCGCATGAAGTACGTGATCGGCGACGCCCAGCGCAGGGCTTCCTCGACGCCCGAGCGGATCAGTCCCGGGGAGGCGGCCCATTCCTCGAGCAGCGGTGTGCCCATGAGTTCGACCATGGCGAAGCTCGGCGCGTGCGGCGTGGTGACGTTCGCGCCCAGCAGCATGCTGTAGCAGTTGGAGACGATCTCGCCGCGGGACATGCGGCGGCCGTCGAACTCGGTCTGGAGCAGGATGCTGATGAGGTCTTCGCCCTGGTGGCGGTCGCGCTCCTCGACGATGTCCTGGAAGTACGCGAACAGCTCGCGGTGCGCGGCCTGCAGGGTGTGGTCGCGCCCGCGCGGATTGCGGTACTCCGGGTCGTCCGGGGCGATGCACACCGTGGTGAGCCGGGTGAGCCTGTCCCAGTCGGAGTCCGGCAGGCCCATCAGGATGCCGGTGACGGCCATCGGCATGGCCAGCATGGCTTCGGCGAAGTCGAAGCCGCCGTCCTTCGCCAGCGGCTCGAGCAGACGGTTGATCTGCACGCCGATGACGCGCGAACTGCGCTCGACGGCGCGAATGGTCAGGGCCCGCTGCAGCGGTTCGCGCATCACGGTGTGGCGCGGGGGGTCGGTGACGGCCAGTTGGCTCCCGCCCGCGGGATCGTCCGTGCCGATCAGGTCGATCATCGTGCCGCGCGCCGAGGTGAAGGTCTCGTGGTCCCGCAGCACCCGGTCGCAGTCGTCGTAGCGGGTCACCGACCAGAAGCTTCGCTCCTCATCGACGGCGTGCCGGCTCACCGGGTCGTCGCGGCGCAACTCGCGCCAGACGGCGTGCGGGTCGCCGTCGCTGTGCATGGTCGGGTCGACGAGGTCCGGAACCCCGTGGGCCACGGGGCACTGGCCGGTGACCACCGGGCAGTTGCCGGTCAGCTGATCTGTCATGGCGTGCCTTCCTCGGAAGCGGCCGAGGACGGGAGCAGCGCGGCCAGATTGCCGGCGAGCTCGGCGACCGTCGGCTGCAGGTAGAGCGTGCGCGCCTGGAGTTCGACGTCGAAGCGCCGGCGCAGGGTCTCGATCAGGTCGACGGCGAGCAGCGAGTGCCCGCCCAGGTCGAAGAAGTCGTCCTCGACGCCGACCGGCTCGATGCCCAGGAGCGAGCCCCACAGCTCGACCAGGGTCGATTCGAGGGGGCTTCGCGGCTGGACGAAGTCGTTCCAGACGTTGCGGGGCACGCGGGCGGCGCTCGGCAGCGCGTGCCGGTCGACCTTGCCGTTGCGGGTGAGCGGGAACCGGTCGCGCACCAGGATCGCCCAGGGCACCTGGTGGGAGGGCAGGGTCCGGGCCAGCTGTTCGCGCAGGCGCACTCCGGCGGCCGGGTCGAGGCCGCCGTCGGCGAGCGTGACGTACGCCAGCAGCCGTTTGCCGCCGGCCCCGTCCGGCTGCGCGACCACCACCGCCTGGTCGACCAGCGGGCTGTCGGCGAGTTCGGCCTCGACCGCTCCCGGCTCTATCCGGTATCCCTGGATCTTGACCTGCTGGTCGGCGCGTCCGAGGAATTCCAGGTCGCCGCTCGGCAGCCAGCGGGCGAGGTCACCGGTGCGGTACATGCGCTCGCGCGGCGCCTGCGGCAGCGGGCAGGGCAGGAACCGCTCGGCCGTCGCCCCCGGCCGGTGCAGGTATCCGGCGGCCAGCCCGGCGCCGGTCGCGTAGAGTTCGCCGACGACCCCGGCCGGCACCGGGCGCAGAGCCTCGTCGAGCACGACGACGCCGGTACCGTTGATCGGAGTGCCGATCGGCACCGACGCCCCCTCGGGCGGCGCGACAGAGCTGGTCCAGCACGTCGTGAACGTCGTGTTCTCGGTCGGGCCGTACCCGTTGGTGAAGGTCAGGTGCGGGTGCGCGGCGAGCAGGGTCCGTACCCGGTCGGGCGCGATCACGTCGCCGCCGGAGATGACGTGGCGCAGGCCCGCGAACGCGTCCAGGTGGGAGGCCACCATCTGGTGGAAAAGGCCCGCGGTGAGCCAGAGCACGGAGACGGCGCGCTCGCGCAGCGCCCGGGCGATCTCCGCGAGGTCGACCGATCCCGCCGGGAACAGGGCCAGCTGCGCTCCGTTGGCCAGCGGCGCCCAGATCTCCAGCGTCGAGGCGTCGAAGGAGACGGGTGCCAGCTGCAGGAAGACGTCTTCGGTCCGGATCGTCATCCAGCTCGGATCGCTCACCAGCCGCGCCACCGCCCGGTGGGTGACCGCGACGCCCTTGGGTTCCCCGGTCGATCCCGACGTGTAGGCCACGTAGGCCAGGTCCTCGGGCTGGGTGGTGTCGCGGGCCGGATCGGGCGCCGGAGCGCCGACGGCGTCGCCGGGGCAGTGCGGCCGGACGCCGTCCGGGGCGCACCCGGCGAGCGACGGGTCGGTGACGAGCACCCTGGCCCGCGCGTCGGCCAGCAGGCGCGCGCGGCGCTCTGACGGGTCGTCGGGGTCCAGGGCGAGGTAGGCGGCGCCGGCCCGCAGGACGGCCAGCAGGGCGACGATCAGCTCCGGGGACCGGCGTATCAGTACCCCGACGACGCCGCCGGCCTCGGTGCCCAGGGCGCGCAGTTCCCGGGCCAGGGCGCCGGAGCGCGCGTCGAGCTCGGCGTAGGTGAGGGGCTGATCGCCGTTGACCGCGACCGCGTGCGGGCTGCTTGCCGCGTGGGCCAGGACGAGTTGGTGCAGCGGGGTCTCACAGGCCGCGGCCTTGCCGTGGACGATTCCGCGGCCGGCGGCGGTGGTCAGCTCCAGGCGGGAGAGCGCGACGTCCAGTTGCGCGTCGGCCGCGGCGAGGAGCGCGGCGACGTCCTGCGCGATGAGCGCGTGGCCGTGGGCGTCCGCCTCGTCCGCCAGGATGGTGAACGTGGTGAGCGTTCCGTCGGCGGCGAGCCGCGCGGAGAGGTCGGCCTGGCCGTCGGTTCCGTCCGCGCTCGCGTGCAGCGTCTCGGCGGTCCGGTCGATCAGGCACCGGAGTGTGGGGTTGTCGGCCAGGTCGATGACGAGCGTGGTCGCGCTCTCGTCTTCGCGGTGCAGCTCGATGCCCACGCGCTGGTGTCCGGTTCGCCGGTGTACGACGGCGGCGAGCGCGGCGAGCGTGCGGTGTGGTGTAACCTGCCGTTCCTGCGTGGTGGTCATGGGTGTCCTTGCGTGAATGCGGCGCCGGCTGATGGTCTACGCGCATGCCGAATCGGGTCGAATCGCCGGGGGTTGTGATGGCTGGGCCGGTGGTGGTGGAGCGGCGTTTCAACGGGCCGCCCGAGAGTGCTCAGGGCGGGTACGTGTGCGGGCTTTTCGCCGATGCCGCGCGTGCGTGGCTGGGCCCGGAGCCGGTGGTGGTGACGTTGCACGAGCCTCCGCCGCTGGGTGTGGCGATGCGCGCGCAGGCGTCCGGAGCCCGGGTGCACTTCTGGGACCGGGAGCGGTTGGTCGCGTCGGCGGCCCGCGGCCGGGGCGCGATCGCGGCGCCGGAGTTCGTCGCGCCCTCGGCCCTGGCCGTCGCGGAACGGGCGTATGTCACCGTCGAGCGGCATCCGTTCGCGTCCTGTTTCGTGTGCGGTCCCGGCCGCGGGGACGGGCTCGGGTTGGCGCCGGGAGAGCTCTCCCCCGGGGTGACCGGGTGCCGCTGGACTCCGGACGCCTCCCTCGCCGCCCGGCCGGGCGAGCCGGTCCCGGTCGAGTTCGCCTGGGCGGCGCTGGACTGCCCCGGGGGCTGGACGGTGGATCTGGCCGCCGCCCCGATGGTGTTGAACAGGTTCTGCGCCGAGGTGCTCGAGGTGCCCGTCGTGGGCGCCGAGTACGTGGTCGTCGGCCGGCGCGACGCGTATGACGG
Source organism: Actinospica durhamensis (assembly GCF_018139695.1). Lineage (GTDB taxonomy): Bacteria > Actinomycetota > Actinomycetes > Streptomycetales > Catenulisporaceae > Actinospica > Actinospica durhamensis. The sequence goes on along the minus strand of NZ_JAGSOG010000074.1, from coordinate 17,845 downwards.
CCATGCCCTGAAGACCACGACGGCGCTGTACCGCGGCGACGGTGTGCTGAGCGCGAAGGCGAGCGCGACGTGGGTACGCCTGCGCCCCGTAGACAGCTGACATCACCTGACGCCCCCTCCCGTCGAGTACGTATGCGGACCCATGCTCTGCCGGTCCGTGCCCGCCAGGTAGTCGGGGACTTCCCCTACGCGCCCGTCCGGGCGCTGATGGCGCCGCGGTGGCCGCGCCCGTCGGTCCGGGCGCGGCGCGGCCGCGTGTCGCACCCGGGCACCCTTGTCGCCCCCTGATATGTTCGGTACATTTGCGCAGCAGCACCTTGGGACACGGGGATACCCAGACCTTGTCTCGAACGAATCAGACCCTGTTCATAGTCGTTCATAGTCGGCCGGTCTTGTCGGGGATGGCGTGTCAACACGCTGCCCTGGCTGACGGGACGGTGGTGGCGCTGGCGGCCTCGCCGATGCGGTGGCCTGCGCGACCCGACCGGTCGCGATCCTCCATGCCCCGGCCTGGCGGGTACATGAACGACATCAACGATCATCCACCCTTCGCGCGGCTTGCGGCGTCCACCAACCGCTGACCAGGCCGGGCGTTCTCGCGTGCGCGGTTCCGCCTCCACCACAGGGGGGACCGCGGTGTGTCCACCCACTCCACCCACTTGCGCAGCCGACGTGGCGGACCCCGGAGCCCACCGGGTCCGGCCCGATCGGCTCCATGTCCCTACATAAGGGGTCAACCACCATTGCCCTCGGCACTCGAACTCTGGCCGGCGCCGCCTTGCGCGCCGCGTTCCGTCTCGGCCGCGGCCGGCGCGTTCGTCGGCCGCCAGTGCGAACTGGCGGCCTTTGACGCCGTGCTCGCCGAGGCGGACACCCGGCCGCCCGCCGTCGTCGATCTCGTCGGGGATCCCGGGGTGGGCAAGACCGCGCTGCTGACGGTGCTCGCCGAGCGTGCGCGAGCGCGCGGGCTGCACGTGCTGACCGGGCCCGGGAGCCGGTCCGGGCCCAAGCCGGCGGTGCTGCTGCTCGACGACGTCGGCCGCGCGGGCGGGGTCACCTCGGACGAGGCCGCCGCGTTGTTGGGCCCGGGCGCGGCCGAGAGCCTCGTGGTCGTCGTCGCGCACCGGCCGGGCCAGGTCTCGCCACGGCTCAAGTGCGCGCTGACCGCGGCCGGTGCGGCCGAGGTCGAATTGTCCGGCCTGCGCGAGCAGGAGCTCGGCCCGCTCGGCGCGGACGGGCTGTGCGACGCCCACCGTCACCGGGAGCTGCGCGAGTCGGGCGGGAATCCGGAATACGTCAGGATCCTGGCCGCCTGGTGTACCGGGCCCGGCAGCTGCGCGGGCGGGCCGCTGCCGGCCCCGCATCTGACCATTCCCGGCGAGGCGGCCGCCATCTGGTCCGAACTCGCCGCCCTGCCGCGGGCCCCGAAGGCGGTGGTGCGCGCCGCCGGCGTCGCCGGGGCCGAATTCGATCTCGAACTGCTCGCCGAGGTCGCGCGGATGCCGCAGGACGCGGTGCTGGTCGGGATCGACGCGCTGCTCGCCGCCGACCTGGTCCGCCCGGTCGGATCCAGCGGCCAGCTGTGTTTCCGCAGCCTCATGACACGCTGGGTCGCCTATGCCTCGACGCCGGGAGGATCGCGCTTCGGCGCGCATCTTCGGGCCCTGAGCGTCCTGCAGGCCCGGGGCGAGGCGCCCGACACCTGCGCGGTGCACGTGGAGCGTTGCGCGCGGATCGGCGATCTGGAGAGCGTGCGCGGCCTCATGGACGCCGCCCGGCTCACGGCCTCCTCGCGCCCGTTGACCGCCGCCTACTGGTACGCCGCGGCGCTGCGCCTGCTGCCGGACGCGGCCGCGCACCGCGAGCTGCGCGGCGAGCTGGCGGCCGAGCTGGCCGAATGCGGGACGGCGGCGGGCGGGTCCGCCGTGACCTCGCTGAGCGAAGCCGCCTCCGTGCGCCGGATCGGGCGGCCCCGGATCCGGCTGCAGCCCGCGGGGCTCGGGGCCGAAGCCCCCGGCGGCGCGGAGAGCGGATCGCGTCTGGGCCTGCTCAGCTCGCGGGAGAAGGAGGTGGCCGTCCTGGTCAGCCGCGGGCGCACCAACCAGCAGATCGCCCGGGCGCTCGGGGTGAGCCACAAGACCATCGAGACCTATCTCAGCCGCGTCTTCGCCAAGCTCAGCGTCTGCTCGCGCGCGGAGATCGCCAATCTCGTGGGGCGTACCGAGGGCGGCGCGGACTACGCAGTGGGCTACTAGGCCGTGTCTTCAAGCCATCGTCGGGGCCGCGACGCCTGCCACGCACGCTCGCGGCGTTGCCGGACCGTTTACAGACGACCGAGTATGCGCACGGCCCGGCGCCTTGCGAGCGCACGCGTCAGACGCCGCGGCCTGATCCGACGCTGGTTCGAAGACACGGCCTGAGCCCGGGCCCCGCGTAGGGGATGTTCCCGACTACCTGTCGGGTGCGGGCCGGCAGAGCATGGTCCGCGTACGTATTCGACGGGAGGGGCGTCACGTGGTGTCAGTCGTGCCAGCTGCCTGCGGTACGCGGGCGCGCCGTCAACGCACTCGCGCCGCGGTCGCCGACGGCGGAAAGCCGGCTCAGTGGTGAGCGCGGCGTCCATCTCCGCGGTCCTGCGCGGCCTCGCGCAGGCGGATCCGGAGCTTCCCGCGCTGATCGACGGCGATCAGACCATCAGCCGCGGCCGCCTCGACGGGTGGTCCGACGCCGTCGCCGCTCACCTGGCGCGGGAGGGAGTCCGGGCCGGCGACATCGTCCCGCTCCAGCTGGAGACCTCGCCGGCGCTGATCGCCGCGGCTCTCGGCGTGCTCAAGCTCGGCGCCGTCTACGCGGTGATGGATCCGCAATGGAGCCCGCGGCGTCTGCGACGGATCGACGAGATACTCGGCGGCGCGCTCGCGCTCGCCGGGCCGGGCCGGGCCAGCGGCTGCTTCCGGCGCGAGGTCGAACCGCCCGGCTTCGCCGCGCCCGCGCCGGACCCGGCGTGGGCGCCGAACCCCGCGCCGGACACGCGGGTCGCGACGGTCTTCTTCACCTCGGGCAGCACCGGCGAGCCGAAAGCGGTGCTCTCGACGCACGACGCTATCCTGCGGCTGTTCACCGGAGCGGCTCTCGCGCACTACGACCCAGAGATCGTGATGCCGCATCTGGGCTCGTCGGCCTGGGACGTGCTTCCGCTCGAGGTCTGGGGCCCGCTCCTGAACGGCGGCGTCTGCGTACTGCGGCGCCGCAGGGCGCTGACACCCGCGGAGCTGCGCGGCGAGATCCGGGAGCACGGCGTCAACACCGTCTTCCTCACCACTTCGCTGTTCAACGTTCTGGTCGACGAGGACGTCGCCGCGTTCGAGGGCCTTCGCGCGGTCTACTGCGGCGGTGAGGAGTGCTCCCCCGCGCATGCCGCGCGCTTCCTGGCCGCGCACCCGGACATCCCCCTCTACAACGCCTACGGGCCCGTCGAGTCGACCTGCTACGCCCTGACCCACCGGGTCACGCTCGAGGACACCCGCGGCCCCGTCCCGCTCGGCCGGCCCGTACCGCGCACCGGCGTGCACGTGCTGGACGGGGAGCGCGAGTGCGCCCCGGACGAGGTCGGGGAGCTGTGCATCTCAGGCGACGGACTCTCTCCCGGCTATCTCGGCGACGACGCGTTGACCGCGGCGAAGTTCGTCGAGGCCACGATCGGCGGCCGGCGCCTGCGGGTCTACCGCACCGGGGACTACGGCGCCCTGACCTCCGGGGGCCTGTTCACGTTCGCCGGGCGCCTGGACCGTGAGCTGAAGATCCGCGGGCATCGGATCGACGCGGGGCAGATCGAGCGGACGGCGGCCGGGTTCGCGGCGGTCGCGCGGTGCGCCGTGGTGCCGCTGCCCGGCCCCTCCGGCCGGCCCGAGTCGCTCGCGCTCGCCGTGGTGCCCAGCGCCGAGCACCACCTCGACGAGAAGGAGCTGCGCGGCGCACTGGAGCGCGCGCTGCCCCCGGGCTGGTGCCCGGACACGGTGGTCCGGCTCGCGACGCTGCCGCTGACGGGCAACGGGAAGCTCGACACCGCCGCGCTGCACGCCGCCCTCGCGCAGCGCGCCGCCGATCGCACGCGCAGCGAGGCCGATCGGGAAGATCCGGAAGATCCGCTCGTGGCCGCGTTCAGCCGGGTTCTCGGGGGCATACCCGTGGATCCGGAAGCGACCCTGTTCGAGCTCGGCGGCACGTCGTTGGCCGCGGTGCGGCTGTGTGTGGCCCTGAGCCGGGCGACCGGCCTGAGCATTCCCGTCACGACCGTGCTCACCCACCCGTCGGTGAACGCGATGCGGGCCTGGATCGCCGGTCAGAGCGCGGCGGAACCGGAACCGACGGACCATACGGTTGCGGACGCGCCGTCGCCGTTGACCGGGATGCAGTCCGGGTTCCTGTTCCAGAACCTCGACGGCAAGGACGGGCACAACAACTCCTACTCGGCCTGGCGCATCACGGGCGCGCTCGAGCTCGAGCGTTTCGTCGAGGCGTTGCAGGACGTGCACGCCCGCCACGCCTACCTCCACGGCATCTACAGTTTCGCCGACAAGGCGATGTGGAACCGCTGCGAGCGCCCGGTCACGGTCGAGTACCTCGACGCCCCGGACGAGCAGGCGGCCCTGGCGGGGCTCCGGGAGGCACTCCACCGGCCCTTCTCCCTATTCGACGGAGACGTCTGGCGCGCGGTGCTCGGCAGGCTCGAGGGGGGCGAACAGTGGCTGTTCGGCATGGCCGTGCACCACATCGCCTTCGACGGCTGGTCGGTGCCCATCTTCACCGAGGATCTGGCCGAGGCGTACGGCGCGCGGTGCGCGGGACGCGAGGCGCGCTTCGCGCACCCGGTGGCGGCGCCCTCGGCGATCTACGCCGAGATGGAGCGGATCCGCGGCCTGGCCGACCTCCCGGGGCAGCTGGACCATTGGGCGAAGGAGCTGGCCGGCCTGCCGGACGGGCCCGCGCCGTGGCTCAGCGCGTCGCCGTGTCCGGACATCGGTGTACGGAAGATCGACGTCGGTCTGGCGCCGGATCAGGCGCAACTCCTGCACCGCCGCTCCCGCGGCAGCGGCCTTCTGCCCACGTTCATCGCCGCGCTCGGGGCGACGCTCGTCGAGCTCACCGGCGCCGAGGATTTCACGGTCGGCATGCCGGTGTCCCAACGCTCCACCCCCGTGCTGCAGGACACCATCGCATGCCTGATCAACACGATGTGCATCAGGCTGCGGGCCTGCGCGGACGGTGATTTCGCGGCGGAGGCCGAGAAGGCCGTGCTCGCCGGCATGCGCAACAACGACCCGTCCATCTCCGAGGTGGCCAGGGCCGCCGGGCTGGCGGGGCGTCAGCTGTTCCACGTCATCGGCGCGGTACAGGACTCACCGACCGCGGACCTCCGGCTCGAGGGCTGCGTCGCCGAACCGATCGAGCTGCCCTACAGCCACCTCGCCGTTCCGCTGGTCGTGGACCTGGTCGTGGACGAGGGCGCCGCGTCGATCGTGCGGGTCCTGTACGACTGCGCCCTGGTGGCCGGGACCATGGCCCACAACGTCAGCGCGGGCGTGGTCAGACGCCTGACGCAAGCCGCGGGGTAGGGGCGGCACAGCCACCTCGCCGCCGACACAGGAGCAAGGGGACACGATGCCCAACGTCTGCACCGGCCTTCTCGAGCGCGCCCTCGCCCACCCGGAGGCCGTCGCCCTCAGATCGCAGCAGATGAACACGACCTACGCCCAGCTCTGCGCGCAGGCGCTGGCCGTCCGCCGGGAACTGCACGCGGCGGGGGTGGGCCCGGGATCCCGCGTCGCCGTCGCCATGCCGTCAGGGCCCGGATTCGCCGCCGTCATCGTCGCCGTCGCCTCGCTCGGCGCGACGTACGTGCCGCTCGACCTGAACCACGCCTCGGAGCGATCCGGCGCGATCATCACCCACGCCCGGTGCGCCGTGGTGGTCCACGGCGGCTCGACCGGCGGCTGGAGCCCGCCGCCGGGCCCGGTCCTGCTCGACGCGGCGAGCGCGGCGCAGCACGCGGCGCCCGGCTGGGGACTGACCCTGGAGGATCTGGTGGAACCCGGCCCGGGCCACCCGCTCTACATCATGTACACCTCCGGATCCACCGGATCGCCCAAGGGCGTGCTGGTCCCGCACGAGGCGGTCAGCCAGCTGATCGAGTCGGCGGGCCGGTGCATGACGCTCGAGCCAGGCCTCGTGTGGGCAGCGACCCACTCGCCGGCCTTCGACTTCTCGGTCTGGGAGCTGTGGGGTGCGCTGCTGACCGGCGGCACGGTCAGTTTCGCCGCGCGCGAACAGATCCTCGACCCGGCGGCCCTCGCCGGGTTCGTCCGCGCCGAGGACATCGGCGTCTTCTCCCAGACGCCTTCCTCGTTCCGGCGCATCGCCGAGAGTCCGGAACTGCTCGCCGCCGCCGAGAACCTGCGGTACATCGTCTTCGGCGGCGAGGCGCTGCAGTCCGACACCGTGCGCACATGGACCGACCGCAACGGCTTCAGTCGCCCGGAACTGGTCAACATGTACGGCATCACCGAGACGACGGTGCACACGACGTGGCGGATCCTGGACCGGGAGGCGCTCGGCACGCCCGTCTGCCCGATCGGCGCGGCGCTGCCCGGCCGGTCCGTGCTGGTGTGCGACCAGGACGGGGTGCCCGTGCCGTCCGGTTCGGTCGGCGAGCTGTTCGTGGGCGGCGCCGGCCTCGCCCTGGGCTACCTGGACGACCCGGAGCTGAGCGCGCAGCGGTTCGTCACCCTCGCGACCGCGCGCGGGCCCGAACGCTTCTACCGCTCCGGCGACCTCGGATACGAAGATCAGCAGGGTGACCTGCACTACCGCGGCAGGGCGGACCGGCAGGTCAAGATCCGGGGCCACCGGATCGCCTTGGAAGAGGTCGAAGCCGCCGCGCGGCGGCTGGATGCGGTGGCGGACGCCGTCGTCCTGGCCGCCCGGCGGCCCGGCGAGGACGAGCAGAGCCTCGTCGCCCACCTGGTACCGGCGGCTGCCGGACCGCTCGACCTCGCCGCGTGCGCTCTCGCACTGCGGGCCGTGCTGCCCGGATTCATGGTGCCCGCGCGCCTGACCGAGATCCCCGCGCTGCCGCTGAACCGGAACGGCAAGATCGACACGGATCGGCTGCCCGACCCGTGGGCCGCGTCCGATGCCTCGGCCTGCGGTGCGGCGGGCGCGTACCAGGGCGATGCGCAGGCCGCGATCCGCGCGACGTTCGCGCAGGTTCTCCTGATGGACCCGGCCGAGGTCGGGTCGGACACGGACTTCTTCCTGCTCGGCGGCGACAGCATCATGGCGCTGCGGGTGTTCGTCGAGGCGCCGTGGCTGCGCGAACGCCTGACCCTGCTCGACCTCTACCAGTACCCGACGGTCAAGGAACTCGCCGAGGCCTGGGCGGGAGCCTCGGCGAGCGCACCGGACGGCGGCGGCCGGGCCGAGCCCGACGCGCCGGCAGAGGCGTTCGCGCTCACCAGGGCCCAGGAGACGCTGCTGTTCGAGTGGTTCGGCTCCGATTACCGGCTCTATCAGGACGGCATGCTGGTCAGGGCACTGCTTCCGGTGGATCTGCCGACCCTCGCCCGGCACGCGCGCGCCCTCGGCGAAGCGCACCCCGCCGCGCGGCTGCGGTTCGATCTCGACGCGATCGGCGCGGAGGTGCGGGTGCAGCCGCGCGCCGACGTCCCCGTCGTCGTGGCGGATGACAGCGCTTTGCCGCTCGAAGCGGCCATGGACACGGCGCGGGACTGGATGAGGCAGTCCTGCGCCACACCCTTCGACCTGGCCGGCGCGCCGCCGCTGCGGATCCGGGTGGCGAAGCTCGAAGACGGCAGCTTCGTCCTCACCGTCGTCGTGCATCACGTCGTGTGCGACGGTTGGAGCCTGAACGTCTTGTTCAGCGACCTGATCGATGTGGCGCGCGGCACCCGGACCGTCGAGGAGATCGCCTCCTCGAGTCCGGACCACGTGCGGATCCTGCGGGCTCTGCCCGAGCTCGAACGCGACGACATCGCGGCGGTCCGCGCGGCGAAGGGCCCCGAACAGCTCGCGCACCTGCTCTCCGCCGGCGCCGCTGCGGCACCGGACCCGCAACCGCGCTCCGCCTCGCGCGAGGAGGTCGCCGTCGAGATCGACGAGGAGACCGCCTCGGCGGCAGCCGCGTTCGCGCAGAAGGCGAGGGTGCCGGTGAAATCGGTGTACGTCGCCGCGCACCTTCGTGCCGCCGGCACGGCCTACGGGCGCTCGCTCGTCTCGTGCATCCCCATCTCCGGACGGCCGGATCTTCCCGGCGCGGACCGCTGCATCGGCTACTTCGTCAGGCCTCGACTGATCGTGGTGCCCGACGACCCCGAGAACACGGCGCTCGGCTTCGTTCAGGAGGTCTGGGCGGCCGAGCGCGAGCTCATGCGAACGCGCCTGGTCCCGCTCGCCGATCAGCTCGGGACCCGGGGCGAACTGCCGGTTCGGGTCCACATGAACTTCGTGGACTTCCATGTCCTGGAATCCGCCGCGGACGCGCTGCTCGGCGTGGAGACCTACGACGAAACCGGCTTCCCGCTGACGGTGGACGTCAAGATGCGCCGGACCCGGGGCGGCCGCAAGAGCCCGCCGCTGCTGGCCGTCTCCGGCCTCCTCCCGCGCAGCCGCCTCGAGCACGTCGCACAGGAGCACGTGGCCGCGCTCAGGGCGCTGGTCGGGTAAGGCGCCGACGGTGACCCCTGCCTTATCGACCCCGGAAGGAGCAGCCGTGGAACCGGCCCGCGTGGCGATCATCTACCGGCCCGGTGGAGCCGCGACTCTGCAAGAGATCTGTCGCGCCTCCGCCGGGATCTGCGAGCCGGTGATCCTCCTGGAAGCGGCCCACGCCGACGCCGATCCCCTGCTGCTCGAGGCCGCTCGCGGCGCCACGAAAACGCGGGTGCTCGAGAGCTGCTCCGATACGGACGAGGTGGCCCGCGCCTGTCGGGTCGCGCGCGTGCGCGGTCTGACCACCTTCCACGATCTCGATCTCGACGTGTGCGACGCGGTCACGGCGCGCCTTGCCCTGCCGGGTGCGCCGGGCACCGAGGCGCCGTGGGACAAGCTGCGTCAGCGCGAGCGGATCCCCGCCGACGTCTCGGTGCCGGCCGCGGCGGTTGACTCGGCCTCGGATCTCAGGCGGGCCGTCGGGGCGATCGGGTTTCCCGCGGTCCTCAAGCCCAGGAGGGCGACCGGGGGAACCGGCGTGGCGTTCATCCGCGAGCCCGACGACGTGGCGTACCAGGAGAACTCGCGCGGGCACTGGGACGGGTTGCTGCTCGAGTCCTGCGTCACCCTGGCCCCGCATCCCTCGGGGGTCGGGCATCTGGCCGGATACGTCTCGGTCGAATCGGTGTGCACCGGCGACGCGCGTCACCACGTCGCGCTCTTCGACAAGATGCCCGTCGTCGTGGGCCACCGCGACGGCCCCGACGGCAGCGACCGCGTCTCGGTGACCGGCACCTTCTTCCCCTCACGCCTGGACTCCACGGCTCGGCAGACGGTGATCGACGCCGTCGACCGGAGCCTCGCGTCACTCGGCGTGTCGTGGCGCGTGACACACACCGAAGTCGCGTTGACGGCGCACGGCCCGGTCATCGTGGAGGTGAACGGGCGAGTCGGGGGGCATCTCAACCGTCTGCTGCTGATGACCGGTGGCGTGGACCTCGTCCGCTCGGCGCTGGAATGCGCCCTGGGGCGAACGCCGCGCCTCGGGGATCGGCACCCGTCGGGCTGGGCGCTCGGGTACTACCCGCCGTTTCCGCAGCCGGCGGGCGCCGTCCGATCCGAGGTGACGGTCCGCGACATCCGGGGGCTGCCCGGGGTCCGCGGCGTCAGCGATCTCGCTCGATACGGCGCCGCACGCTCGGTGTCCCACGGCCGGATGCTCAATCTGACGGCCGGCGCCGACGACGCCGAGACGCTGGACGCTCATTTCGCCGGCATCAGGAAGGGAATCGAATACCTCTTCAGGAACGACCACGGCGCGATGTGAGGCGCGGCCCGGGCTCGGGGGCACCGGGGCCCGCCGTGTCCGGCCGGAGCAGATGCGGATGGGAACCAGGCTGCCGCCCGTTCGAGGGCGGCGGCGGACCGAGGACAAGGAGGAGCTCCGAGTGATCGGCAGGCACATCAGGGCGCGGCGGGCGACAGGGCCGGGCCGCGCGGAACACCGGGCCATGACAGCACACGGGGACCCGGTCTCGGCCCTCGGCGCCGGGCGATGAGCACCGGCCGCGGCGGACTGCTGCGCGAACGGAATTTCCGGCTGTTCTGGACCGGGGAGAGCATCAGCCAGGTCGGCAACGCGATCACCGTCGTCGTCCTCCCGCTGGTCGCCATCGACACCCTGCACACCAGCACCTTCGTCGTCACGCTGCTCACGGCGATGATATGGCTGCCCTGGGTCGTCATCGGCGTTCCCGCCGGGGCGTGGATCGACCGGCTGCCGCCGCGCAGGGTCATGATGGCCGCCGACGCGGTCTCGGCGGTGGCGTACGCGAGTGTTCCGGTCGCGCACTGGTGGGGGGTGCTGACGCTGGCTCAGCTGATCGTCGTCGCGCTCGTCGCCGGCACGGCGTCGGTGTTCTTCAACACCGCCTACCAGCTCCTGCTCCCGGGCGTGGTCGACGAGCCGGACCTCACCGAGGGCAACGCCAAGCTGATGGGCAGCCGGCAGGTCGCCCAGATCGGCGGCCCGGGGCTCGGCGGCCTGCTCGCCCAGGCGGCCGGCGCCGTGGCCGGGCTGCTGGCCAACGCGGCGAGTTTCGCCGTGTCCTTCTTCTGCCTGGCCGCCATGGAGCCTCCGCGCGATCGCCGGTCGGGCAGCCGCGACGGCGGGGGCATGCTCGACGGTCTCCGCTTCGCCTGGACCGACCCCTACACGCGCGCGATGACGACGTTCGCCCTGCTCGTCAACCTGGCCTTGACCGGTGTCGACGCGCTCCTCGTGGTCTTCCTGCTGCGCACCGTCGGGCTCTCCTCGACCGTGGCCGGGCTCATGCTGGCCGGGCTCGGCGTCGGCGGCGTGCTCGGCGCGCTCGTCGCCCGTCCGCTGGGACGGAGGCTGGGCACGGCGCGGGCCCTGCTCGTCGCCGTCCCGGTCGGCCTCGGCCCGACGCTGCTGCTGCCGCTCGCGGGCAAGGGGCCGGGGCTCGCGTTCGCGGGCGTGGCACTGATCTGCGCCGGGTGTGTCAGCACGATCGCGAACGTGATCGTCAACAGCTTCATCCAGGGCTACATCCCCCCGGACATCCTCGGCCGCTTCATCTCGGGGACCAGCGCCGTGGGGTTCGCGATGATGCCCGCCGGCGCGCTGCTCGCCGGAGGCCTCGCCACCGCGCTCGGGACGAGGGGCGCGCTGTGGATACTCACGGCCCTGGTCGCCGCGTCCGGTCTCACGTTCCTGCTGACGCCCATGCGGCATCAGCGTGACCTGCCGCGGCGCCCGGCCGAGCAGAGCGTCCCCGTGCTGAGCTGACACGGTGGCCGGGGTGCGCGCCCCGACCCGGGCCGGGGACTACTCCCGGGTCTTGGCCGCGCGCACCCTGGCCGCCGCGCCGGGCGGGCCGGCGGGCGCGGAGGTGTACTCGGGCACTCCCACGCAGGTGAAGAGCAGACCGTCGAGCGGCTCGCCGAGCAGTGGCGCTATCTCGCTGTCCGTGAAGGTCATCCCGGATGCGCTCGCGCCGAGCGCGTAGGCGGCCAGGTGCAGCCGGCCCTCGACCAGACCGGCGGCGAGCTGCGCCGCACGGTATTCCCGGTCGTCGAGCCGCCCGATGTCGGTCGCTGCGATGGTGACGAACGCGGCGTCGTGGGCCAGGGCCTGGTACAGGCATATCCGGTGCAGCTCGTCGCGCAGCTCGTCGGCGAGTACGGGGGCGTCCAGGTCGGGCCACCGGTAGAGCCCGGGGGCGAGGCCCTCGACGTCGTGCACCACGACCCAGTGCGGCAGCGCGACACCGCGGACCGCGACGCTCATGCAGGTGCGCAGCAGGTCTTCGGGCAGGCCGCGAGTGCTGTCCATGCGCCGCTGTGACCCCTTGGCCGCGATGACGGCTTCCACCGTCGGTGAGGCGCAGTCCGGGACGCGGGCCGCCGGACCGCGGTCCCAGGGCGCATCGAGGCGGTCGCGCTCCCCGGCTTGCTGCGCGGCGGTGACGAGCGGGAACTCGACGGGCGAGGCGTCGACGTGTCCTGTGATCGCGGGGCCGGACGGGTCGAGCGCGGCAGTCCCCTGTCCGAGGCGCACCACGGCCACGGGCAGCTCGTGTACCCGGTCCGCGCCGGTCAGCGCGGCCACCGCGGCGTCGGGGAAGGTGGTGTGCAGGGCGGTGGGCAGGCCGGCGGAGTCGGCCAGCGCCAGAAGCTGCGCGATCATCGTGCCGGCGTCCCAGTACATGTGCCGCCAGCCGCGTTCGCGGTAGCGCCAGCCGGTGCGCCACGGCACGCCGGTGACGATCACCGCCGGGGCGCCGCCGTGCGGAGCCGGGCCGACCTGCACCAGCGCGTGCTCCATCGGGTCGTACCAGTGCACTCCCGGGGGCAGCGGCGTGCCTTCGGGCACCGCGACGTACAGCTCGAGGGGGAACCGGCCGCCGGCCGACCCGGCGGCGCGGAAGGGCTGGATCCCGTGGCGCTGCTGCATCGTGCGCACGACTCCGGCGGACAGGTACAACAGCCGGGAGAGCTGGGGCAGGTCGAGCTCCCCGGGCGCGACCTGTGCCGTGCCGGCCAACACGGAGATCACCGGCGCGTCCGTCGTCGGCAGCTCCCGCGGCAGCGGCAGCCGGGGCGAGTCCGGCGGGTAGCGCTTGGCGAACCACGGCAGCCGGGCCGGATCGTTGACCTGGAGGTCCCGCAGAACCCTCGGATCATCGGGCGGCACGGTCCAGTGCCGGCCGAATTCGTAGGAGGTGAGCCGGTGCAGTACCTGCGTGGGGGTCGCTTCGTCCGCGCTCTCGCTCATGGGAATGATGTTATGCCCTGACGGGTCCGGGAGGTACGGGTGAATACAGGTGAATGAGTATCGCGATTCGGTGCCTGAAGCAGGCTCCTTCGACGCGGGGGACGCACCGCGCCGCGCGCCGCCTCGCGGGGCCGGGATGGGGAGGGTACCCGGGTCTCCGCTCGCGCGTCGACCCGGGTCACCGTCCCCGGGCTCTATCTAGATCTAGACGAAGAAGGCGTTGAACTGGTCGATCACGAACTGCGGCTGCTCTTCGATGAAGTAGTGGCCGGCGTCGAGCACCTCGACGATGGTCGCGTCCGAGGCCTGGGTCGGCAGGACGGCGCTCATCTGCGGGTAGAACAGCGAGCTGACCAAGCCGAGGACCGGCATCTCGATCGTGCCGTAGCCGGCGAGATCGACGATGTCCTGGCCGAAGGCCTGGTACCAGCCGGTGCTGCCGGCGATCGCGCCGGGCTGGTTGTAGGCGGCGGCGTAGACCGCGCGGTCCGTGGAGCCGATCGCCGCCTGGTTCACCAGGAACGTGTCGAACATCCAGTCGATCATGTACTGGGCCCGGCCGGCCAGCAGCTGCTCGGGCAGGACGGTGAGCTGGTTGAAGGCGAACCACCAGGGGGCGAAGCCTCCGGTGGGCGGCGCGAGCAGCGGGAGCTGGTAGAAGCTCGAGTCCGGGTGCAGGACGTCGAGCAGCGCGATCCGGTTGGCGCCCTGCGGGTAGTTCGCCGCGTAGCTGAACGCGACCTGGGAGCCGATGTCGTGGCCGGCGATGTCGGCCTTCTGGTAGCCGAGGGCCTGGACGAGCCCGTAGATGTCGCCGGCCATGGTCTTCTTGTCGTAGCCGCCGGCCGGCTTGTCCGAACCGCCCATCCCGCGCAGGTCCACCGCGATCACCCGGTGGTTCTGCGCCAGCGCGGGCATCACATCGCGGTACTCCCACCAGGTCTCGGGCCAGCCCGGCAGCAGGAACAGCGGAGCCCCGCTGCCGCCGGCCACGTAGTGCAGCCGGACGCCGTTCACGGTCGCGTACCCGTTCTGGAAGCCCGCGCCCAGCGTCCGGGCCAGCTGGGCGTCGGTCATCGACGCCGTGGCGGTCTGGTCCGCGGTGGCGCTCTCGCCGGCCCACGCCGCCGAAGGAACCTCAGCGGCCGCAGTGGCCGCAGCGGCGCCCAGGCCCAACTGCAGTGCCCTGCGTCTGTCGATCGTCATGTCCACTCCCTGTACGCGACACGAGTCAATGTTCTTGCTCGCGGCAGCATAGGGGAGAACCCCTCTCGCGCGCTGGGAATCCGCGGAAAGGCTGTCAGTGTTCATTCATCCGAAACCGGCGGTGCCGACTTTGGCTGAGGGAACCCTGAACAGCAGGGCGCTGACGTTATCGAAGTTGCGCCTTCGACAGTGATCCATAGCCCTTGTCCCGCGTAATTTGGGACACTTTGCCATCCTTCACGGGAAGAGCGACTCGTTGGACCGGTCTCTGTATCCGTCCTGTGCCTGAGTATCGAGAGCATCGGGCCCCCAGCCTTGGAACGGTTCCGTCGGCTTGCGCGGGATCCTGGCGGCGGGGCGTGGGGGTCGCGCGGAGCATGGTGGGTTGTAGAGGACGTGCACCTGCTCGCCCGGCGTCAGGCCGGCCGGCGCTCCGTTCGGGTCGGCGATCGAGACGGTTTTTCCGCTTTGGCTTCCAGTAAGGGTGATGGTGACGTCCGTTGCCAGGCCTCGGGCGTATTCGGTCTGCTTCACCACGCCCGCGACGTTCTGCGCGTGCGCCCGATAGCTCCACTGGTCGGCGACGTTCACGGTAGTGGTGCCCAGCAGAGCGATGGAGATGCAGCCGAAAAGTATGGCGGCGAAGACCGGGGGCAGGGGTATACCGGTTCCCGCAGCACGGCCTTGGGTGCCCGAGTCGGGTTTGCGGATAGTCATTTCCTCGGTGCTATCGGGCGAGTCCGTGGGCGATCCAGATCAAGGCCTCGGTCGTGGCCGCTGTGGTCAGGGGCACCCACCAGTCCGGAAACTGCAGCCGCCGGCGCGTCGGCGGTGGCGGGAACTCCGGAAGGTTCTGCTCGACGATCCGGTCGCACTCGAGTCGGAGCCGTTCGACGATCGCGTCGAAGGACGCGTAGCCGGTCAGCTGTGCCGCGAGCGAACCCTGGAACGCCCATCGCGCGGGTCCTGTTGCGGGCGTGCCGTCGTCGAAGACCCAGGAGTCGGCCATGGAGGGAGACTTTCCACACGTGGCTGGAGCCGAGCTATCGGCTCCAGCCACGGAGGCGGACGCTCGGAGTCGTTATGCCGCCGGGGGGACGGGTGGGAGGACGGGTACGGGCGTGGCGAAGCTGGGGGTGCCCACGCCGTAGCCGAGGCAGATCAGTACGCGGTCGCCGAGCGGGGCGGCGAGGTGGACGAGTGTGCTGCGGGTGGTGAGGAAGCCGTCCACGGCCGGGTAGACGGCGTCGGGCGGCAGCTGCCACTCCTCTACCGCGTCCACGAGCAGCGCGGTGTCGGTCTCGGTGGCCACGGCGTGCGGCTGGGCCGCGGTGGAGCGGGTGACCATCGTGAAGTGCACGGTGAGGCTGCGACCGTCCTCGGAGGAGCGCGCCCAGATGTCGCTGGCGGGCTTGGTCAGTGCGGGCGGGCGCCAGCAGTGCGTGCGTGCGAAGTCCGGGTCGATCGCGAGGTGCAGCCCGTGTCCGTCGTCCGCGTGCACGACCAGTGCGGGAACGTGCAGCACGCCGCGGTCGGTCCCGAACATCGCCCGGGTGCGCACGATCGGGCCGAAGGCGCGTTCGCGGCTGTCGGGGCCGAAGTAGCGCAGGTCCTCGCGGGCTGCCGCGTCCTGTTTAGCCGTCAGCTCGCTCGGCGCCACGGGCTCGGACTGCCAGTTGCCCGAGGCCAGTTCCCGCTTGACCCGCGCGTGCCAGTTCCTCAGCGGCGCGGTGAGCACGATCGGGCGCGGTACGCGGTGGATCGGGAACGGCTCCCACTGCTCCAGTGCCAGGCGTATGTGCTCCGTGTCGACCCCCATGCCCGCGACGCTACCAGCCCTGGGCCGGCGGGGGCGGGGGCGGCAGAACACTGCGATCCGTGGCGCGACACAGGTGGCTGTACGGGTGGCCGCGCGGGGTGCGGGCCGGGAAAACCACTGGCGGTCTCGGGGGGTTCGAGCCGAGACTCGAGTCGATACCAGCGGGTTGCCATACGATCGCATCGGAGTATCGGTGCGCTGGAGAGGATGAGTGGTCTGCGCTGACGTACTCTCGTGACGGCTTCCCGTTCCCTGAGGAACGTGTGCCTCCCCTCACCTCCGCGGGCTGTCGGAACTGGGACGCTCTCGACCCGGCACGCCACGCGTTCACCTGGGACGAGGATGAGGACGCCCGTCTGCGCGCGCTGGTGCGTGAGTGGGTGCCGCCGGTGCTCTCGGGGATGGCCGGGTGGTGGCAGGGCGAGCGGTGGTGTGAGAGCCAGGTGGATGCGATCCTCCGCGAGCGGTACGGCACCTGGGTCTGGGGGTGGAGTTGGAGTTACCGCTACGGCGGGCCCATCGGGAGCTGGGTCAGCGCGACGTGTTCGGTGACGAGCCCGGAGGAGACCGCGGCGCGCGTCGTCGCCGCGCTGTTGGAGTGGCGGGGGTGGCTGGAGCGGACGGCTGAGCGCTTCGCCGAGCTCGCGCCGCCGCCTGACGCCTCGCCTGAGGATCGGAGCTGGCATCTGGAGCGGGCCTGCGTGCGGCTGGTGACGTACGCGCTGGACTCGGGCGCGGAGGGCGGCTGGTATGGGCAGGCCTCGCTTGTCCTGTCCTGCTTTCTCGCCAGTAACGGGATGGATCAGGCCGAGGCCGCGCGGGCGGTGACGCGTGCGATCGGCGGGCGGTTCGAGAGCTGGGTCACCCCTGAACCGGCGGTGATCGATTCCGTCGGTGACGACCTTGCCCTCGGCCTCACCGGCCACGCTCCCTATCGAGATCACCGGGAGAGGGCGGCTTTGGAGGAGTTCCATGACCGGTATCGGCAGCACGGCCACCGGCAACACTGACAGCACCGCCAGCACTGACAGTCTTCTGGTTTGGCTGCGGGTGCGCCGGGAGGCCGACTGGCGGCACGCGCCGGTCCTGCGGCGGGATCCGGGTGTGCGTGACGGGTTCCGGGCCTGGTGCGAAGGGCCGGTGCGGGGGCGCGATCCTGTTCGGGCCGAGCGTCTGCTCGCTGCCTACGCCGTGGCCCGGGCCGATGCCGAACGGCGCGCGCCGCTGGACTTCGCGCTGCTGGCCGGGTGGCAGCGGGAGATCCTCGGTGGAGGTGCCGTTCCGCGTGGGCGACGCCTATGCGAAGGCCGGGTGTGAGCGCTACGGGCTGACTGCGCACACTCGGGGCGAGTTTGCTGCCTGTCTACGCGAGGCGGGCGGCCGGGACGTCCCGCTGGCGGCGCGCGCGGCCCGGGCGTATCTCGACGTGGCGTTCTTCCATCCCTTCGCCGACGGCAATGCCCGCGCCGCGCTGCTGACCTTGGTGTACGTGCTGGCTCGGGAGGGGGTCCTCCTTGCCGAGGTCGGCCCGTTGCAGACCACGCGTTACGCGGATGACCCCATGGGCGCTGCAGATCTCGCCACGCTGATCGGGGTGCTCAACCGTCGCCGGCGCAGGGTGCTGACAGTGCGGGGCGTCGGGGGTTAGGGTTTGGGCGGCGGCTGACTGTCCGTCTGGGCGCGGTTCCTCTGGGGGTGCGATGGCCGGCGGCCGTCTGATTCCGGTGCGGGTGGGCGGGGTCGAGATCGAGGTGGAGACGGTCGCGGTCGCGGGTACGGAGGCGACCTCGGGG
>NZ_JAGSOG010000749.1 GCF_018139695.1 Actinospica durhamensis | reverse complement strand
GTCGATGCCGGCGTGGATCGGGAGGAACGCGGGCGAGATGGTGCGAGCGACCACGCTCCGGTATGGGCGGAATTGAAAGTACTCGAAGCGGCGGAGGACACCGAACCCAGGAAAAAGCGTGCGCGGCAGCAGTCCGCATCGCCGGAGGCGGAGCAGGTACCCAGCGCTGCGCCCGAGCCCCTGGCCCACTACAACGCCAAGCGGGATTTCAGCAAGACCGCGGAACCGGCCGGGGTCGTCCACCGCCGTGCGGCCGGGGGAGCGGACGGCGCACTGCAGTTCGTGGTGCAGAAGCACTGGGCGTCCCGGCTGCACTACGACTTCCGCCTCGAACTCGACGGGGTCATGCTGAGCTGGGCGGTGCCGAAGGGGCCGTCGTACGACCCCAAGGTCAAGTCCATGGCCATCCACGTGGAAGACCACCCGGTCAGCTACAACACGTTCGAAG
>NZ_JAGSOG010000748.1 GCF_018139695.1 Actinospica durhamensis | reverse complement strand
CAGGGCAAGGGGTACGGCCGCTTCGCCGTGGAGTCGGTGGCCGCCGAGATCCGCCGCCGCGGCGGCAAGGAGCTCCACGTCACCTGGCACCCCGGCCCGTCCGGCCCGGAGGGCTTCTACCTGGGCCTGGGCTTCCGCAGGAACGGTGAGGTCGTCGGGGGCGAGACGGTGGGCGTGCTGGAGCTGGGGTGACCACCCGCCGGGACCGCCCGGGCCCCGGGGCGCCCGGGCGTTCCGCACCGGCCGGTCCGGTCAGCCCCAGTCGCGCGCGGAGCGCCCCCGCTTGGTCTCCGAGCGGCGCTTCTTCTCCCGCAGCCGGCGCTCGTTGATGCCGCGCGGGACACGGGTCGGCCTGCGGGGCCGGGGCGGCGGCGCGGTGGCCTCGGCGAGCAGGGCCGCCAGACGCACGGCGGCGGCCTCGCGGTTGCGCCACTGGGAGCGGTGCTCG
>NZ_JAGSOG010000747.1 GCF_018139695.1 Actinospica durhamensis | reverse complement strand
CCGCCCGCCACAACCTCAACCGCAGGCCCAACCGCCTCGGCAGGAACACCATGATGCCCAACCGCATCCGCAAGGCAATCGCGGTGAGGAAAAGCACGAAGGTGAGCACCGCTGAATAGGGCGCCTTGCCCTTGATAGGCAAAAAAAAGCAGCCCTTCGGGGCTGCTTTTTTCGTCTGCGCTCGTGGCCGATGACACTGGCCAGCACACACTTGACTTGCCTTAGCGCTTGCGACGCAGGCGCGCGATCGCTGCAAGCTGCGCAGCTGCCACGGCCAGTTCACCTTGCGCACGGGCCAGATCCAGGTCGCTGCTTTGGTTTTGCAGCGCCTCTTCGGCTGCACGCTTGGCTTCGTTCGCCTTGGCTTCGTCCAGGTCGTGACCGCGGATTGCGGTATCGGCCAGCACGGTCACCTTCTTCGGCTGCACTTCGAGAATGCCACCGGCAAC
>NZ_JAGSOG010000746.1 GCF_018139695.1 Actinospica durhamensis | reverse complement strand
CCCCAACAACGAGGGGGGTCTGCGTCACTTTCTGATTAATCCCTGAGCGCTGTTTCCAGTATTTGCGGCGTCAGCAACCCGCTCGATGCGTGACGCTTGCCGTCCGGGCGGAGGATGATCGTGCGCGGCATCTCGCCCTGCCAGCCGGGGTCGAGCGCGGCGCGCAGGCGCTCCGGCATGTCTTCGGCGTTGGCGTACTGCGGCATGCGTGCAACGTCGATCTTCCCGTCGCGGGCCAGCGGCGCCAGCGCCCGGTTCAGCATCTCGGCCTGGTCCGGACCATCCATCGACACCATCACCACATCCACGTTCTTCTTGGCGGTACGCCGCCATTGCGCGATACGCGCGATGTTCTCGCGGCAGTAGCTGCAATCCAATGACCAGATTTCGACGATGAGCGGACGCGCATGGGGCGTCTGCAGCAGCGCCGGCACATCGCGGGCATGCAG
>NZ_JAGSOG010000745.1 GCF_018139695.1 Actinospica durhamensis | reverse complement strand
CCGATACACGGAACGCACGCGCCGCCCACTCCAGGTAGCCCGGCACATCGGATGCGCGCAACGGCAGGCCTTCGCGGAAAGCCGGTTCGTCGATCTGGATCGCGGCAATGCCGGCGGCTTCCAGATCGCACACTTCGTCGCGCAAGGCCAGGGCGATCTGCAGTGCGGTCTGCTCGCGCGGCTGGTCGTCGCGCACGAACGACCACTGCAGCATCGTCACCGGGCCGGTCAGCATGCCCTTCATCGGCTTGGTGGTCAGGCTTTGTGCGTACTTGGACCACTCGACCGTCATCGCTTCCGGGCGATACACGTCGCCGTAGATGACGGGCGGCTTCACGCAGCGCGAGCCGTAGCTCTGCACCCAGCCGTTGGCGGTGAAGGCGTAGCCCCACAGCAGTTCGCCGAAGTATTCGACCATGTCGTTGCGCTCGGCTTCTCCGTGCACGAGCA
>NZ_JAGSOG010000744.1 GCF_018139695.1 Actinospica durhamensis | reverse complement strand
GTGCCTGCTCGGCGGTGATCTTGGTGGTGTTGAGCTGCTGCACCAGCGCGCCGGTCGGAGAGGTGACATCCAGGTCGGCCTTGCGCCAGCCGGTGCCATCCCAAATCTGCGTCAGGTACGCGCCGGTCTGCACGGTCTTGACCCAAAAGGTCGGAACCTTGAAGCCGCCAGCGGGCGGGGAGGGCTGCGCGTCCGAGAAGATCGTCGGCGCGGTGCTGGTCTCCAGCGTGGATACCTGGGAAGCCAGGGCTTCGCGCGCGGACGCTTCGGTGTCGATGCGCTGCTCGAAGGCGGCCGAAACCGCCGACACCTGGCCGTCGATCTCATTGGCAATCCCCTGCGGCACGTTCGCGCCGTAGCTGGCCGCCATCTGCTGTCGGAATGCCGTGTTGGCACCCTCGGCGTCCGTCAGGGCTTCGGTGGTCTCGGCCAGGCCAGCGATGTTCTCGCC
>NZ_JAGSOG010000743.1 GCF_018139695.1 Actinospica durhamensis | reverse complement strand
GGAACAGCGCGTCGACGACGTCGGACGGGGAGTCGCTGTCGTCGACGTTGAGCCGGATCGGCAGTGCGTCGTGCGGGTGTGCAGGCATGCCGCCATGATCGGGCACCCGGGGGCCGCGTGCACCCGGTTTGCGGGGTGCACGCGGATGTGTCGCCCGTGCGGTCCGTCGCCGCGGGGTCAGTCCGGTGGCCGGCGGACCAGCCGCCGGGCCTGCCGGGCCCGGCGGACCACCGCGTACCCCTTGGTCAGGGCGCGGTCCCGCGCGAAGGCGCGCGCGACGGCCCGCCCCCTCACCATCCGCTCGAACGCGGCGGCGTCCGTCGACCGCCGCACGGTGACCCGTCGCAGGGCGTACGGTCCCTGGGCGCGGCGGGCGAGGCCGTTGCCGACGGCGAGCGCCTGGGCGTACCCCGTCTCCCGCACCGCCTCGCGCACCCGGCGGCTGGAGTAGC
>NZ_JAGSOG010000742.1 GCF_018139695.1 Actinospica durhamensis | reverse complement strand
CCGCATGGGCGCCCTGCCCCATCGCGAGGATGTCCTCGTCGACGTTCTCGCGCTCGCTGCGGAAGGTGCCCGTCTGGGCGAGGCCCAGCATGTCCACCCACAGCCGCTTCATGCGCGCCTTGTCGGTGCCGCCGATGGCCACTTGCTGGATGCCGAGGACTTTGAAGGGACGCTGTTCGGGGGTCATGGTGAAAGGCTCCTGAAAAGAAACGGGTTGGTGATGGATGCGGCCTGTGCGCCTGCGTCACAGCTCGCGCAGCGCCCAGCTGCTGGCCAGCGCGAAATACTCGCGCAGCCAGGCGTTGTAGCGCGTGGTGATCGGCGTCGGCGCGCCGACGGGCACCACGGCGGCCAGGCCCTGCCGCCGGGCAATATGCACCGCGCGCAGCAGGTGGAAATCGCTGGTCACCACGGCCGTGGGAGCGTCCGCCGGCACGCCGCGCGCCTGCAGC
>NZ_JAGSOG010000741.1 GCF_018139695.1 Actinospica durhamensis | reverse complement strand
AGGAGCGGATGGGGCGCAAGCTCGGGGATCCGCGGGACCCGCTGCTGGTCTCGGTGCGCTCGGGCGCGAAGTTCTCCATGCCGGGGATGATGGAGACGGTGCTCAACATCGGGCTCTCGGACGCCTCGGTCTCCGGGCTCGCGGCGAAGGCCGGGGACGAGCGCTTCGCCTGGGACTCCTACCGGCGGCTGATCCAGATGTTCGGCAAGACGGTGCTGGACATCGGCGGCGAGCACTTCGAGGAGGCGCTCGAGGCCTCGAAGCGGGCCAAGAACGTGGCCACCGACGTGGAGCTGGACGCGGCCGACCTCTCGGTGCTGGTGGATGCGTACAAGGCGATCGTGCGTGAGCAGGCGGGGCGGGAGTTTCCGCAGGACCCGCGTGAGCAGATGGACCTGGCGATCCGGGCGGTGTTCGAGTCCTGGAACACCGAGCGGGCGATGCTCTACCGCC
>NZ_JAGSOG010000740.1 GCF_018139695.1 Actinospica durhamensis | reverse complement strand
GCATCAGCCTGCAGAATCGCGGCTTCGGTTTTTCGATGGACGCGCGCTCGGCCAACGTGGTGGAAGGCGGCAAGCGGCCATTCCACACCATCATCCCGGCGTTCCTGACCAAGGACGGCCAGCCGCAGATGAGCTTTGGCGTGATGGGCGGCGACATGCAGCCGCAAGGCCACCTGCAGACGCTCGTGCGCATGCTCGATTACAAGCAGCAGCCGCAGGCCGCGTGCGATGCACCGCGCTGGAAGGTCAACCGCGATTTCACGCTGGACGTGGAAGGCACGATGAACGGCAAGACCGTCGCCGCGCTGGAAGCACGCGGGCACAAGCTCGAATCGGTGGCCGATCCGTACATGGATTTCGGCTCTGGCCAGTTCATCTGGCGCCTGTCGGACGATGCCGACCACGGCTACGTGGCCGCCAGCGACAGCCGCCGCGACGGCCACGCAGTAGGCT
>NZ_JAGSOG010000073.1 GCF_018139695.1 Actinospica durhamensis | reverse complement strand
TATGCGATCGCGGCCGCGGCGGGGCCGGTCGCGCCGCCCGCCCGGCCCGCCCGGCCCGAGACGCCGCCCCGGCCGTACCGCGGGCGCGCCCTGGCCACCGGCGCGGGCGCGATGGTGCTGCTCGGCGCGAGTTTCGGCGTCTCCCGGGCGCTGACGCCGGACACGCTCTACACCGCGCAGGCCGTGCGCTACGCGGCGGCGGGACTGATCCTGCTGGCCGTCGCGAAGCGGCAGGGCGTGCGGCTCGAGCGGCCGCGCGGGCTGGAGTGGGTGTGGCTCGCCGGGATCGCGGCGGTGGGCCTTGTGCTGTTCAACGTCGCGATCGTGCGCGGTCTGGCCCACGCCGAGCCGGCCGTCATCGCGGTCGCGGTGGCCTGCGTGCCGGTGGTGCTCGGCGTGGTCGGGCCGCTGATCGAGCGGCGGGTGCCGAGCCGCCGCACCCTGGTCGCGGCCGCCGTGGTGACCGTGGGCGGCGCGCTGGTGGAGGGCACCGGGCGCGCGGACGCGATCGGGCTCGGCTGGGCGGCGGTGGTGCTCGTGTGCGAGGCCTGCTTCACGCTGCTTGCGGTGCCGGTGCTGCCGCGGCACGGCGCGCTCGGCGTCTCGCTGCACGCGATCTGGATCGGCGCGGCGGCCTTCACCGTGCTGGGCCTGGCCACCGAGGGCCCGAGCGCGCTGCTGCGGATCACTGCGTCACAGTGGGCTGCGACCGCGTTCCTCACCGTGCTGGTCACGACGGTCGCCTTCATCCTCTGGTACTCCACCGTCGCCGCGCTCGGGCCCGACCGCGCGGGCGTGATCACCGGCATCGCCCCGGTCGCCGCGGCGCTCACCGGCATCGCGCTGACCGGCCGCGTTCCCGGCGGGTCGGTCTGGCTCGGCATCCTCGTCGTGTTCTGCGGCCAGGCGGTGGGTCTGCTCGGCCGGCGGGCCCGGTCCACCCCGATCGAGTGAGCCGCGGCCGGCCGGGAATCGATCGTGGCGCCCGGCGGGTTACAGCGACCATGACTGACACGGTGAACAGGATCGCGCTGGGCCCGGTGGGCGTGTGGCGCGGAGGCAGGACCACGCCGGAGCTGGCGGTGGAGCTCGAGCGGCTGGGCTACTCGGCGCTGTGGGTCGGCAGCTCCCCCTCGGCCGAGCTGGCCGACGTCGAGGCACTGCTGGACGCGACCGAGACACTGGTGGTGGCGACCGGGATCGTCAACATCTGGAAGTCGCCCGCGGCCGAGGTGGCCCGCTCCTACCACCGCATCGCGGCGCGCCACCCCGACCGCTTCCTGCTCGGCATCGGCGCGGGACACCGGGAGGCGACGGCGGAGTTCGCCCGGCCGTACGAGGCGCTGACGGCCTATCTGGACGTGCTCGACGAGGCGGGCGTGCCGAAGCAGCGCCTGGTCCTGGCCGCGCTCGGCCCGCGCGTGCTGCGCCTGGCCGCCGAGCGCACCGCCGGAGCGCATCCGTACCTGGTCACGCCCGAGCACACCCGGCAGGCGCGGCAGATCCTCGGCCCCGAGGCGCTGCTCGCGCCGGAGCACAAGCTGATCCTGGACACCGACCCGGCAAGCGCCCGCGCCGCCGGCACCTCCACCCTGCGGATGTACCTGGGCCTGAACAACTACGTCAGTAACCTGCGACGCCTCGGCTTCACCGAGGACGAGGTGCGCGGGGACGGCAGCGACCGGCTGTTCGACGCCGTCATCGCGAACGGCGACGCCGACCACCTCGCCGCCGCCGTGCGCGCGCATCTGGAAGCCGGCGCCGACCACGTCCCGCTGCAGGTCATCGGCACCGATGACGCGCTCCCGGCCTACCGCGAGCTGGCCTCGGCGCTCAAGCTCAGCCGGTAGGCAGCCACACCCGCATGGCGCCGTCCTCCCGGTTCGCCCAGGCGTAGTAGGGCACCGCGGTCAGGGCCAGGGGCTCGCCCGGCTCCATCGGCCGGGTCGGCTCGCCGGGCCGATCCGGGCCGGACGGCGCCGTACGGAGGGGCAGGTGCGGCTGGTAGGGCCACCAGTCGGCCGACCGCCCGCCCGCGCGGCGCCGGCCGGCTGCGCGCACCGTGACGACGCCGCCGAGCAGGTCGGGGCGGTTCTCCTCGGCCAGGGCGGCGGCGTCGTCGAGGACGAGGCGGTCGAGGCCGCCGCCGGGATGGTCGGCCTCCTCCACGCAGTACACCAGTGGCCCGCGCTCGATCGCGAGGCTGCCGCGCACCGCGTCGACGCGCGGGTCGGCGCCGGTCAGCCGCGGCTCCAGGTCGAAGACGAGCTCGACCTCCTCGCCCGGGCGCCAGCCGCGCCGTACCCGCAGCCAGCCGTCCTGCTGCTCGGGGCGCACCGGCTCGCCCGCCACGCTCAGGCGGTAGCCGGTGCACCAGTGCGGCAGCCGCAGCGAGAGCGTCCAATCCCCCGGGCCGCGCTGCACCGTCAGCCGGACGGCGCCGGACCAGGGATAGTCGGTCTCGACGCTCAGCTCGACCGGACCCGCGCCGGTCTCGGCCACGAAGCGTCCGGTGGCGTACTGATGCACCTGCACGCCCTCGACGTCGGCGGACAGCAGGTAGTGCGGCAGCGCGGCCAGCAGCCGCATCACGTTGGGCGGGCAGCAGGCGCAGCGGAACCAGCGGGTGCGCCGGGTGGTCTTGTCCCCGCCCGGATCGGTGTAGCCGTCCCGCACCTGCAGGGGATTGACATACAGCCAGCGGGTGCCGTCCAGCGAGACTCCGGCCAGCAGCGCGTTGAACAGCGTGCGTTCGGCCAGGTCGGCGTACCGGGCGCGGCCGGTGAGCAGCGCCATCCGCCAGTTCCACTGCACTGAGGCGACCGCGGCGCAGGTCTCGCAGTACGCCTGCTCGGTGGGCAGTTCGTACGGGTCGCCGAAGGACTCGCCCTCGTGCCGGGCGCCGAGCCCGCCGGTCAGGTGGGTCTTGGCCGCGGCCATCGCCTCCCACACGCGTTCGACCACTGATATCAGCTCTTGTTCGCCGGTCTCCGCGGCCAGGTCGGCGACCCCGGCCAGCAGGTAGAGCTGGCGCACGGCGTGGCCCTCGACGTCCTGCGCCGCGCGCACCGGGACCCGGTCCTGGAAGTACCCGCTGCCGCCGAGCAGGCCGTGGCCGCGCCGGTCCACCAGGTGCCCGGCGAGAGTGAGGTAGCGCCGTTCGCCGGTCTCGCGGTAGAGCTCCACCAGCGCGGTCTCGATCTCCGGGTGGCCCTCGACGCCGTCGATGCCGTCCTTCGCCTCCGGGCCGAACACCGCGTCGAGCAGGTCGGCGAAGCGGCGCCCGGCCTCGAACAGGACGGTTCGGCCGGTGGCCCGGCGGTGCGCGATGCCGGCCTGGATCAGATGCCCGGCGCAGTACAGCTCGTGACCCCAGGTCAGGTCGGCGAAGCGGCCCTCGCCCCGGCCGAGCTGGAACCAGGTGTTGAGGTAGCCGTCCGGCTCCTGCGCCGCCGCGATCAGGGTGCTGATGCGTTCCACGTCCTCCGCGAGCTGCCGGCCGGCCGCCCCGCCCTCGCCGGGGCCGATCTCGGCCAGCTGCCAGCAGGCGGCCTCGAGCCACTTGTAGACGTCCGAGTCCACGAAGGGGT
This sequence comes from Actinospica durhamensis, assembly GCF_018139695.1. Lineage (GTDB taxonomy): Bacteria > Actinomycetota > Actinomycetes > Streptomycetales > Catenulisporaceae > Actinospica > Actinospica durhamensis. The sequence goes on along the minus strand of NZ_JAGSOG010000073.1, from coordinate 30,388 downwards.
AGCGGCCGCGGAACTCCCCGGCCTCAAGGCCCGCGGCCACCCGCAGGTTGTGCAGGTTCCCGGCCGACTCGAGCAGCCCCGGACCCTGCGGGATGCTCGCCTCGGCGATCACCGCCCGCCGCCCGGCCCAGAATCCGCCGGTCACCGCGGCGGCCGCGGCCGGGCGCAGCCGGGTGCGCGCGGCGGCGGTGGGCGCCACCGGGCCGAGCCCCTGGCCGGCCGGGGCGGCCGCGGCGGGTGGATCGATCATGCGTCACTCCTCTTAAGGAAAACCTTTACTCATAGGGAAACTATGATCGAACGTGAGGAAGGTCAATACCTTGCTCAGTGAATTTCATTAATCATCTGATCTCGCATGACCTCGGAGCTTCGAAGCGCCGAGGCACGTTGCGGGGCAAGGCTATCGTTTGCCCGGAACCCCTCCCTCAGCGGGTTCTCATAGCCCTCTCGCGGCACGCGGTATATCCCACTTGACATGGGTTCCGGGCGGCCATCACGCTGGGCTGGCACGGTGCACCGACGGCGTTGTCTGAGCACGAACCCGATCCTTCGACGGGGAGACGTCTTGCGCGCCCTGAAGTCCGTCAGCCTGCTGATGGTCCCGCTCCTGGCCTTCTTCTTCGCCCCGGCCTCCTCCGGCGCGACGGCCGCGACGAGCCCTGCCGCGACGGGCCGGGTCGTGGCGGCGGGCGGGCTTTCGTACGTGGCGATGGGCAGTTCCTTCGCGGCGGGCCCGGGGATCGAGCCGACCGAGCCGGGCAGCCCGTCCTCGTGCGGGCGCTCGCAGCAGAACTACGCCAACCTCCTCGCCGAGCGGCTCGGCGCCGCGCTGACCGACGTCTCCTGCCTCGGTGCCACCACCGCGAACATCCTGAGCACCGACCAGAACGGCCAGCCGCCCCAGCTCGACGCGGCCGGCTCGGCCACCCGGCTGGTGACGGTGACCATCGGCGGCAACGACATCGACTACTTCGGCAGCCTGTCCGCCTACTCCTGCCAGGACGGCGGCGGGCGCGACTGCCACAGCGTGAACGTCGGCTCCATCGACCGCACGCTGCGGGCGCTGACCAAGCGCCTGGAGAACGTGGTGCGGGCGATCCACGTCCGCGCGCCCAGGGCCCGGGTGCTGCTGGTGAACTACTTCACCGTGCTGCCCGCCCACGGCACCTGCGCGGGAGTCCCGCTCAGCCCGCGCCACCAGGCCTTCGAGCGCTCCCTGGCCCTCGACCTGGCCGCCGACACCGCCGTCGCCGCCCGCGCCGCCGGCGCCACGCTGGTGAACCTGGCCGCGGCCAGCGCCCGGCACGACGCCTGCTCGGCCGAGCCCTGGGTCAACGTCTTCCACCCCGCCCCCGGCGACTGGCCGTACCACCCCACCGTGGCCGGCATGGCCGGGGCCGCGCGGCTGATCGAGCAGGTGCTCACCGCCGGCGGGGACGGCATCTACGGCGGCGAGAACAAGGGCGACGGCTTCGCCGCGCTCGGCGCCGCGAACCCGGTCTCAGTCCTCTGAATCCGCCGCAGCGGCCTGCGCGGTCCCGGCGGCGCTCTTGGGCACGAGGTCGATCTCCCGCACGGTGACCGGATGGCCCTGGTCGCAGCGCAGCTCGGCGTGGACCGGGGCGCCGCAGTCGCGGTGGCGCAGCTGCACGCCGGCCGGTTCGCGCCAGCGTTCCCCCCATTGCATGAGCGCGGTGAGCACCGGGAAGAAGTCGGCGCCCATCTCGGTCAGGTGGTAGTCGTACCGGGTGCGCTCGCCGACCTCGCGGTACGGGCGCTTGACCAGCAGACCCTCGTCCACCAGGGCCTTGAGCCGGGCCGCGGCCACCGACTCGGTCACCCCGACCCGCGCGGCGAAGTCGTCGAAGCGGGTGGTGCCGTAGAAGGCCTCGCGCAGGATCAGGAACGCGGAGCGGTTGCCCACCACGTCGATCGCCTTGGCGATGGTGCACCGCGACGCGCTCCAGCCCCCGCGCGGGTCGAGCGCGCCGGTCAGCCGCACGATCGGGTCCGTCTCCAACTCAGCCATGTCTCCATCATAGCTGGCTTGACGAATCCGTAGTCAGCCTCCTAGGGTCTGACTATGGTTAACAATAGTCAGCTGGGGGCGGGCACCACCCCGAGGCGTGCGGCCACGCCCGGGCAGGTGCTGCTGATCGTCTCGGCGGGCGTGGTGCTCGCCTCCTTGGACATGTTCATCGTGAACGTGGCGCTGCCGCGGATCGCGGTGGACCTGCACGCCGGCGGCATCGGCCGGCTCTCCTGGGTGCTCAACGCCTACGCGATCGTCTACGCCGCGCTGCTGGTCTTCTTCGGCCGGCTGGCCGACCGCTACCGGCGCGACAAGGCGTTCCTGCTCGGCGTGGCGCTGTTCACGCTGGCCTCGGCCGGGTGCGCCGCCTCGGTCGACGTCGGCATGCTGATCGGCTTCCGGGTGCTCCAGGCCGTGGGCGCCGCGCTGCTCACCCCCACCTCGCTGAGCCTGCTGCTGGCCGCCTATCCCCCGCAGGGCCGGGCCGGCGCGGTGCGGGCCTGGACCGCGTTCGGCGGCGTGGCGGCCTCGCTCGGGCCGGTGGTGGGCGGCCTGCTGGTGGCGGCGAACTGGCGGCTGGTGTTCCTGGTCAACGTGCCGCTGGGCCTGGCCGCGCTGGTGGCGGGCGCCCGGCTGCTGCCCCGGCTGCCCGGCGAGGAAGTCGAGCGGCCCGACCCGGTCGGCGCGCTGCTGGTGACCGCGGGCGTGGGGGCGCTGACGCTCGGCGTGGTGCAGGGCGGCACCTGGGGCTGGGACTCGCCTGCGATCGTGACCACCCTGGCCGCGGCCGCGGTCCTGCTGGCGGGGCTGGCCGCGCACACCATGCGCAGCCGCACGCCGCTGATCCACCCGAGCCTTTTCGCCTCGCCCGCCTTCACCGGCTCCTCGGTGATCGCGGTGTTCTTCTCGGTCGGCATGGGCGCGATGCTGCTGACGATCGTGTTGTTCCTGCAGCAGGTGTGGGGCTGGTCGGCGCTGCGCGCGGGCCTGGGCATCGCCCCGGGACCGCTGATGGTGCCGCTGCTGTCGTTCCTGGTCACCGGGCGGCTGGCGCGCCGCTTCGGCCCGGGCGTGACCTCCGCCGCGGGCAGCGTCTGCTTCGCCGCGGGCGTGGCCTGGTGGGCGCTGGGGACCACGGCGACGCCGGACTACGCCGCGGGAGTCCTCGGCGGGATGATGCTGACCGGCGTCGGCGTGGGCCTTACCCTGCCGATCGTCATGTCCAGCGCCGCGGCCTCGCTGCCCGCCGCGTCGTACGCGACCGGCTCGGCCGTCGTCAACATGCTGCGGCAGACCGGCCTTGCCCTGGGCGTGGCGATCACGGTGGCGATCCTGGGCGAGGCGGGCGGCACCGCGGCCTTCCACCGCGCCTGGTGGGTCACCGCCGCGGTCTCACTCGCCGCGGTCGCGCCCGCGCTCACCGTCCTGCACCGCGACCGCGGACACCTCCCGGCGCCGCAGCCGCAGCCGGAGGCCCCCCGGACGGAGCAGTTGGCGCGGGGCTGAGCGCACGCGGCCGAGCACGGCCGAGCGGCGCGGCCGGGTGTCAGCGCCAGCCGGAGTTCGCCGGCGGCCGGCCCGAGCCGTGCCCGGATCTTGACTTGCCCCACATCGGCGCCACCAGCGCGACCAGCGCCACGGCGAAGCCGACCTGCAGGACGTGGCGGATCCAGTCGATGCCGGAGGTGTTGCGGACCCCGATCCAGCCGGCCGCGGCGTTGCCGAGGACGGCGCCGCCGATGCCGAGCAGGATGGTCAGCCAGATCGGGATCGCCTGCTTGCCCGGCAAGATGGCCTTCGCGATGACGCCCAGGACGAGTCCGACGATCACGATCCACAGGATCTGGAACATGGCAGCCTCTCTCGGAGCCGGGATACGGCTGGCCCGGTCGGCCGTCGCCGCCCGCCTCGATGCCCTCCATGCTAGGTCGGCCACCCCGCCCCGGCCCGGTGAGCCGCCGGGGGTGGCCGCGGCCGCCGAGCCCGCCTAGCGTGGAGGCCGTGACCGGCGCCGTGACGAACGACGAGGTGGCCGCCGCGTTGACCGAGCTGGCCGACCTGACCTCGATCGGCGGCGGCGACGCGTTCAAGGCCCGTGCGTACGAGAAGGCCGCCCGGGCCGTGGGCGGCCACCGGGTCGAGGTCGCCACGCTGGACGCCAAGCAGCTGCAGCAGATCCCCGGCGTCGGCAAGGCGATCGCGGAGAAGATCATCGAGTTCTGCCGTAGCGGCACGTTCCCCGCGCTGGAGAAGCAGCGGGCCGCGGTGCCCGAGGGGCTGCGCCACCTGGTGCGGATCCCGGGGCTCGGCCCGAAGCGGGCGCTGGTGCTGTATCAGGAACTCGGCGTCACCTCCGTGGACGAACTGCAGGCCGCGGTCGACGCGGGCCGGCTGGACGACCTGCCCGGGTTCGGCGCCAAGACCGCCGAGAACCTCCGGCACGGCGTGCAGGTGCTGCGCAGCAGCGCCGGCCGGGTGCACATCGACGTGGCCACGGCCGCGGCCGAACGCATCGTGGGCGTGCTCTCCGAGGTGCCCGGCTGCGTCCGCTGCGCCTACGCCGGGTCGCTGCGCCGCTCCCGCGAGACCGTGGGCGACGTGGACGTGCTGGCCGCCTCCACCAACCCCGAGCCGCTCATGCGCGCGCTCAAGGCCATGCCGGACGTGGCCGACGTGATCGGCAGCGGCGCGAAGAAGACCTCGATCCGCACCACCGCCGGGCTCCAGGTGGACCTGCGGGTGGTGCCGCCCGAGTCCTGGGGCGCGGCGCTGCAGTACTTCACCGGCTCGAAGGCGCACAACGTCAGGCTTCGTACGATCGCGGTGCACGCGGGCCTGAAGCTGTCCGAATACGGGCTCTTCGACGGCGGGACGGACGAGCTGATCGGGTCGCGCACCGAGGAAGAGCTCTACCGCAGGCTCGGCCTGGCCTGGGTCGCGCCGCCGCTGCGGGAGGACCGCGGCGAGATCGAGGCGGCGCAGGAGGATCGGCTGCCCGTGCTCGTCACCGAGGGCGACATCCGCGGGGACCTGCACACCCACACCGACCTGACCGACGGGGTCGCGCCGCTGGAGGAGATGGTGCGGGCCGCGGCCGCGCGCGGCTACGCCTACCTCGCGGTCACCGACCACGCGCCGAACCTGTCCATGCAGCGGATGACGACCGAGAAGATGCTCGCGCAGCGCGAGCAGGTGCGCCGGCTGGACCGGGTGCACCGCCGGATGCGGCTGCTGCACGGCACCGAGCTGAACATCGATCCGGACGGCGCGGTCGATTGGGACGAAGAGGTGCTCGCCGGGTTCGACCTGTGCGTGGCATCAGTGCACTCACACTTCGACCAGCCGCGCGCCGCGATGACGCGCAGGCTGATCCGGGCGTGTGAGAACCCTTACGTGCACGTGATCGGCCACCCGAGCACGCGGATGCTGGGCCGCCGCGACGCCGTGGACGCGGACTGGGAAGCGGTCTTCCAGGCGGCGGCCCGCACCGGTACCGCGTTGGAGATCAACAGTTCGCCCGAACGCCTCGACCTCGGCGACGCACTCGTCCTGGCCGCGCGTGCGGCCGGGGTGAAGTTCGCGGTGAACACCGACGCGCACGCGACGGCGCACCTGGACAATCTGCGCTACGGCGTCGGCACCGCGCAACGCGGCTGGCTCACCGCCGATGATGTAATCAATACCTGGACACTGCGGCGGCTGCAGTCGTTCCTGCGCCGCAAGAGCGCGAACACCTGAGCGCATCCGAAGCGCCGGGGCCCGCGAGCGGCGCGGCCGCTACACGAGCCCCGGTGTCGCCACACGAGGGCGTCGCTACACGAGGGCGTCGCTACACAAGCCCCAGCGTCAACGGCTTCTCACTCGAGCGCGCACCGTCCACGATGCGCTGATGCAGATCCCGGCTCTCGTGCTCGGTCGCGCACGGCACCGGACTGCCGGTGACGGTGTACCAGTCGGCAGAGCCGCTGAACTGCGCGGTGACGATGGCCTGTCCGTCGGCCCACGTCGTGTGGACGTCCACTTCCCCCCGGAGCACCCCCGCCTCGTCGGTGCACACTCCGGCGTGTCCGGTGAGTATGCGGGTAGTCGTCCACGAAGCCCAGTTCATTGGGAGATCCCCTCGGCGTGAGACTGCGCAAGGCCGGTCGGTTGCCTGGCGGACCGTCCAGGAGCGGCGATCCGCCTTGTCGGACAATAGTCATGAAAACGGCCAAATGGCAATGCCCTTCGGCGGTTTTCCACGGTCAGGCCCGCGCTGCGCGAGCCCGCGGCCGCGGTCCGGTCACGACCACGGCCAGACTCGCGAGTGTACGGTCACACCCGCGAGGTGTGGCGGCCGGAGGCCAACACACCCAGCGCGGCCAGGCCCAGGACCACGGCCATGCCGCCGGTGAAGGCGTTCGTCCAGATCAAGGATCTCGCGGCGCTGTGGTTGAGCGAGGCCACCCAGGGACTGACGATCAGCCAGACGCCGAGCAGCGAGAGCACCCAGCCGAGCTGCAGCAGGCGCATCGGGCGCAGGGCCATGCCGACGCCGAGGGCGGCGATGGCGAGGCCGATGACGAGGTTGTTGACGGTCATGATCGAGTTCGTGCTCTGGAAGTGCACCACCCACGGCGAGATCGCCGCGAACAGTCCGGTGAGCACGGTCAGCCCGTCCACGGCGGTGGCCCGCGGGCCCTCGAGCACCCGGTTGAAGCGGGCCCGCATCTCGGCCGCGTCCGGGTGCGCCGACATCTCGCGCCCGGTCATCTCGGGGTGTCCGGACAACCGCTCGCGTCCGGACATCTCGGGGTGGCCGGACAGCTCCGGGTGGGTCCTCGGGTCGGGGGCGTGGCGCACGCCGCCGCCGGTGGCGGGTTCGTCCGCCGTCGCACCGCGCGGCGGCTGGTTTATCGGGTTCTCAGACATCGCGCTTCTCCTTAGTCGCGGTATGTCCCGTAATCCCACTGTGCGGCGCCGACCCGCCGGTCAGATAGGGACTGAAGACCACAAGTGCCCGATATAGCCGACTTTTCACCCGGATGGCCCACACAGCGCCGGGGTGGCCGCCGGGGGCGACGCCTCGCCATCCGGTCCCCGCGCGGGCGCCCGGACCGCCCTCACACAAACGGCGCAGTCCCGCGCGCAACTGTCCGATTCGTCACATCTCGCCGCGACCCTCCGCGACTTTTCGCGGCTCTTCGCGGCCCTTCGCGTCTCGTCGCGTCTCCTCGCGGCGGGTCCGTCAGTCCTCGTCCCGCTCGTCGCCGTCGCCCTCGTCCTCCTCCTCGGTGGGCGCGGTCCAGGTGAGCACGGTGCCGCCGTCCACCCCGGGCGCCACGGCGAAGCCGCCGCCGAGCCGTGCGGCCCGGTCGGCCAGGTTGGCCAGGCCGCTGCGGCGGGCGCGGCCGGCCGGGATGCCGACGCCGTCGTCGGCCACGGTGAGCGTGGCCGTGGTGCCGTCGACGGTGAGCGCGACGTCCACCTTCGAGGCCCGGGCGTGGCGGGCGGCGTTGGACAGGGCCTCGCGCAGCACCGCCACGAGCTGCTCGCCCACCTCCTCCGAGACCAGCGTGTCCACCGGACCGGAGAAGCGCACGGACGGGTTGAAGCCGAGCTGCTCGGCCACCCGTTCGCAGCATTCGAGTACCTCCGCCCGCACCGAGGGCGCGTCCTTGAGGGCGAGCTCGTGCGAGTGCAGCGCGAAGATGGTCGAGCGGATCACCTTGATGGTGTCGTCCAGATCGGTGATCGCCTGCGCGATCCGCTTGGCCACGGCCGGTTTCTGGGTGATCTTGTAAGCACCCTGCAAGGACATCGAGGTGGCGAAAAGGCGCTGGATGGCCAGGTCGTGCAGATCCCGCCCGATCCGGTCCCGGTCGGCGTAGAGCGAAAGCAGTTCACTGTCACGGCGGCGGTCGGCGAGTTCGAGGACGACCGCGGCCTGCCCGGCGAGGTCGGACACCAGCTGCGGGACCGGCCCGGCGAAGTCGGCCGCCCCGGCCGCGCGGGCGACCGCGAGCACCCCGCGCACCTGCTCCGGACCGCCGAGCGGGACCAGGATGGCCGGTCCCAGCGGGGTGTCCGGCGCGATCTCGACCCCGCCCGGCGCCTCGGCCGTCGCGTTCGCCACCTGCCGCATCCGGCCGGACCGGAAGACCAAGCCGAGCGAGGAGTCGTCGATCGGCAGGGCGAGCCCGCGCAGCCGCTGCTCGCCGAGGCCTTCCGCCGCGACCACGAGCAGATCCTCGCCCTCGGCGTCGGGCAGCGCGACGACGGTGAGATCGGCCTGCGCGATCGCGCCGACCCGGCCGGCGAAGCCGGTCAGCACCTCGCCCACCGGGCGGCCGGAGAGCAGGCCCCGGGTGAGCTCGTTGGCGGCCTCCAGCCAGCCCTGCCGCCGCCGCGCCTCGTCGTACAGGCGGGCGTTGTCGATGGCCACGCCCGCGGCCGCGGCCAGGGCCGTGAGCACCGCCTCGTCGTCCGCGTCGAACGGCACGCCGCCGCGCTTCTCGGTCATGTAGAGGTTGCCGAAGACCTCCTCGCGCACCCGGATCGGGACGCCGAGGAAGGTGTGCATCGGCGGATGCCCGGGCGGGAAGCCGTAGGAGCGCGAGTGCCGGGTGAGGTCCTCGGTGCGCAGCGGGACCGGGTGCCGGATCAGCTCGCCGAGCAGGCCGTGCCCGGTCGGATAGGCGCCGATCACCTCGATCTCCTCGGCCGACAGGCCCACGGTGATGAAGCGGGACAGCCGCTGTTCGCCGCCGAGCACGCCGAGGGCGCCGTAGCGCGCGTCCACCAGGGTCGCGGCCGCCTCCACGATGCGGGTCAGCGCCGTCTCCAGATCGAGCCCGCTGCCGATGCCGACCACGGCCTCGAGCAGCTGGCGTACCCGGTCGCGGGAGGAGCGGACCGAGGCGAGCCGGCTCTGCAGTTCGTCGATCAGCTCGTCGATGCGCAGTTGGGGCAGGACGCGGGATACCTCGTCACCGAGATGGTCGCTCACCGAGACTCTCCGCTCGACCGGGGCAGCAGGGTGAAGACGCCGACCCGCGGCATACGGCCGCTCGTCGTCCAGGCTCAAACTAGCAGTCACGGACCGGCCGGGGCGAGCGGTTCGGACAGACCGGACCAGGCCGCGGAGCCGAGCCGGCCCGGCCGTGCCGCGGCCGGGGCCGCCGCCGGATCCGCGACCGCGGCGCCGATCCGCCGCCCGGTCACGACCTGCAGCGGGATCCGGACCAGGTGCTCGCGGCGGCCCGAGACCCACGGGTCCGGGCCGAGCTCGCGCGCCTGCTCGAGTTCGTACGGGGCGACCACCAGCTCGGCCACGCCGAGGACCACCACCGACCAGCCGTCGCGGGCCTCGCGGTCGATCTCGTCCACCTCGAAGGCCACCACGGCCCCGCGCACGGCCTGGGCCAGCGAGGACGTGGAGGCCGTCCAGATCCAGACCGCGCCCTCGCGCACCGCGTAGTTGACCGGGGTGATGGCCGGCAGGGCGCGCCGGGTGTAGACCAGCCGCCCCACCTCGCGGGAGGCGAGCAGGTCGATGGCCTGCGCCGGTGCGATCTCCGCCAAGGGTTTGGTATCCGAAGTGCTCATACCCCGATGCTGCGCTTCGGGCCGCCGCGAGCCTAGGGCCTTTGGTCCCGATTCACCGGTTCACCGGTTCACCGGTCGAGCGCCTCAGCGGTTCGGCCCGCGGGCCGTCCGGCCGCGTCCGGGTCCTGCGGACTCGCGCAGCTCCGAGACCAGGACGGCGGCCTGCACCCGCCGCTCCACGCCGAGCTTGGCCATCAGCGAGGAGACGTAGTTCTTCACGGTCTTCTCGGCCAGGAACATCCGCTCGCCGATCTGCCGGTTGGTCAGCCCGTCGCCGATCAGGTCCAGGATGCGCCGCTCCTGCGCGGTCAGGGCGGCGAGCGGGTCCTTGCGGTCCCCCGCGCGCAGCCGGGCCAGCACGGCGTTGGTCAGCTTCGGGTCGAGCAGCGAGCCGCCGGCCGCGACCGTGCGCACCGCGCCGACCAGGTCGGTGCCGGAGACCTGCTTGAGCAGGTAGCCCGAGGCCCCGGCCATGATCGCGTCGAACAGCGCCTCGTCGTCGGAGAACGAGGTGAGCATCAGGCAGGCGAGGTCGGGCATGCGCGAACGCAGCTCGCGGCAGACCGAGACGCCGTCGCCGTCGGGCAGGCGCACGTCCAGCACCGCCACGGCCGGGCTCAGCGCGGGTACCCGGGCCAGCGCCTCGGCGGCGGTGGACGCCTCGCCCACCACCTCGAACTCGCCCTCGACCTCGAGCAGGTCCTTGATCCCGCGCCGGACCACCTCGTGGTCGTCGAGCAGGAACACGCGGATGGGCCCGGTCGGCTCGGGCCGCGTCGGGTGCGGCGGCTGCTGCGGCTGCGTCATGGCTCCACCGTAGGCGCAGGCCGCCCGGCCCGGCACGGGCCGAAGGTCCCGAATCCGCCGGGGGCCGCGCGGGACCAAGGTCCGCCGGAACGCGGGGCGCACGCCTCGGGCGCGGCGCCGCCGCCGGGCGGATGGTGTTCGTGCACTGATCGAAGAGTCGTGAGTCCACCACCGCCCGGCCCGACCGCGGGCCACCCGAAGGGACCGATCCCCATGCTGCACACCGCCCGCGCCCTCGTCCGCTACCTCGCCGCCGTCACCGGCCTGGCCCTGCTCGTGGCCGGACCCGTCATGATCGGCGTCGGCGTCTCCGGACAGCACCAGGTCACCAGCCAACTCACCGCCCAGCAGATCAGCTTCCCGGACAGCGCCAAGGCCGGGCTGCCCGCCGCCGAGGCCGGCTACGCCGGGCAGCAGGTGAGCACCGGACCGCAGGCCAAGGCCTTCTCCGACATGATCGAGACCCACATCAAGGAGGCCACCGGCGGCAAGACCTACAGCCAGGTCTCCACCGCCTACATGGCCGCCGCGGCCGACACCTCCACCCCCGCCGCGACCCTGGCCACCCTCTCCGGCGAGCGCGAGACGGCGTTCATGGGCGAGTCCCTGCGCGGCTCCCTGCTCTCCGCCTACCAGGCCTGGGAGGTCACCTACCTGGTGATCGGGCTCGGCCTCGCCTTCACCGGCATCGGCGCGGTCACCCTGTTCGGCGCGGGCGTCGCCCTCTCCAGCGCCCGCCGGGCCCGGAAGGTCACCGTCCCGGAGACCGCCGCGACCTTGCTGGAGCCGGGGCTCAACGCCAAGTGACCGAGTAGCCGCCCTAGCCCAGGGGCCTGCGACAGCACCACTGTCGCAGGCCCCTTCGGCGTATTCACAAGAGCACTGACACGCGGGCCCGACGGCACGGTGCTGACGGGACCTTTGGCCCATGTCCGGCGCGACGCCGGTCGGGATGCTGGAGACATGACCGATCTCCCGCCGCACCCGTCGTATGCGCCGCACCCGTCGCGTTCACCGCTCAGCCGCACCGAGCTCGACCTCGTCGACGCCTACTGGCGCGCGGCGAACTACCTGTCCGTCGGCCAGATCTACCTGCTCGACAATCCCCTGCTACGCGAGCCGCTGAGCGGCGAGCACGTGAAGCCGCGGCTGCTCGGCCACTGGGGCACCACCCCCGGGCTGAATCTCATCTACGCGCACATGAATCGGGCCATCCGCGCCCGCGACCTGGACGCGATCTACATCGCAGGCCCCGGACACGGCGGACCCGGCCTGGTCGCGAACACGTACCTCGAGGGCACCTACAGCGAGGTCTATCCGGCGATCGGGCGCGACGAGGACGGGATACGCAAGCTGTTCCGGCAGTTCTCGTTCCCCGGCGGCATCCCCAGCCACGTCGCGCCTGAGACGCCAGGCTCGATCCATGAGGGCGGCGAGCTGGGGTATTCGCTCTCGCACGCGTTCGGCGCCGCGTTCGACAACCCCGACCTGCTCGTGTGCTGCGTGGTCGGCGACGGAGAGGCCGAGACCGGCCCGCTCGCCGCGTCCTGGCACTCGAACAAGTTCCTCAATCCGGCACGTGACGGCGCGGTGCTGCCGATCCTCCAGCTCAACGGCTTCAAGATCGCCAACCCGACGGTGCTGGCGCGGATCTCCCGCGAGGAACTGGACCGACTCTTCGAAGGGTACGGATACCGCCCGATCACGGTCGAGATCACCGATCCCGAGGACCACGACGCCGCGCACCAGGCCTTCGCCGCCGCGCTGGACGAGGCCCTGGACGCGATCGCGGCCATCCAGCAGGCGGCCCGCGCGAACCCTGACTCCTCGGCCGAGGCCGTCGAGCGCCCACGCTGGCCGATGATCATCTTTCGCTCCCCCAAGGGCTGGACCGGCCCGAAGGAGGTGGACGGCAAGCGCACCGAAGGCAACTGGCGCTCACACCAGGTGCCGCTGTCCGGCCTGCACGAGAACCCGGTACACCTGCGGCAACTCGAGGAGTGGATGCGCTCGTATCAGCCGGAGGAGCTCTTCGACGCGGCCGGCGCCCTGCGACCGGAACTCGCCGCGCTCGCGCCCGAGGGCGACCGGCGGATGGGCGCGAACCCGCACGCCAACGGCGGGTTGTTGCTGCGCGACCTCGACATGCCCGACTTCCGCGACTTCGCCGTGGACGCCAAGACCCACGGCGTCACCGAATCAGAAGCCTGCCGCGTACTCGGCGCCTTCCTGCGCGAGGTGATGGTGCGCAACAGCCCGCACCGCAACTTCCGTCTCGTCGGCCCGGACGAGACCGCCTCGAACCGGCTCGGCGCGGTACTCGAGGCCACCGGCCGCACCTGGCTGGCCGAGACAGAGCCCGACGACGACGCGGATCTGGCGGCCGACGGCCGGGTGATGGAGATCCTGTCCGAGCACACCTGCCAGGGCTGGCTCGAGGGCTACCTGCTGACGGGCCGCCACGGCTTCTTCTCCTGCTACGAAGCCTTCATCCACATCGTCGACTCGATGTTCAACCAGCACGCCAAGTGGCTCAAAACCACCCGCCACATCCCCTGGCGCCGCCCCATCGCATCCCTGAACTACCTACTGACCTCACACGTCTGGCGCCAGGACCACAACGGCTTCTCCCACCAGGACCCCGGCTTCATCGACCACGTCGTGAACAAGAAGGCCGACGTCATCCGGGTCTACCTGCCGCCGGACGCCAACACCCTGCTGTCGGTCGCGGACCACGTGCTGCGCTCGAAGCAATACGTGAACGTGATCGTGGCCGGCAAGCAGCCCGCGCTCAACTGGCTGTCCATGGACGAGGCGATCGCGCACTGCACCCGCGGCATCGGCATCTGGGAATGGGCCTCGACGGACTCGGGCCAGGACCCTGACGTCGTCCTCGCCTGCGCCGGCGACATCCCGACCCTCGAAACCCTGGCTGCCACCGCGATCCTGCGCCGGCACTTCCCCGAACTCAAGATCCGCGTCGTCAACGTCGTGGACCTGATGCGCCTGGAACCGGACACCGAGCACCCGCACGGCCTGTCCGACCGCGAGTTCGACGCCCTGTTCACCCGGGACAAGCCCATCGTCTTCGCCTACCACGGCTACCCCTGGCTCATCCACCGCCTCACCTACCGCCGCACCAACCACGAGAACCTCCACGTCCGCGGCTACAAAGAAGAAGGAACCACCACAACCCCCTTCGACATGGTCATGCTCAACGACCTCGACCGCTACCACCTCGTCATCGACGTCATCGACCGCGTCCCCGGCCTCGCCGACCGCGGCGCCCACCTGCGCCAGGAGATGCTCGACTCCCGTCTGCGCGCCCGTGCGTACACCCGCGAACACGGCGACGACCTACCCGAGATCAAGGACTGGGCCTGGCCGTTCGAGTAGGCAGCAGGCAGCAGACAGCGGCGACGCCCGCCGACGCGCAGCCGCCGCGGAGCACGTGCGGCGCCTGTCCCTCGGCGCGGGGAAATCACGCTGGGCTGGGGCGAGCCGCCACACGATCGGGAGCCGGTGACGACGATCGCGTGGCGGCTTGCGCAGTTGATCGTCGGGTTCTGATCGTCGGGTTCGCGGAGAAGCGGGGGCTGACGCCGCGTCCGGTCGTGCGCCCGGGTCACTGGCGGGCGCGGCGGACTCCGGCTGAGGCGTCGTCGGGGACGGAGAGGTGGCCGGCGGCGAGGGCGCCGAGCGCGTCGAGGAGGACTGTGCGGGTGGGCTCGGGGAGGGATTCGAGGGCCTCGCGGTGGACGCGGTCGACGATCTCCTGGCTCCGGGCCGCCATCGCGGCGCCGGCCGGGGTGACCACGATGATGCGCGCGCGGCGGTCGGTGGGCGAGGGGCGGCGTTCGGCCAGGCCCGCCTGCTCCAGGGCGTCGACGGTGACCACCATCGTCGTCTTGTCCATATCGCCGAGTTCGGCGATCTGCGCCTGCGTACGCTCCTGCTCCGCCGCCTTGACCAGCACGCAGTGCATCCGCGCGGTCATGCCGATCTCGCCGAGCGCGGCGGACATCCGGGTGCGCAGCACGTGGCTGGTGTGGTCGAGCAGGAACGAGAGGTCCGGCGCGGCGTCCCGGGCGGGGGCGTCGCCCGCGGACCGGGCCGGGGCGAGGGAGGTCATGGCTCCAGTGTACCGCATGGACGCTCTGAAGTAGATCTTCTTGTTGGGGATCGTCTATTACGGAACCATCTGCTACAGTCGGAGTTACCGCGGCAGTCGTGCCGCAGCGGTACGCAGCCGGAATCCCGCCGCACAGAGCCGGAGCCATGAATGTCCACCGTCGCCAGCCCGTCCGCCTCGCCCAGCACATCCGACGTGTCCACCTCGCCCACTCCGCCTACCGCGGCCACCGCCCCCGTGCGCTCCCCCGGCTTCGACCGACGCGGCACCTTCGCCCTCGCCGCCATCGCGAGCGCCGGCCTGATGACCGTGCTCGACGGCAGCATCGTCACCGTGGCGCTGCCGTCCATCCAGAACGACCTGCGCTTTTCCGCGACCGGGATCAGCTGGGTGATGAACGCCTACCTGCTCGCCTTCGGCGGCCTGCTGCTGCTCGCCGGACGGCTCGGCGACCTACTCGGGCGCAAGCGGATGTTCCTCGGCGGAATCGGGCTGTTCATCGCGGCCTCGATACTCGCCGGGGCCGCGACGACGCCGGCGCTGCTGGTGGGCGCGCGCTTCCTGCAGGGGGTCGGGAGCGCCGCGGCCGCCTCCGTCAGCCTCGGCATCCTGGTGACGCTGTTCACCGAGCCGGGCCTGCGCGGGCGGGCGATCGGGGTGTACTCCTTCACCGGCGCGGCGGGCGCGTCGATCGGCCAGGTGCTCGGCGGCGCGCTCACCGAGAGCCTGAGCTGGCACTGGATCTTCTACATCAACGTGCCGATCGGCCTGGCCACGCTCGCCCTGGCCGTGCGCGCCGTGCCGAACGACCGCGGTCTGGGGCTCAAGGCGGGGGCCGACGCGCCCGGGGCGCTGCTGATCATCTCAGGGCTCATGCTCGGCATCTACGCGGTCGTCGGCACCACGCAGTACGGCTGGACCTCCACGCGCACGCTCGGCCTCGGCGCCCTCGCCGCGCTGCTGATCGCCGGCTTCCTGGTGCGCCAGAGGTTCGCGGCCACGCCCCTGATGCCGCTGCGCATCCTGCGCTCGCGCAACCTGGTCGGCGCGAACGCCGTGCAGATGCTGATGATCTCGGCCATGTTCGCCTTCCAGATCGTGGTCTCGCTGGCGATGCAGCACGTCCTCGGCTACGGCGCGGCGGCGAACGGACTGGCGATGCTCCCGGCCGCGGTGGGCATCGGCGCCACCGCGCTGCTGATCTCGGCCAGGCTGATCGGCCGCTTCGGCCCCCGCGCCGTCCTCGTCAGCGGCCTGATCATGCTGGTCGCCGCGCTGGCGCTGCTGCCGAGCCTTCCGGTGCACGCCGGCTACGCCGCCGACCTGCTGCCCACCATGCTGCTGATCTCCGGCGGCGGGCTGGCGATGCCCGCCGCGGCGAGCCTGGGCATGTCCGGGGCGCGCGAGCAGGACGCCGGCGTGGTCTCAGGCCTCTACAACACCACGCAGCAGATCGGCTCGGCGGCCGGCGCCGCGGTCCTGACCACCCTGTCCGCCTCGCGCACCGCCGCGCTGCTGCGGGCGGGCCGCTCCACCCCCGACGCGCTGATGGGCGGCTACCACCTCGCGTTCGCGGTCGGCGTCGGCCTGCTGCTCGCCGCCCTCGTCGTCGCGCTGCTCGTCCTGCGCCCGGCCCGCGCCGCGCGGGCGTAGCCGACGCGCGGCAGCCGCGGCCGGCAACGCCGGCCGCGGCTGCCGCGTACCGGCGTCACCGCCCCGGCCGGAAATCCCCGAAAAAAATCGCGATGCCGACCCGTGTGCGCCGCGCGGGCTCGGGTACCCGTGAGCGAGGCGCCGTGGGAACTTCCCCCCTTTCCGCGACGCCGCGCCTCTCGCTTCCGCTCCTCAACCTGCTGCGGGAGGCCCCGCGCGCCCGCCGACTGGCAGCCATAGAGTCGGCGGGCGCCGCGCTGTGCCGGTGCGCACGCGGCCGGCACCGGAACCGAGCGGGCGCCGCGAGGAAGCCGCGGGAATCCGGCGGCTCAGTGCCCCGATTCGTCCGCGGTCAGCCGGCTGACCTGCTGGTCGAGCAGCCCCAGCATCTGGGTCCGGT
Source organism: Actinospica durhamensis (assembly GCF_018139695.1). Taxonomy (GTDB): domain Bacteria; phylum Actinomycetota; class Actinomycetes; order Streptomycetales; family Catenulisporaceae; genus Actinospica; species Actinospica durhamensis. The sequence goes on along the minus strand of NZ_JAGSOG010000073.1, from coordinate 13,777 downwards.
CCAGCTTCGCCGGGGTGAAGCTGTGCACGATGATCGCGACGTTCCCGACCTCGCCGTAGACCCAGCTGTCGGCGTTCCCGTAGGCGTCCAGGGTCGAGGTCTCGAAGCCGACGCCGTCGGTCATCACGGACACCGGGAACTGCGTGTCGGCCGCGTTGGCGGAGGCGTCCTCGTGCGCCTTGACCAGACCGAGCGCGTAGCTCTGCGCGCCGTCCTGCCCGCTGAAGACGATGAGGTAGAAGCAGTCCTCCTGCCCGGCGGCGGTGTTCATCCACCGCGTGGCGGCACCCTCGAATCCGCGGGCCTGGAGCAGCGAGGTCTCGGTGGTAGAGCTCGGATACAGCAGCTTCACATACTGGGCCAGCGACATCGACCCGTCCGCGTTCGCGCCGGAGGCCTTCAGCGCCGTCGCTCCGCTGGGCAGCGGAAGCAGGGCATTGACGACGTCGGCGGACGGAAGCGTGCCCGGGGCCCCCACCGGTGCCGAGGTCGCGGGCGGAGTAGAGGCCTGCGACCCGGTGGACGCGGTGGTGGACTTCGGGGCGGTGACCCGCCCGATCGCCAGCCCCGCGCCGAACGCCACGATCAGCGCGGCGGCGCCCGCCACGCCGAGCAGCCCGCGACTGCGCCGGGCCGGGGGCACGGCGCCCGGCACGGGCTGTCCGAAGACGGGCTGTCCGAAGACGGGCTGTCCGAAGACGGGCTGTCCAGGCATCGGCGCTCCCGGCATCGGCGCTCCCGCCGGCGGCTGGCCCGGCACCGTCCCGGCCTGGGGCTGCTGCTGCGACCAGTATCCCGAGTTGAAGGACCGGTACTCCGGGTACTCCGGGTACTGCGACGCGGCGGGCGCGGCCGGCTGGGCCGGCGGCGCGGGCTCGAGCGGCGCGGTCGGCTCGGACGGAGCCGCGAACGGATCATCGGACGGCGGCTCGAAAGACGGCAGTGTCATGATTGCCTCCCCAGGGCGACGGCTCTCCGCGCACCGGAAAGCGGCCTATACCTAGCATGGCCCCAACGCCCGCGCCAAGCCGTTTCACGCCGACGCGGTGTGGTCCTGGCTCGGCTCGTCCTCCTGGTCCAGGGTCGCCGCCCAACTGGCCAGCAGGCGCAGCTTCTCGGCCGACGGGCTGGCCGGTTCGGCGCTGTAGGCGATGATCGCCAGGCCCGGGTCTGCGGGCAGTTCCATCGCGTCGAAGTCGAGGGTGAGCTCGCCGACGACGGGGTGGTGCAGGTGCTTGACGCCAGTGCGGTGCAGCCGGACGTTGTGGGCGGCCCAGCGGGTGCGGAACAGCTCGCTGCGGGTGGACAGCTCGCCGACGAGGTCCTGCAGGGCCTTGTCGTGCGGGTCGCGGCCGGCCTCGGAGCGCAGCGCGGCCACGATGTCCGAGGCCATCGGCTCCCAGTCCCGGTAGTACTCCACGGCCGCCGGGTCGAGGAACATGAACCTGGCCAGGCTGGCCGGTCGGCGCGGGTCGGCGAACACCGGCGCGACCAGGGCGCGGCCGAGCCGGTTGGTGGCCAGGATGTCGAGCCGGCGGTTGCGCGCGTACGCCGGGGTGGTGGCCATCGAGTCGAGGATGCGCTGGACCGAGGGGCGCACCTGCGGCTTCGGGGCGCGCCGGGGCGGGCGTCCGGCCGAGTTGAGCGAGTGGGCCAGATCGAACAGGTGCGCGCGTTCGGCCTCGTCCAACTGCAGGGCGCGGGCCAGGGCCTCGAGTACGGACTCGGACACGCCGCGGGCGTTGCCGCGCTCGAGCTTCACGTAGTAGTCGACGCTGACGCCCGCCATCAGCGCGACCTCTTCCCGGCGCAGCCCGGCCACCCGGCGGTTGCCGCCGTACATCGGCAGTCCGGCCTGCTCGGGGGTGAGCTTGGCGCGGCGGGAGGCGAGGAAGTCGGAGAACTCGCGGCGTTGGTCCATGCCTCCCAGCCTACGTCGTACGGTGGGGGCGCCGGCATCCGCCTGGGGGGCTCTGGCAGTACCTGTAACAAGGGAAACCCCCTGGTGGGAGGCGATCGCCGCGGATCAGTGGCAGGGTTGGGGGTGCACGACCGAGAACCTCGAGCAGGCAGGAAAGGCACCCAGCGATGCGAGCGACTCTGATCTACGGCGCCGGCGACGTACGGGTCGGCGAGGTCCCCGACCCCGTGCTGCGGCAACCGACCGACGCGGTGGTGCGGGTGCTGCGGGCGTGTATCTGCGGCAGCGACCTGTGGCCGTACGGGGCGAAACCGGTGACGCCCGCGGGCGACCGGATCGGGCACGAGTTCCTCGGCGTGGTCGAGGAGGTCGGCTCCGAGGTCTCGGGTCTGCGCCGCGGCGACGTGGTCGTGGCTCCGTTCCTCTGGTCGGACGGCACCTGCGACTTCTGCCGGGAGGGCCTGCACACCTCCTGCCGGCACGGCGGGTCGTGGGGACGCGACGGCGTCGACGGCGGGCAGGGCGAGGCCGTGCGCGTCCCGCAGGCACAGGGCACGCTGGTGAAGCTGCCGGTCGGTGAGGACTCGGCGCTGCTGGCCTCGCTGCTCACCCTCTCCGACGTGCTGCCCACCGGCCACCACTGCGCCAAGACCGCGGGCGTGAACCCGCGCACCACGGTCACCGTGATCGGCGACGGCGCGGTGGGCCTGTCCGCGGTGCTCGCGGCCAAGCGCCTCGGCGCCGAACGCATCATCCTGATGGGCCGGCACAAGGACCGCACCGACCTCGGCCGCGAGTTCGGCGCGACCGAGGTGGTCGCCGAGCGCGGCGCCGAGGGCGTCGAGCGGGTCAGGGAACTGACGGGCGGCGACGGCACCCACACCGTGCTCGAGTGCGTCGGCCTCGAGCAGGCGCTGCACACGGCGCTCGGCGTGGTGCGCTCGGGCGGCACCATCAGCCGGGTCGGAGTGCCGCAGTACCCGACCGTCCCGCTGGCCTTCCCGGAGTTCCTCCGCAACATCACCCTGACCGGCGGCGTCGCCCCGGCCCGCGCGTACATCGAGGAGTTGCTCCCGGACATCCTGGACGGCACGATCACGCCCGGGCTCGTCTTCGACCGCACCGTCGCCCTGGACGAGGTCCCGGACGGCTACCGGGCGATGGCCGAGCGCGAGGCCCTGAAGGTCATGATCGAGCCCTGATCATCGCACCCTGACCGAATCATGCAATCCCACGCACAGAAGGGCACCACAGTCATGAAGCACATCAAGCTCGGAACCCTGGACGTCGGCCGGATCGGCCTCGGCGCGATGACGATGGCCGGAGCCTACGACCGCACCGACCTGGACGAGGCCGAGGCGATCCGCACCATCCACCGGGCGCTCGACCTCGGCGCGACGCTGGTGGACACGGCCGAGATCTACGGGCCCTTCCACAACGAGGAGCTCGTCGGCCGGGCGATCAAGGACCGGCGCGAGCAGGTCGTGCTGGCCACCAAGTTCGGCATGGTCTCGCACGCCGGGGCCGGCCCGTGGAACCTGGACTCGAGCCCGGCCAACATCCGCACCGCGGTGGCCGGCTCGCTCGCGCGGCTGGGCACGGACCACATCGACCTGTACTACCAGCACCGGGTGGACCCGAAGGTCCCGATCGAGGAGGTCGTCGGGACGCTGGCCGAGCTCGTGGCCGAGGGCAAGATCCGGCACTACGGCCTGTCCGAGGCGGGCCCCGACACCATCCGCCGCGCCCACGCGGTGCACCCGGTGACGGCACTGCAGTCGGAGTACTCGCTGTTCACCCGGGACCAGGAGCCGGTGATCCTGCCGCTGCTGCGCGAACTCGGCATCGGCTTCGTCGCCTACTCCCCGCTCGGGCGCGGCTTCCTGACCGGGGCGATCCGCTCCCCGCAGGACCTGGCCGCGGACGACTCGCGCAGCGCCAACCCGCGCTTCCTGGAGGAGAACTTCGCGCACAACCTGCGGCTGGTCGAGCAGGTCGAGGCGGTGGCCGCCGAGGCGGGCGTGACCCCGGCACAGGTCGCGCTGGCCTGGCTGCTGGCGCAGGGCTCCGACATCGCGCCGATCCCGGGCACCCGCCGGGTCTCCCGGCTCGAGGAGAACCTCGCGGCCGACGCGGTGGAACTGACGGACGCGCAGATCGCCGCCCTCACCGGGCTCGGCGAGCCCGCCGGGGCGCACCACACCGCGGCCCAGATGGAGATGATCGAGCGCTGATCCGGACCTCGGCCCAGCCCGAACGGGGCTCGACGCGCCGCCGTGGGGTGGTTGAATTGCCGGTATGAGCTCTGCTGGGCCGGGTCCGCTGCGGCGGCTGCGCGAGGCGGCCGGGTTGAGTCAGCAGGAGGTCGCCCGCCGCGCCGGAATGAGTGTGCGGGCACTGCGTTACCTGGAGAACGGCGGGGTGACCCGGCCGCAGGCCGCCTCGGTCAGCCGGCTGGCCGAGGCCCTCGGCGTACCGGCCGAGGAGCTGGCGCGCAGGTTCGCCGCGGCCCCGGCGGCCCGGGACACCCGGCCGCCGGGCCTGCGGGTGCAGGCGCTCGGTCCGTTGGCCGTGCGGCGCGGCGGCGACGAGGTGCCGCTCGGGTCCGCGATGCGCCGGCTGCTGCTCGGGCTGCTCGCGGTGCAGCCCGGGCGGCCGGTCGGCATCGAGGAGATCATCGACACGCTCTGGCCCGCGGACCCGCCGCCGACCTGCCGCCAGCTCGTGCACACGTACATCAGCGCGCTGCGTCGTCTGCTGGCGGACGCCGGTGCGATCCGGGTCGGCGCGGACGGCTACCGGCTCGAGCTCGGCGAGGACGGCGTGGACGTCGTCGAGTTCGAGCGGCTGAGCGCGCAGGGGCACGCCGCCGTGCACGCGCGGGCCCTGGACTCCGCCGCGCAGCTGTTCGCCGAGGCCTGGGCCCTGTGGCGCGGGCCGCTGCCGGCCGGCGAACCGCGCCTTGCGCAGCATCCTGCGGTGGTGCGCCTGGTCCGGCAGCGCGCGGAGTCCGTGCTCGCCTGGGCGGACGCCGCGTTCGTGCTGGCGCGCTACGGCGAGGTAGTCAAGGCTCTGCGTTCGCTGCTGGACCAGGACCCGCTGCACGAGCGGCTCGCCGCGCACCTGGTGCTCGCGCTGGCCGGGCAGGGGCAGCAGGCCGAGGCGCTCGCCGTCTTCGAGCGCACCCGCGACGTCCTGGACCAGGAACTCGGCATACGTCCGGGCGCCGAGCTGCGCACCGCCCACCTGCGTGTGCTGCGCGGGCAGCTGCCGCCGACCGAGCGCCGCGTCATCAGTACCTTCACTCCCCCGGCCCAGCTCCCATCCGACAGCACGGCGTTCCTCGGGCGCACCCGGCACCTGGCCACGCTCGACGCGCTGGTCGGTCCGGACGGGGTCACCGAGCGGGTCGTGCTGCTGACGGGCATGCCCGGCGCGGGCAAGACCGCGCTGGCGGTGCACTGGGGGCACCGGATGCGCGCGCAGTTCCCGGACGGCCAGCTGTACGTGGACCTGCGCGGGCACAGCCGGGAGCAGCCGGTGCTCGCCGTGCACGCGCTCGCGGGTTTCCTGCACGGGCTCGGCGTCGCACCGGACCAGGTGCCCGGCGACCGGCAGCAGGCCGCGGCGGCCTACCGCAGCAGGCTGGCGGGCAAGCGCGTGCTGATCGTGCTCGACAACGCGGCGAGTGCCGAACAGGTGCGGCCGCTGCTGCCGAGCGGTCCCGGTTCGCTCGCCGTCGTCACCAGCCGGCACCGGCTCGGCGGGCTCGTCGCCCGGGAGGCCGCGCGGGTGCTCGCGCTCTCCCCGTTGACCGCGGACGAATCCCGCCGCCTGCTCACCCGCCTGCTCGGCGCCGAGCGCGCGCTGGCCGAACCGGACGCCGTCGCCGAGACCGCCGAACTGTGCGCGCAGCTCCCGCTCGCGCTGCGCATCGCCGCGGCGAACCTCACCACCCGCCCCGAGCTGCGGATCGCCCGGTTCAACGAGCGGCTGCGCGCGGGCAACCGGCTCGATCTGCTGGAGGTCGCGGACGACGCGGACACGGCCGTGCGGGCCGCGTTCCAGCTCTCCTGCGACGAACTTCCGTCGGCGCAGCGGCGCATGTTCCGGCTGCTCGCGCTGACTCCGGGGCCTGATATCGGGATGGACGCGGCGGCGGCGCTGGCCGGGATCGATCCGGGCGAGACGGAGCGTTCGCTGCGCCACCTGGCCGACCGGCACCTCGTGGTCGAGCGGTCCCTCGACCGGTACACGCAGCACGACCTGCTGCGCCTGCATGCCAGAGAACTGTCATGGCCGGACGCCGCGGAGGACGAGCCGGTTGCGCACGACGCGGACTGCGGCTGCGCGAACGCGGGGGCGCACGCGGCTTTCCTGCGCCTCGCCCGCCATCAGCACGAGCGCCTCACAGCCGTCGCAGACCTGCTCTATCCGTACCTGCTGCATCTGCCCGAGGACCCGTCGGACCCACGATCCGCGACAGTGGACTGGGATGCGGACGCGGCCCGGGCGTGGCTGGAGGAGGAGCGCGCCGGTCTCATGGCCCTGATCCGGCACCTGTGTGCGCTGGGCCACCACCGCGACGCCTGGCGGCTGACCGACCTGCTCGCCGGGCACTTCATGCTGCGCGGTGTCGCGGCCGAATGGACAGAGGTCTGTGAAGCCGCGTACGCCGCGGCGCGGGTCGGCGGGGACGGGCACGCCCAGGCCGCGATGCAGATGCACACCGCCACCGCGTTCCACTTCGGCGGGCAGACCAGGCGCGCCGCCGAGCGCTTCCGCGCGGCCGCCGACTCGGCGCACCGGGTCGGCTGGACCCAGGGCGAGGCGGTGGCGCTCAACAACCTGGCGATCTGCCTGTTCAACGCGGGCGAGCCGGAGCAGGCCATCGCGGCCTTCGAACGCGCACTGGCGCTGCACCGCAAGGCCGGGCGCACCGCGGGCGAGGCGGTGACCCTCTCCAACCTCGGCGCGGCACACATCGACCAGGGCCGCGACCTGGCCCAGGGCGAACGCGGCCGCGCCGCGCAGCGCAAGGCGATCGCCTATCTCGAGGACGGTCTGCTGCTGCACCGGGCGATCGAGGACCGGCGCAACGAAGGCGAGACGCTGCGGGCCCTGGCGGAGGCACACCGCGACATCGGCGACCTCGACGTCGCCCGCGCCCAGGCCACCGAGGCGCTGCGCCTGGCCCGAGCGGCCGGGGACCGGCGCTTCGAGGCCTCCGCGCTGTGCCTGCTCGGCACCGTACACGCCCGCCTCGGCCAGGTCTCCGACGCCCTCGCCTACCGCGCGCAGGGCCTCGAGGCCGTCGCCGAACTCGCCGAACCGAGGCTGGAGGCGGACGGCCACCTCTCCGCGGCGGACACGAGCCTGGTGCTCGGCCTGACCCAGGACGCGCTGCTGCACCTGGACAACGCCCGTTTCCTGGCGCGGCAGATCGGGTCGGGCCAGCTCGAGCGCCGCTGCGATCTGCTGACGCGGCGGATCGAGATGGCGGGCGAGGCGGCGAGCTGAGCGCGGCCCGGCGCCGATTCTTGCCGCTGCCGCCCCCGATTCTTGCCGCTCGTCCCCGCCTCCGTCTCTGACCTGCGGCTTCGCCGGGCCGTCGACTACAGCGGCTCTGCCCTGCCCGCGGCCTAATCTCACCTCAGTCGGGACAGCGAGTCCCGACACCGCGAAGGGACAAAGGGGTAGGGATATGAGGATTCTGAGGGGGACCCGCCGCGTGCTTTCGGCGACGGCGGTGCTCGCGATCGCGGCGTCGGTCGGCTCCGGGGTGCTCGCCGCGTCGCCCGCGAGCGCCGACGAGTCCAACTACGGGACCTTGCTCGCGCTCTCGGACAGTTTGAACCTGGACGTGGACAACGCGGCCACCAACGCCAACGCGTGGCTGGACGTGTGGTACCAGAACAACAACTCGAACCAGAGCTTCCTCTACCCGTCGAGCAACGGGCAGGTCGGCGAGATCGAGGCGCAGAACTCGCAGATGTGCGTCACCACCGACGGCGTGGCCGGCGACGCGGTCTCCCAGCAGCCGTGCACCGGGGCGGCCGGGCAGGAGTGGGAGGCGGAGACCTGGACCATCTGGTGGCTGCCGGGCAGCCTGCTGGTGACCTTCCAGAACCCGAGCTCCGGCCTGGTGCTGGAGATCTACGGGGACAGCTCCTCGGCGGGCGCGACCATCGACGCCTGGTACCCCGACGGCGGCTACAACCAGTCGTGGATCATCCCGGGCTGCAGCAACCCCACGCCCATCGTCTGCGAGTGAGCCGCACGCCCTGAGCACGTCCGGCGGGTCGGCGGGCGTGCTCAGGGCGCGAGCCCGCGCTCACCGTGCCAGCCGGCGAGTTTCCCGGCCCGGCTCACCGCGCGCAGCCGCTGCTCGGTGCGGGCCCTGGCCGAGCCCGCGACCACGATCAGCAGGTCGTCGCCGCACTGGAGCCGGGTGGTGCGGTCGGGCACGAAACCCTCTCCCGACCGCACGATCAGCGCCAGGCCCGCCTCCTTCGGCAGCCGCAGCTCGAACAGCTCCACCCCGTGCAGCCGGGAACCCTCCGGCACCCGCAGCTGCAGCAGATCCGCGCGCAGATCCTCCAGCAGCGCCGACTCGATGTCGAGCCGGCTGGGCTCACCGGTCGCGAACACCCGCAGCCACCGCGCCACGGCGGGCAGCGTGGGCCCCTGCAACAGCGTGAACACGCCCACGATCAAGAAGACGAGGTCGAATACGCGCGCCGCGTCGGGCACCTTCGCACTCATCGGGATGGTCGCGAGCACGATCGGCACCGCCCCGCGCAAGCCCGCGTAGGACAGGAACACCTGTTCCCGCCACGGCATGCGGAAGCCCAGGGCGCACAGCGCCACCGCCGCCGGCCGGGCCACCAGCGTGAGGATGCCCCCGATCAACAGGGCCGGCAGGATCTGCGCGGGCAGCCGGGACGGCGAGGCGAGCAGGCCCAGCATGACGAACAGGCCTATCTGCGCGAGCCAGGCCATGCCCTCGGCGAAACTCCGGGTGGCCGCGCGGTGCGGCAGCCGGACGTTGCCGAGCACCAGCGCCGAGACGTACACCGCCAGGAATCCGCTCGCGTGCGCCATCGCGGCCGCGCCGTACCCGGCGACGATGAGCGAGAGCACCGCGATCGGGTAGAGCCCGGAGGCGGGCAGCGCCACCCGGCGCAGCCCCGCCACCCCGGCCAGTCCCACCACCAGGCCGATCCCGGCGCCGACGATCAGCTGGTAGCACACCTCGCCGATCAGGAATCCGGCCGAGGCGTGCACGCTTCCGGCGCTCAGCAGCGTCACCGCGAGCACCGAGGGCGGATCGTTGAGGCCGGATTCTCCCTCGAGGATGCCGGTCAATCGTGGCGGCAGCGGGAGGCGGCGCAGCACCGAGAAGACCGCGGCGGCATCCGTCGGCGCGAGTACCGCGCCGAGCAGCAGCGCCTGACTCCACGTCATGGACAGGCACAGGTGCGCCGCCACCGCGACGATCCCGGCCGTGGCGCCCACCCCGAGCGTGGCCAGCGCGAGCGCGGGCGCGGCCCCGGCCCGCACGTTGGCCGCGTCGGTGGTCAGACCGCCCTCGGCCAGGATCACGATCAGCGCGCACAGCCCGAGGGTCTCGGCCACGCCCGCGTCGTCGAACCTGATGCCCGCGCCCGACTCGCCGAGCGCGAGCCCGAGGCCGAGGAAGACCAGCAGACCGGGCAGGCCGACGCCGTGCGAGGCCCGCACCGCGGCGATGGCCGCGAGCACGATCACGGCGCCGACCAACAGGATCAGGTCGAGGTCGGCCGCGTGCACGGGTCAGCCCAGCCGCCGGGTCCGCGGGCGGCGCGCGAGGACGGGACCTGCTCTGTGCACGCGCGCCTCCCTGGGAAAACCTCACGGGGACGCGCGGATGCGGTGCGCGCCTGCTCCGGTGCCTCTGACCTTAGCGGTAATTGATCAACTTGTCAGGAGACCGTCGTCACAGGGGTCAGCGGGTTTGCCGGCGCCCAGGCGAACGGCGGGTCCGGGATCTCCCGGCGCAGCACCGGCGCGATGTCCGACTGGAAGAGCGCGAAGGACTCCTCGTGCTGGCCCTGGCTGAGCCCGCCGGCGTCGGCGTGCAGGTGCAGCACCGTGTGCCCGAACCGGTCGTGGTACCGGTGCACCTTGTCGATGATCTGCTGCGGGCTGCCGATCAGGGCAGAGCTGCGCTCGACGTAGTCCTCGAAGGTCTCGAACACGATCGGCAGCCCGATCTTGCGCTGGAAGCGCAGGTTCGCCTCGAAGATCGGGCGGTACTCGTCCAGTGCGTCCTGCGAGTTCTTGCGCGCGAAGTACCCGGCGCTGCCCGCGCCGACGGTGATCTGGGCCGGGTCGTGGCCGTAGTGCTCCCAGCGCTCACGGTAGTAGCGGACCAGTTCGGCGTAGGGCTCGATCGGGTTGGTCACGTTGGCGGAGAAGAGCGGCTCGCCGTAGCGCGCGGCGAGGTCCACCGAGCGTTCGCTGGTCGCGCTGCCGTGCCAGATGCGCACCGGCTGCTGCAGCGGACGCGGCCAGGTCTCGGCGTCCTTCAGGTCGGGGCGGAAGCGCCCGGACCAGGTGACCTTCGGTTCCCGCCACAGCCGCCGGAACAGCTCGTAGCTCTCGATGTTGCGGTCCCACTGGTCCTCGGTGGTGACCTGGAACAGCTCCCGCTGCGCCGCGCCGTTGCCCTTGCCGATGATCAGGTCGAGCCGTCCGTCGGAGAGGTTGTCGAGCGTCGCATAGTCCTCATACGCGCGCACCGGGTCGAGCAGGCTGAGCGTGGTGACCGCGGTGAACAGCCGGATCCGGCTGGTGCGGGCCGCGATGTGGCTGAGCACGACCGGCGGCGAGGAGGAGATGAAGGGGCGCTCGTGCCGCTCCCCCACTCCGAACCCGTCGAAGCCGAGCTCCTCGGCCAGCTGCGCGTCCGCGACCAGGCGGGCGAAGCGCTCGTGGGTCGAGGTCTGCACGCCGGTGACCGGGTGGGGGGTGTGCACGATGAGACTGATGGCGAGGAACTTCACGCTGCGACCTCTTCCGGTGAAAGCAGCAGAGAACGTTGGATCGACGTGCGCGACGGCGGGGGCCGCGGCGGCACGGGGAAACAGGGTTCAGAGGAAAGGAGATGGGACGACGCGCGAGCCGAGGCGGCGCGGTCAGCTACACAGCGCGCTGTTGACGCGCGCGAAATCCACGTGCCTGCGGGCGACGAGGTGGCGCGCGAGGGACGCGAGGGGACGGACGATGCGGTCCATGCGCGTTCACCTCCGTGCGGTCGGGCTGTGGGGGAAACGTAGGCGCGCCAACGGATCACTGTCAATCAGCGGCCACATACCGGTCTGTGGAGCGGGGCTCGGGCACGCGACTCGGGGCGCGCGACTCAGGGCACGCGACTCGGGGCGCCAGACTCAGAGCGCCAGACTCAGGGTACGGAGAAGCGGCGCGGCATACGCGCCGCGCCGCCCGCGTGTCAGGGCCGGTATGGGAGTCGCGGGTCGGACCCGGTCCTTCTCAGACCCAGCGCATCCCGGCGTAGCCCGGTCCTGCCTCGGCGAACTCGGTGAACCAGCTGGACGGCCGGTAGTCGCCGATGCGCAGCCGCCGGTTCGCCTCGTGCAGCGGGTCCTGTATCCCGTCGAACTCGGCCAGGAAGAGCAGCGGCACGTAGGGGTGCCGGAACAGCCGCGCGTGGCAGCGGGTCCAGTCGAAGTCGCCGTCCACGCAGGCGAGGCCGTCCACGGCGCGCTGGGCGATCTCGGGCTGCAGCGTGATCAGCAGCTCCGCCTGCACGATGCCGAGCCAGAGGGCGAACTCCTCGGCGGCCGAGCCCGGCATGGGCGTGCGGCCCTGCGCCAGCTGGTCGGCGAGCTCGTCGAAGACCGCGACGAAGCGGCGGCGCCAGTGCACCGACTGGCTCCAGGTGAACTCGGGCAGCGCGGTGAACAGGTCGTCGTCCTCCTCGCGCACCGACCGCCCGCCGAGTCGCGCGAGGCGGGCGTGGCCGGTCTCGCCGAGGTAGCGCAGGACATCATGCAGCAGCCGGGCGGTCCGGGCGGTCAGATGCTCGCCGTGCCGTGGTGGCGGGAACAGCGCGGCGAAGTCCGGTCCTGGCCCGTGGCGTTCGGCGACGTCCGAGGAGGGGAGGGTGACGGACGGCATGGTCGAGCCCTTCGATGGTGGGTGGGTGCGGGAACGGGAGCGGGCCGGCCGGTCTCGCGGCCGGCCGGCCCGCCCGCCGCGCTCAGCTGGTCGGGAAGTCGAAGTAGTGCAGGCTCACGTACGCCGGGTTTCCGGTCGCCGCCGAGGAGAACTCGAGGTAGACGTTGTGGGTCCCGGTGACCTTGGTGATGTTCGCCGGGACGGTCTCCCAGCTGGACCAGCCGCCGGTGTTGGCCACCGCGAAGCTGCCCACCGGCGTGTTGCTCGGACTGTCGATCACCACTTCGACCAGGCCGCTGACGCCGCCCGCCGCGCCCGAGGCCACTCTGGCGTCGAACTGGGACGAGCCGGCCGTGCCGAAGTTCACATTCTTATATTCGAGCCAGTCTCCGCTGGACAGCTGGGCCGCCTGGTTCGAGTCCACCCCGGATGGATCGGTGTCCGTGGTGCTCGTGACGCTGATGGTCCCGTTCGATCCGCCGTAGCAGTCGGCTGAGATGTTCGAGGTGGCGGTGGTGGTGCAGGAGGTGCCGCCGCCGCTGCCCGAGGTGCCGGTGGCGGTGGCCGACGGGCTGGCCGAGGCACTGGCCGAAGCCGACGCGCTGGCCGACGCGCTGGCCGACGCGCTGGGCGACGCCGAGGTGGTGGAGGACGCGGCCTTCTGATAGACCGCGACGTAGCTCACCTTCATCGGCGAACCCGAGGTCGTCGCGCTGGTGGGCGAGGTGCAGCCGCAGATCGCGTTGGGGTACGCGCCGCCGACGGCCTCGTCCAGGATCAGGAAGAACCCGTGGTCCACCGCCGCCTGCCAGGTCGAGGTGCCCACCTGGCTCTCCGTCACGGTGTAGTACGAGGTGCCGTTGAGGTACCAGGTGATCGACTCGTTGCTGGTGTTGGTGCGGTCCACGATCACGCTGTAGGTGTTGTACCCGGTCTGACAGCCGCTGCAGGCGACCAGTCCGCTGCCCAGGCCCGTGGTCTCGTTGCACGCCCCGCCCGGGTCCACCCCGCAGTGGAAGGTGCCGGAGTGCTCGCTCAGGGCATTGACGTCCTCCATGATGTCGATCTCGCCGGTGGAGGGCCAGTTCGAGCAGGTCATGGTGCCGGAGGTGCCGGCGCCGGAGGAGCGGAACCCGGCGCCGAGCATCCAGAACGCGGGCCAGTAGCCGACGCCGGAGCTCGGGTTGGGCTGCTGGATCGAGGCGGTGACCTCGAGCTCCCCGCCGGCGGGCGCGGCGTAGTTGTCCGCGACGGTCTCGATTCGGCCCGAGGTCCACGAGCTGCCCGACTCGACCGGGGTGATGCTCAGGTGGCCGCTGCCGTCGAGCGAGACGTTCGTGGTCGAGCTCGTGTTCGACTCGACCTCGCCGGTGCCGTAGTTCGCGGTGCAGCCGGTGCCGTTGTACTGGGTCCCGGTGTCGTAGGTCCAGGAGGAGTCGACGCCGCTGCCGGAGCTGCCGGAGAAGGCGTCGCCGAACAGCGTGGTCCACCCGGACGGTGCGGTCGGGACGGTGGTGGCCGACGCGGTGCCGGGCACGATGACGGTCAACAGCGCCGCGACGGGCGCGAGGGCCGCGAGAACGGCGAGGAGTCCGCGTGACCGGGTCATGCGGCTGAGGCGATCGGCTTCAGCCGCATGACCGGTCCGGCCGAGGCCGTCGCCGTTTCTCCGTC
>NZ_JAGSOG010000739.1 GCF_018139695.1 Actinospica durhamensis | reverse complement strand
GCCTGGTCTCGCGGCTGCTCGCGCTGGGCGTGGACGCGGTGCTGGTCGGCACGGCGGTCGCGGTGGTGGGAGCGGGCGGCCCGGCCCTGTGGCACACGCTGACCGGCGAGGTTCCGGAGTGGCTGCGGCTGTGCGCGAGCGTGGTCGCGGGCGCCGTGCCGGTGCTCTACTTCTGGCTCGCCTGGTGGCTGCTCGGACGCAGCCTCGGCGGCCTGCTGCTCGGCTCCGTCGTGCTGCGCGCCGACTACCGGCGGATGCGCGTGCTGCACGCGGCGGCCCGGGCGTTCCTCGGACTGCTCTTCGCCCCGGTCTGGCTCGCCGGGATGCTGCTGATCCTGGTCGAACCGCGCCGCCGGGCCCTGCACGACGTGCTGCTCGGCACCGTCGTCGTGCGCCCCGTCCACGACCCCGTCGACCATCCGCCGCTCGCCGTCGACCGCGCCGCCCCGTCCC
>NZ_JAGSOG010000738.1 GCF_018139695.1 Actinospica durhamensis | reverse complement strand
CAGCCCCCCACCCGCACCTCCGCCGCCCGCAACCTTGGTGCGAAGCACGCCTGATCTTTGGTATTGTTCTCACGTCGCCAAGGAGCGGCCGGGAAGACCGGCGAAACCTCGGAGACAACCCAAGTCCGGGTGGCGGAATGGCAGACGCGCTAGCTTGAGGTGCTAGTGCCCGTTAAGGGCGTGGGGGTTCAAGTCCCCCCTCGGACACCAAAATCGGTGCTTTCGCACCAATCGTCCTGACGCAGAGTAGTGAATCTGGCTACTCTGCGTAATTTTTTGCGTTTGTGACGACCCGTCAGTGGGCAGAACCCAGTCGAGTCCATGTGGCGGCGGTCCGCCGGGCGTGTTGTTGTTGGCACGGTGTCCACGGTTATCGGTGTTTTCGCACCCGTGGAGGCAACTGTGCCCGAAGCTCCGATCGCGCTCCTGATACCCCCCGACCTCCCACCACTTG
>NZ_JAGSOG010000737.1 GCF_018139695.1 Actinospica durhamensis | reverse complement strand
CGCCCACAGCATCTCGACGTTCGGCGGCACCCAGATCACCATGGCGGCGGGCCTGGCCAACCTCACCTACCTGCTGGAACACGACCTCCAGGGCAACGCCCGCCGGGTCGGCGGGCTGCTCATCCAGCGGCTGCGGGCCGTCGCCGCCCAGGTCCCGGCGGTACGGGAGGTGCGCGGGCGCGGACTGATGATCGGCATCGAGCTGACGAAGCCCGGCACCGACGAGGCGTACCCCGAGGCGGTGTCCGCCGTCCTCGAGGCGGCCCGCGCGGGCGGTCTGCTCATCGGCAAGGGCGGCGGGCACGACACCAGCGCCCTGCGCATCGCCCCGCCGCTCACCCTCAACGTCGCGGAGGCCGAGGAGGGCGCCGCGATCCTCGAACGCGCTCTGCGGAGCATCCCATAGCGGTCCACCGACCAGGAGGACGCTGCCATGACCCGCCACTTCCCGGAGG
>NZ_JAGSOG010000736.1 GCF_018139695.1 Actinospica durhamensis | reverse complement strand
GTCCAGCGGGGTGTCCGTCGCACGGGCGAGCGACTCCACGACCGGCACACCGAGCGTGAGGTTCGGGACGAAATGGTTGTCCATGACGTCGACATGGAGCCAGTCGGCTCCCTCGACCGCCTTCGCCTCGTCCGCGAGGCGGGCGAAGTCGGCGGACAGGATGCTGGGGTTGATCTGCACGGCCATGGACCAAGCCTGCCATGCCCGGGTACGGATGGTCCCTCCGGTCCAGACCTGAGTTCGCCGTCGGACGTTCCGGCACCGCCGTCCGCGCCGTGCCGGGCGGCCCGGCGGCCCCGTCCGCGGCTCCGGGGGGCGTCATGACCCGGAGCCGGGGCATCGCGTACCTGGTGTGCGGCCGGCGCACCAAGTGGCTGGTGGTGCTGCTGTGGCTGGTGGTCCTGTTCCTGGTGGCGCCCCTCGCCCAAAGGCTCACCGGCGCCCAGGACAACGACG
>NZ_JAGSOG010000735.1 GCF_018139695.1 Actinospica durhamensis | reverse complement strand
CCCCGGTCCTCTGCGGCTTCGGCCTCCGCCAGCTTGCGGGAGGCCCGCAGGCTGGTGATCGTGGTGACGACCAGGACCCCGCAGATCACGCCCAGCGAGACCGGAATGCTGATCTCGGGAACGTGTACCCCCGACTCGTGCAGGGCGTGCAGCACCAGCTTCACGCCGATGAAGCCGAGGATGATCGACAGACCGTAGGAGAGGTGGACCAGCTTCTTCAGCAGGCCGCCGATGAGGAAGTACAGCTGCCGCAGGCCCATCAGGGCGAACGCGTTCGCGGTGAACACGATGTACGGGTCCTGGGTCAGGCCGAAGATCGCGGGGATCGAGTCGAGCGCGAACAGGACGTCGGTGGTACCGATGGCGAGCATCACGACCAGCATCGGGGTCATGACCCGCTTGCCGTTCTGCTCGATCCACAGCTTGGTGCCGTGGTACCGGTCGGCCACGCCGAAGC
>NZ_JAGSOG010000734.1 GCF_018139695.1 Actinospica durhamensis | reverse complement strand
CAGCGGCATCATGGCCGTGCCCGCGGCGCTGCTGGCCGGCTGGCTGGCGCGCCTCACCAACGACAACGCGCAGGGCGAGTACTACCTCACCGACATCGTGGCCATGGCCGTCGCCGACGGTGTGCCGGTGGTGGCGCACCGCATCACCGATGCGCTGCAGGTGGCGGGCGTCAACAGCCCGCTGCAGCTCGCGGAGCTGGAGCGGGCCCACCAGCTCGGCCAGGCGCGTGCCCTCATGGAGCAGGGCGTGCGCCTCGCCGACCCCGCGCGCTTCGACCTCCGGGACGATGCGCGCACCGGCGCGCGCGGCGAACTCGCCTGCGGCCAGGACGTGGAAATCGACGTGAACTGCATCTTCGCCGGCCGGGTGGAGCTGGGCGAGGGCGTGCGCATCGGCGCGCACTGCAGCATCGCCAACGCCCGCATCGCCGCCGGCGCCGTGGTCCATCCGTACACCC
>NZ_JAGSOG010000733.1 GCF_018139695.1 Actinospica durhamensis | reverse complement strand
GAGCTGGAGGGTCTGGAGGAGGACCCCGAGGCCGGTCTCGACTCCTGACGCTCCCGGGGCACCCGCTCGGCCGATTTGCCTGACGCCGATCCGTTCCCGTACCCTTCCACGGAAGCCAAAGACCGCTGGTCGTTGCCGTGCGCTCGCAAGAGGGCGCGGTGGCCGAAGGATCCGCTGAACTGCGGACGACCCGCGCAGGTGACTGTGGAAGAGCTCCCGGAATTCGCCGCCGAGCGCGTGCGAGAAACCGGTCGAGCCTCGCCCCGTGCGCCTGCGCCCGGGGCGTTTCGTTTTCCCCAGTCCTCCTTCGGGTCCGCGCGGTCCGAATCACCCGGAAGGAGGCCGAGGCTCTATGGCGAGGCCCGACAAGGCTGCCGCGGTTGCCGAGCTGACGGACAAGTTCCGCAGCTCCAACGCCGCCGTGCTGACCGAGTACCGCGGTCTCACCGTGGCGCAGC
>NZ_JAGSOG010000732.1 GCF_018139695.1 Actinospica durhamensis | reverse complement strand
GAAGCAGACCTTGCGCTGAATTCCCTGTAGAGCGAGCCCATGCTCGGCTGCATTACGCCAGCCGAACATGGGCTCGGCCCTGCAGGAACGCGCATAAAAAAACGCGGCGCCAGGCGCCGCGTTTTCCTTGGACCGGTCGGTCGGCCTGATCAGGCCTTGGCGACGGCCTTCTTCGCCACGGCCTTCTTCGCCGGAGCCTTGGCCACGGTCTTCTTGGCAACCGGGGCGGCGGCGCCTACGGCGACCTTGCTCGCGGTGTGCGAACGGGCGTTGCCGTAGCTGGCGTTGTAGCGCTTGCCCTTGGCGGTCTTGCGGTCACCCTTACCCATGTCTTCAACTCCTCAAGTGTGAAATCTGGTTACCCCGTACTGACACGGGTTCGGCGGGGCCGCCTTGCTGGGCGCCCCCGCGCACGATCGGAAATCCTATCACGGCGTGCCTAGTGCGCGCAGCTTGCGT
>NZ_JAGSOG010000731.1 GCF_018139695.1 Actinospica durhamensis | reverse complement strand
GCCTCGGGCATGACGGCAGCCCGCAGCCCGGTCACGCGACTGCCGGTCTCGTCGTCGTACACCTCCTCGACGGCGCACCCGTGCCCGACGGCGTGCGTCCGCACGTGCCGGTACTGCAGGCGCAGCTCCTGCTCCTCCTCGTCCCTGCTGGCCAGACGCACGCTCGGGTACTGGAGCACCTGCCCGTCGACCGGCCGGGCCCGCAGCTCCACTTGGAACAGCATCCGGTCCCAGCGGTCGGTGCCGCCCGATGCGGAATCGTCCCTGGCGGCGTTCACGAGAGCAACGGTGACGAGCTGCCCGCTGCCGAAGGCCCTTCGCCGAATGCGGAGTTCGGCCCGCTCGTCCAGCACCGCGACGTGGTCGCGGCCGGGACCGAGACGGTGTGTCTCGGCGGGCATCGCGATCCGCTGCCAGGTCCGGCCGCGCTGACCGCTGCGGGAGTGGGTCCGGTAGCGGGC
>NZ_JAGSOG010000730.1 GCF_018139695.1 Actinospica durhamensis | reverse complement strand
CCCTGCACGTCGATGGCGGCGTCGTCAAATGCGGGCGGACCGAAGCGGCCACGTGCATCGCGGCTGAAACCGTAGGGCTCGATGGGAATGCCGGCCGGGTTGGTGCCAAGTTTGCCGTCGTTATTCGCGTCATGAAAGACCGACAACGCGTAGCGCCCCGCCGGCAGATCTGCATACACGAAGGTCACGTTGCCGCCCGATACGCTATCGAGCGCGGCAATGTCAGCGCGGACGGCCGAATCGGGCTTCAGCCAACCGGCGGTATCGCGGAACATTGCCGCGCGCACCGCACCTTGGCGCCCTTGTGCGCCCTCCACCACTACAGTCAGCGTCGCGGCGGACGCGCTCGCGGCGAGTGTGGTCGCGAGCAGAGGCAGGGCAATGCGCGGCAGAGAAAACATCGCAGTCATGAGCGTCTCCTGAGTGGCCGGCGATGCGTTGATGGCCGGCGGTCAGGAGGC
>NZ_JAGSOG010000072.1 GCF_018139695.1 Actinospica durhamensis | reverse complement strand
CGCCCCGGCCGCGATGCCGCCCCACACCCCGAGCCCGCCGTTCCAGATCGCCAGCGGGCCCCACCAGGTGTGGGGGTTGATGTCGAACGGCGTGGTCACGTCGAAGTAGATGCGGGCGCCGATCAGGCCGGCGGGCACGGACCACATCAGGACCTCGTAGACGAGGTCGCGGTCGCCGCCCGCCGCCGTCCAGCGCCGGGAGATGATGGTCAGTGCCAGCACGATGCCGACCACGTACATCATCCCGTAGTAGTGCAGGAAGATCGGGCCGAGTTGCAGGCCGTTGCTCGACGGGCTGGGCAGGAACGCCAGGGGCGTCGGGGTGGAGCCGACAGCGGGCATCGGTGGCCGCACCTTTCTTGTGCCGGACGGGCATTCCCGGCGACGGGGGCTCGACCGGGCGGACGAGTCCGGGCGCGGGGCTTGGCCCGCGCCTGATATCGAGATATCTTGGTATCATGGCGGAGACCGGGAATGCTGGCAAGGGTGCGACGAAGAACATGGTGCTGCGGCTCGATCCCGAACTGGCCGACCTGCTGGCGACCGTCGCCGAGGTCGAGCAGCGTTCGGTCTCGGACGTGGCCCGCGAGGCGATCGCCGCGCTGGTCGAGGCGCGCCGCGGCGACGAGCGCTTCCGGCGGCTGCTGCAGGAGAACCTGGCGCGCCATCAGCGGCTGCTCGACCTGCTGCGGGATGAGGACCAGTGATCGACCTCGATGTGGCGGACCTGGTGCTGATCGCCGGGAGCGCACTCGGCATCGGCCCCGACGAGGCGCTCGCCCGTCTCGACCCGGCGGCTCTGGACGCCGCGCTCGCCGACGCCGGGATATCCGGCGCCCGAAGCGCGCACACGGTGACCGCGGCCGTCGGGCCCGGTGATCCGGCCGACGCCGCGCAGGCCGCGGCAGCGCTGGTCCGCGCCCTGCTGGTGCACCGGCCGTTCGGGTCCGACGGTGCGCGTCTGGCGACGGCCGCCGGCCTGCAGATGCTCGCGCTCAACGGGTGGCGGGCCGACCTCGAACCGCCGCAGACCGCGGCCGTGGTCATCGAAGCGCTTGGCTCCGGCCGCCTGGACCCGCAGGCCGCGGCCGACTGGCTCGCCCCGCGCCTGGCCCGGGTACCCCCGCCCACCGTCGAAGAGGAACCCGTGCCGACGCCGGCGCCGCAATGGGCCGTGTCCGCGCCAGGTGCCCGCCGGCCGGCCCGGACACGGCCGGGGTCAGTACCCCGGGCCGCCGGGCGCAGACTGGCCGGAACCCTGGCCGCACTCGCCCTCGCCAGCCTCGCCGTGCTGGCCGCGGCATGTAGCGATCAGCAGGGCACCGGCGTGCACCCGGCTCCGTCCCACCCCGCCTCCCCTTGCGCCACAGCCGGCGCGGCCTGCTGATCCGGTGCCGATCCGGTGCCGCAGGCGCCGCCGGGAGTGCGGCAACGCCCACCGCCGCTCGTCGCCACAGTCAGCCCGTCATCGCCGCCCGCCCGCGCGGACCCGTGCGCATTCCGCGCGGCCGGTCGTGGTCGCGACCCGGACGCGATGAGCAGGGCCGTCGAAGAGAGCGAGCCAGAAGGCGTCTGCGGCGACGGGAGTCGCGGTGTGCACGCTCGCTCGCCTGAACAGGCCCGAGCGGTGGCTCAGTTCCACGGTGGGCAAACCGCCTTCGGGGGCCGCATGGCCCCACACCAGCACCGAGGCGTGCTGTCCCCGCCCGCTCTGCCACGCTCCGCACAGCACAGGGGCGGAAAGCCTCGAGAAGACCAGCACGTCGATGAGCTGTTCTCGCGCGTACACCTCCAAAGCCTGCCGTTCGCCTCTGCCTTGAGCGGGTCGGATCGACCAGCCGGCCTCGGCCAGCGCGCGGGCGTCGAACTCCGTGCCGAAGTCGGGGAGCGGAGTGCTGGTCACTGGGGGTCTCCCTTGCCATCGCGGCGGACGGTGAGATCGACTCGGGGGAGCCGTGCGGGGCGCGAGAGGGCAATGCCGATTTCCGGCGGGCGCGCCGCACGCCCAGCTCACTTGACTCTCACCGTACGCATGCGGCGGGTGCGGGAGCAGGTACCACGGAGGGAGATCCACAGTGCGCGCGGTACCGCGGTACCGCGCACCCGCCGAAGTTCAATCCGCGGTGCCGGGGGTCGAGGTCGGATGCGAACTTACGGTGGAGTTGTGGCCGACGCAGCGGCCACGGCGGCCTGCCACCCAAGGCGCTCGGCTCCGAACCTCAAGGACGCAACCCATGATCGAAATCCATCAGCTGGTCAAGCGCTACGGCGAGAAGACCGCCGTCGACGGTCTCGAGTTCACCGTCAAGCCGGGCGTGGTCACCGGATTCCTCGGGCCCAACGGCGCCGGCAAGTCGACGACCATGCGCATGATCCTGGGCCTGGACGCGCCCACGAGCGGGTCGGTCACGGTCAACGGCCGGCGCTACGCCCAGCACGCAGCGCCGCTGCAGGAGGTCGGCGCGCTGCTGGAGGCCAAGTCGATCCACCCGGGCCGCTCGGCGTTCAACCATCTCAATGCCCTGGCGCTGACCCACGGCATCGGGCGCACGCGGGTGCAGGAGGTCATCGAGATGACCGGGCTCGCGCAGGTCGCCCGCAAGCGTGCCGGGGCGTTCTCCCTCGGCATGGGCCAGCGCCTGGGTATCGCCGCCGCGCTGCTCGGCGACCCGGAGACGGTCATCCTCGACGAGCCGGTCAACGGGCTCGACCCCGAGGGCGTGCTGTGGATCCGCAACCTGCTCACGGGGCTGGCCGCGCAGGGGCGGACGGTGTTCGTCTCCTCCCACCTGATGAGCGAGATGGCGCTGACGGCGACGAACCTGATCGTCGTGGGCCGCGGAAGGCTGCTGGCCGACACCACGATCGAGCAGTTCATCCAGGCGGCCGGCGGCCACAGCGTGAAGGTCACCACGGCCGACGCCCCCCGGCTGCGCGCCCTGCTCGCCGCGTCCGGCGTGGAGATCACCGGCGTGTCGGGTTCGGAGGAGCTGACCGTCACCGGACTGACGGCACGCCAGATCGGCGCTGCGGCCCACAAACACGGCCTGCCGATCTACGAGCTGACCCCGCAGGCCGTCTCCCTCGAGTCGGCGTTCATGGCCATGACCGAAGGCGCCGTGGAGTACCACGGGACCACGACCCACCAGCACGCAGGGAGCGTGGCCGCATGAGCACCACCCTGACCCAGGCAACCGCCACCTCCGCGCCCACCAGGAACGCGGCACACAAGGTGACCTTCCGCCGGGTACTGCGTTCCGAGTGGGCCAAGACCTGGACGCTGCGCTCGACCTGGATCACCCTGACCGTCGGCCTGGTACTGCTGGTGCTGTTCGGCCTGCTGTCCGCGGCGAACTACGCTCCCGCCGGCACCGGCCACCGGCACGGCTCCGACGCGAGCGACGCGGTCGCCGTCGCCCTGGGCGGGACCGACTTCGCCCAGCTCGCGCTCGGTGTGCTCGGCGTGCTGATCGCGGCCGGCGAGTACTCGACCGGCATGATCCGTTCCACGCTCGCGGCCGTACCCACCCGGCTGCCCATGCTGTGGTCCAAGGCCCTGACCTTCGGCGCGGTCGCCCTGGTCGTGGGCAGCGTCGGCGCCGTGGTCTCCTTCCTCGGCGGATCCGGTTTCCTGCACGGGGACGCGATCTCACTGGGCATCGGCTCCTCCGGCGTGCTGCGCTCACTGCTCGGCGCGGGCGTGTACCTCGGGCTGGTCGGAGTGCTGGGCGTGGCCCTGGGCACGCTGCTGCGCTCGATCGCCGGCGGGATCGGCGCACTGGTAGCCGTACTGATGCTCCTCGGACTGCTGACCGACCTGCTGCCCACCCGCTGGGGCAACGACATCAGCCCCTACCTTCCGGGCAACGCCGGCGGTTCGGTCTTCGCGCTGCACCAGGCGAGCAACACCCTCAGTCCCGCCGGCGGCCTCGCGGTGTTCGCCGGCTGGGTGGTCCTGGCGCTGGCCGGGGCGGCCTGGCGGCTGAAGAAGTCTGACGCGTAGCACCACCGACCGCGCGAAGCGGATCTGGGCCCCCGCGACCGCCCTAGAGTGGTCGCGGGGACACGGGTCATGAGACGGCGACAGAGGAAAGCGCAGGTGGCGGGATCGTGAGACCTGGCAGTGTCCCGCCCGAGGACTCGACCGCAGGGTTCGAAGAGTCCTGGAGCAGCCCGATCGCGCGGCGGTTCGTACGTGCGGCCAGGCGACTGCGCCGAGCCGACCAGCGAAACCCGCTTCCGGTGGACTCGCTGCTCGCCCTGCTCGTCCTCATGGCGGGCCTGACCGGCACCCTCCTGCCGCATCATGCCCGAGATGTGGACCCCTCGGCGCACGCGCCGACCGCGCTGTTCCTCATCACGGTCGTGGGACAGTCGGTGCCCCTGGCGTGGCGCAGAAAGGCCCCGGTCCCGGTGCTGGCGATCGTTTTGGTCGCTTCCGCCGTGCAATGGTCGGCGGGCGACTCGGCACGCAGCGCCATCGGACTGCTGATCGCCATCTACACCGTGGCCCGCTACGAGCCGCCGAAGCGCCTGTTCTGGATCATGCCGTGCCTTATCCCGGCGCTCGCCGTCTCCGCGCTCCGGGTGCAGCCGTTCAAGCAGCAGCTGGGGTACAGCCTGTTCTTCCTCTGCGCCACCGTGGTCGCCGCCGCGGCGCTGGCCCTGGTCGTCAGAGCCCGCCAGGCACAACTGCACGCGCTTGCCGAGCGGGCCACGCGGCTCGAGGTGGAACGCGAGCAGCGCGTCCAGTTGGCCATCCTCGACGAGCGCTCCCGAGTCTCGCGGGAGATGCACGACATCATCGGCCACGCCCTGGCCGTCATCGTGAGCCTTGCGGACGGGGCCGGAGGCTACGCCGCCATCGGCCAGCCGGAACGAGCCGCCGAGGTGCTGCCCGGCATCGCCAGCACCGGCCGACAAGCGCTGAGCGAACTGCGGCGCACCCTCAGCGCACTGAGCGAGGGCGGCAGCGGACGGCTCGCCGAGGGAGACCTGGCCCCACAGCCGGGTATCGCCGACGTGCCGGCGCTGCTCGAACGCTTCCAGGCGGCCGCCCCGCACCTGCGCATCGCCCACCGCACCGCCGGCGACCTCGCCGCGGTACCGCCGGGCATCCAGCTGACCGTCTACCGCATCGTCCAGGAAGCACTGACCAACAGCCTCAAACACGCCGGACCGCACACGGCCGTGCAGATCGTCGTACGAGTCGCCGACCAACAGGTCGAGGTACACGTTCAGGACAGCGGCGGCCCCGGACAGGACCCTGCGGAGCACACCGAGCAATCCACCGGCCGCGGGCTCGTCGGCATCCGAGAACGCGCCTCCCTCGCCGGCGGAACCGCGCAGTTCGGACCGTCCGACGGCGGATGGCGCCTCGAGGTCGTACTCCCGCTCTCCCCGCAAGCCCCGAAGAAAGAGAAACGGCCGTGACCGAGACCACCGTGCTCATCGTCGACGACCTACCCCTGCAGCGGTCCGGATTCCGGATGCTGCTGGAGAGCAACACCGATACCAGCGTCGTCGGCGAAGCCTCACACGGCGCCGAAGCGGTGCGCCTGGCGGCGGCGCTCAAGCCCGACGTCGTCCTGATGGACATCCGCATGCCCGGCATGGACGGCATCGAGGCGACCCGCCGCATCGTGGAGTCGGGCGGGCGATCCAGGGTTCTGGTGCTGACCACGTTCGATCTCGACGCCTACGTCTACGCCGCCCTGCGCGCCGGAGCGAGCGGGTTCCTCCTCAAGGACGCCTTGCCCCAGGATCTCATCTCGGGGATCCGCGCCGTCGCCTCCGGCGACGCGGTCGTCGCCCCGGCACTGACGAAGAGACTGCTCGACGCGTACATCGACAGCGCCCCCACGACGCCGGATGCGGAGACGGACGTCGACGAGCGCCTGGCCGTCCTGACCGACCGCGAACGGGAAGTGATGGAGGCCGTCGCCCGCGGCCTGACGAACAGAGAGATCGCCGAGCAGCTGGTGCTTTCCGAGTCGACGATCAAGACCCACGTCAGCAAGATCCTCACCAAGATCGACGCACGCGACCGCGTCCACGCCGTGATCATCGCCTATGAGACGGGCCTGGTCAGCTCCGGCCGCACGGGCCGCGGCTAGGGCCGTTTCGTTCCCTTGTCGAGCCGTCTGCATAATGACGGAGGCGCGGGCGCGACAGGGCGAGCGCTGGCTGGTGTGGTGCGAGGGATCGAGGTATCCGTGTTATCTGAACAGTCGTCAGGCGACTTGCCCGTAGGACACACGGAGGCGCCCGATGACAAGGCGCAACTCGACCAGCTGATGCGCGCCTTCCTCGGCGCGTTCACCAACATCGGAGGCAGCCGGCCGAACGTCGAGGTGGTCCATGAGGTGTTCATTCCGCGAGGGATGATCATCAGCAATGTCGGGGTGGAGCCCGTGATCTACGATCTCGACGCGTTCATAGAGCCCCGGCGGAAGATCCTCACCGACGGGACGCTGACGGAGTTCTCCGAATGGGAAGTCGCGGAGCGCACCGAGATCTTCGGGTCGATCGCGCACCGGTTCAGCGAGTACCGCAAGTCCGGCTTCCGCGATGGCGAGTGGTTCGAGGGCTCCGGCTGCAAGACCACCCAGTTCGTTCGGACGCCGGCCGGCTGGCGGATGAGCTCGATGGCCTGGGACGACGTGTAAGTGGTCGGGGCGTCGGCCGCCGCGACGGCGGCCGGCCACGGCGATGTGCCTCACGCTACCGTGGCGGCGTCTGCCGGCTCACGTGCCCATAGATCACAGTGTATTGACGGCGCGGCGGGAACAGCAGCTTCGCCATGTCAAAGGCCGCCTCGTATCCGCAAGGCACCGCGAGAACGGAGAGCGGCACTCCTGCCGACCCGAGGACCTCCGCGATCCCCTTCCAGGGACAAACGACTCTCGTGATGGCGAACAGGTCGTAGCCGCGGTCGTCCAGAAAGTGCACAGAGCCTTCGATGACGCGCGTGTCGGCGGTATCGAGCAGTATTGCGGTTGGAGCCCACGATGTGATGAGCAGGGCCGCCTCCACCACCTGGCCCGTCGCCGTGGCGCCCTCCTCGAGCTGCCCGGATATCCCGCCAGGCGCCAGATCGATCGTGTGGACTCGGCAGGACCGCAGCATGTGCTCGACGGTGAGGTAGAAGCCGTTCCACTTGAGCTTGATGGTCCAGTGGTCCGCGCTGAGCCAGCTTGCCACGCCGCGAGGGGCGGGCGGCCCCGCCGGCTGCTCATAGATCGGGGTCGGCCATCCCGACGCGCCACGGTTCGGATCGAACCCGGTGCCATACGATCCGAGGTCCGGTCCGGCACTCCGGCGGATCTCCTCCACCAGACGCTCGGTGCGGCGAGCGCGCCGGACGGCTTCGGGTGCCAGCGGCCCCAGCCATCGGAGCGCGCGAAGCCGCTCAGCACCGACGTCCAGACCGTCCCACTCCATGATTCCCCCCGATCCCCCCGTAAGCGAACCACCGCGGACCTTCAATTCACGATGTGCCTCACCCGGCCGGGAGTAAAGGGTCAGTGTGAGAGTTCGCCACGCTTACTCGGCTTGGCTCCGGCGTCGCGGCCGGCGTCGCTGCCGCCGTCGGCGGATCGCGCCGCAGGAAGACGTGGATCGCGAGGCCGCACACCAGGCCCCAGAAGGCCGCGCCGATGGAGAGGACGGAGATACCGGACGCGGTGACCGCGAACGCGATCACCGCTGCCTCACGGTGCCGCTCGTCGGAGACGGCGTTGGAGAGCGCCGAGCCGAGTGTCCCCATCAATGCCAGGCCGGCGATGGTCGCGATGAGCAACGGCGGACTGGCGGCGAGCAGCGCGGCGGAAAGCGCGGCGGACAGGCCGAGAGCGAGGTAGAACACGCCCGCGCTGGCCGTGGCGATCCAACGGCGGCGCGGGTCCGGGTGCGCGTCCGGGCCTGCCGCCAGCGCGGCGCTGATCGCGGCCAGACACACCGCGAACACGCCGAGCGGGGCGCCGACCGCGGTGACGGCGCCGGTCCCGAGGAGGGCGGGCCGCAGTTCGGTCCGGTAGCCGAGCCCGCGCAACACCGCCTGACCCGAAAGGTTCTGCGCGGCCATCGTGATGATGTAGAGCGGAAGGGCGATTCCGACCAGCGCACCGACGGTGAAACGCGGGACCGTGAACGAGAAATGGGGCATCAGTGCGACGCCGAGCGCACTCGCGTGGCCCGAATGACGGCGTACCACCGCCTCGACCAGGACGGTGGCCAGCGCACCGGGGGCCGCCCAACGCCGGGCGAGGCGCGAGAGCAGCAGCCAGACCGCGATCGGCGCGATGGCCAGGCCGGGCAGCCCGACCGCGGCCTGCACCGGCGCCAGGCACAGCGGCCACAGGACTCCGGCGAGCACTGCCGAAGTGATCGGGCCGGGTATTCGGCCGATCAAGCCGACCAGCCGGCTCGAGAGGCCGGTGGCCACGGTCAGCAGGCCGGCGATGATGAACGCGCCGACCGCCGCGGGATAGCCGCTGTGCTGGTGGCCGGCCGAGGCGAGTAGGGCGGCACCGGGAGTCGACCAGGCCACGCTGATCGGCTTGCGCGTGCTGACGGCGTACCAGATGTTGAGGCCGCCGACGGCGAGGCAGAGCGCGAACAATGCGGCCACCGCCTGCCCCTGGTCGGCGCCGACCGCACGCAGGCCCACGACGACCAGGGGGAACGACGCGCTGAACCCGACCAGGGCGGTGACCAGCCCGGCGACCACCGGCTGGAGCAGTCCGCGCGCGCCCGTTCCGTAAAGAGAACGTTCCATAAACGGAACGATAGCGGGGGAGCGGCCATACTGGTAGCCATGGCACAGACGCACGCCTCGACGCTCGCCCAGGAGATCGGCCGCCGCATCCAGGCGTTGCGGACCGAACGGGGTGTCAGCCTGTCCGAACTCGCCCGCGGCGCGAATCTGGGGAAGGCGACGCTCTCCACGGTGGAGGCCGGCACCCGCAACCCCACGCTCGAGACGCTCTACGCGATCGCCGCGCAGCTCGATGTCCCGCTCGCCGCGCTGCTGGCCCCGCCTGCGGCCCCCAACCCGTCGGCGACGGTGCGCGGTACGGCCGTGACCGCGCAGCTCCTTGAGGTGTTCACCGACGCCGGAACCAGTACGGAGCTGTACCGGCTGACGATTCGACCCGGAAGCACCCAGACCTCGCCCGCGCATCCGCCCGGCGTCGTCGAATATCTCACCGTCTTCTCCGGGACCGCGGTGGTCGGCCCGGAGCAGGCGCCGTCGACCGTCACGCCCGGCGGCCACTTCAGCTTCGCCGCCGACGTCCCGCACATCTATCGGGCGGTCGACGAGGAAGTGCACGCGTCCCTCCTCATCCGCCATCCCGGTCGCGGCACCCGCTGACGCGCCCGGCCGAAGGCTGCGGCGACCTATGCGCCCATGTGTTCGAAGATCAGGGCGCCGTCGGCCTCCGCCCGGCCGGTCCGCCGGTACGTGCTCGAATCCGAGCCGTCCAAGGCCTCGATTGTCAGCAGCTCCTGGCCGAGCACGTGCGAGAAACACCTGCCGTCCTCGCGCCCGCCGACACACCGAGCGCGCTCGCGCTCGACCGGCGTCGTGGAGAGTGGGTACAAGGTCCGGGGGAACGCCAGGCCCGGTGCGCCCGAGCTGCGCCCGTCAACCGCCGTGGGGAAGCCGTCGACTTCCTTCACCGCGACCTTGAGTCTGCCGCGGTCCGCGTATATCGGCGTGCCGTCGTGCTGAACCCGGTTCGTCACACTGACGATGAAATGGCCCGTGCCCGGCGCTCGCAGGTCGCTGGCGGGCTGATCCGGCGGGACCGAGATTTCGTACTTCGCGACGAGGGTCATGGGCCGACCGTAGCTGTGTGATCCGCGACTCGCGTGGTCTGTGGGCGGGGGATGCACTAGGCAGGTGAACAAGGTGCCGGAGTGGCCCCCCGGATTTTCCGGCATCAGCGCGTTCGGCCACGAGCGAAGTCGCGGTCGGAGTTGCGCCGGGCGGCTCCGTTGTGCCCGCTCATCGCAGGCCCTGTCAGCCGCCGGCGCTCTGGCCGCCGTCCACGTGGAGGATCTCGCCGGTGACGAAGGAGGCCTGCTCGAGGTACCGGATGGCCTGGACCACATCGTCGACCTCCTCCATCCGCCCGAGCGGGTGGCGGGCGGCGAGTTCGGGCGTCGCCTCCGGGTTCATCGGTGTGCGGACCACGCCGAGCGAGACGCAGTTGACCCGGATCCCGCGCGCCGCGTACTCGATCGCGAGCTCTCTGGTGACCGCGTTCAACCCGCCCTTGGTCAGCGATGCGAGCGCGCAGGGAACCCGTGCATTCGGGTGGTCGACCAGCGAGGTGGAGATGTTCACGAGGTGGCCGCCGCCTCCGTCGCGGGAGAGCATCGCGCCGACCGCGCTGCGCGAGACGTTGAAGAAGCCGCGCAGGTTCACCCCCACGATCAGGTCGAAGTCGCGGTCGGTGTAGTCGGTGAACGCCTTGCCGATGTAGACGCCGGCGCTGTTGACCACGCTGTCGACCCGGCCGAACCGGTCCATCGCCGCGCCGACGATGCGTTCGCCCGCATCGGGCTCGACAAGGTCGGCGTTCACGGCGAGCACCTGCGGATCCTCGGAGCCCGGCATCTCGCGGCTCGTCGCGACGACCGCGTACCCGAGTTCGCGGTAAGCACCGACGATGGCGGAGCCGATGCCGCCGGTGGCACCGGTGATGATCGCGACCTTCTGCCCGGTGCCGGCGCCCGTCGTCTCGTTCATGCTCCACCGTGCCCGGGAGCGCGGGAGCGATCGGTCCTGGACGGCGTCACTTGAGGATTTCCAGCATCCGGTCGCCGAGGATCGCGGCCGAGGCCGGGTTCTGCCCGGTCACCAGGTTGCGGTCCTCGACCATGTACGGCTTCCACATCGGGCCGCGGCTGAAATTGACCCCCACCTTCTCCTTCACGTCGGTCTCCAGCAGCCACGGGGCCCTCGAGGCCAGCCCCACGCCCTCCTCCTCGTCGTTGGTGAAGCAGGTGATGTTGAAGCCCTTGAACGGGGACTCGCCGTGGATCCTCGTCGCCAGCAGCGCGGCGGGGGCGTGGCACACGATGAACAGCGGGTTGCCCGAGGTCAGCTGCCGGGTCAGCAGGCGGCCCACATCGGCGTCGAACGCGAGGTCGGACATCGGGCCGTGGCCGCCCGGCATGTAGACCGCGTCGTAGTCCTCGAGACGCACGTCCGAGAGTTGCAGCGGCCGCCGCATGGCCTCGGCGGAGCGGATGACGGCCTCCAACTCGAGGGCTTCGTCGTTGCCGCCGACCATCTCGGGTCGCAGGCTCATCATGTCGACGGTCGGCGTCACCCCGTTCGGCGTCGCGACGACGACCTCGTGACCGGCATCGGTGAGGATCTTGTACGGGTTCGCGAACTCCTCGGCCCAGTAGCCGGTCGCGTACCTCGTGCCGTCCTTCAGGACCCAGTAGGTGGCTCCGCTGACGATGAACAGTACCTTCGCCATCGCAACTCCCTTTCGCATGTGTGGACTTGGACGAGATCGGTCGCAACGGCGATGCCGCCGACTCACCCCTCCGCAGGGCCCGCCCCCTCCCGCCACCCTAGGCACGGGTCTCGGCCGGCCGCACCCGGACAGCCGCGCGCTCACATCTCCAGAACGACGTCGGCGGTGGGTGTCGAGCAGCAGATGAGGACGCTTCCCTCGGCCGGGGATTCCACGGGCGCGGGCGAGTACGCGACGCTGCCGGTGACGAACGCGGTCTCGCAGGTGTGGCATATGCCGGTGCGGCAGGACCAGCGGACCGGTACGTCACAGGCTTCTGCCAGTTCGAGCAGGGTTCCGTACCCGGGACGCCAGGGCACTGTCACGCCGCTGCGGGCGAACGACACGGACGGGCCCGGTCGGCCGTCAGGTACCGTGACCGGCTGGTGCGGTGCCGGACCAGGGCCGGTCTTGACCCCGGGGGTGATGGCGGAGGCGGCGCCGAAGATCTCGGTGTGGATCCGCGAAGCCGCAAGGCCACAGGCCCGCAGCGCTTCGGTCATGTCCTTCATGAACGAATCCGGCCCGCAGATGTACGCGTCGGAGTCCTGAGGCGGATTCAGGTCACGTATCCGTTCGAGGTCGAATCGCCCGGCGAGCGTGTAGTCGATGCCTGGGCGATCGGTCGCGCGCGGAGCGCTGTAGGAGACGAACGCGCGGCCCGCGGGCAGTTCGGCGAGCAGCGTGCGTGCTTCCTCGGCGAACGGGTGGTTCGTGCCGTCCCGGGCGGCGTGCAGCCACCAGACCGTACGCGGCGAACGCTGCGCGGACAGGGCCTGGAGCATGGCCAGTACCGGGGTGGCGCCGACGCCGGCGGACAGCAGCAGAACCGGAGTGTCAGCCTCCTCGAGGAGGAAGGTGCCGCGCGGAGCGGCCACATCGAGAGTGTCGCCGACGTGCACCCGCTCGTGCAGGTAGGTGCTGGCCAGGCCGTGCGGCTCCTGTTTGACGCTGATGCGGTAGGTGGCGGCGCCCGGACGGCCGGAGAGGGAGTAGTTGCGGACGACCGGCGGTCCCTGCGGGTCCGGTCGCAGGCGGATCGCGAGGTACTGCCCCGGCAGCGCGGCCGGGAGGGGCTCGTGTTCGGTCGACGCCAGCGTGAGCGAGAAGATGCCCGCGCTCTCCGGTTCGATACCGGCGACGCGCTCCGGGCGGAACCCCGTCCAGGCCGGCGGCGGCGCGGTGGCTATCAGGCCACTGTTTCCGCTCGCGGCGTCGGAGCCGCTCTGCGCCGCCTCGGCGAGCAGGTCCCGGAAGGACGCCTGCCAGCCCGGGCTCAACGCCGGGATGCGCAGGGCCCGTTCGAGCTGCGGCCCGGCATGGCCGGGCAGGTAGAGCAACGCGTCGATCTCCGCGACGGTCATCTCCTCGGGCCCCGAGGAGATCTTCACGATCCCGTCCCCGGCCCGCACCCTGCCTTCGGTCAGCACACGCATATAGAAGCCCGGCCGATGATGGGACACGAGCAGCGCGGCCATCTGCGGTTCCCCGAGCCGCAGGCCGACTCGGTAACAGGTCACCCGAGGCTGGGTGACCTCGAACACCGCCTCGCCGATCGCGTAGCGGTCGCCTATGCAGACCTCGTCGTCGGCAAGCCCGTCCACGGTGAAATTCTCACCGAACTCGCCGTACGTGAACTCGTCCCTCTTGAGGAACCGCTGCCAATACCGATAGGAATCCAGCTGGTAGACCAGGATGGCGCGTTGCTCACCGCCGTGTCCGGTGAGATCGCCCTGCCCGTCGCCGTCGAGGTTCAGCCGCCGCGCCGTGACCGGCCCGGTGACAGGCCGCTTCCAGATGCCCGTGTGCACGGTCTTGCCGTGCCACGCGACATCCTCGGGCATGCCGACGTTCACTGCGACCAACGTGGCCATACGACATCCTCCGTCGGAAGATAGGGATCTCAGTGACGACCCGTACGCGAGCTCGGCACGAGTGTTCATGGGCCGCGCGGTTCATCAGTGATCTGGATCAGCGGCGGCAGGCTGATCGTCGTGCAGGGCGGTGCTGAGTGCGTCGATGGCCAGGCGGCGGGCGAGCCCGGTGGCATTGGTATTCCGCAGGTCGTCGAGCATCAGGAAGTCGTGCACTATGCCGAGGACCCGCACCGCGGTGACCTCCACCCCGGCTTCCCGCAGTTTGGCCGCGTACGCCTCGCCCTCGTCACGCAGCGGGTCGGCCTCGTCAGTGATCACGAGGGTCGTCGGCAGCCCGCGCATCTGCTCCAGGCTGGCACGGAGCGGGGCCGCGTGCGGCTCGGCGCGTTGCGCCGGTGAAGCCGTGTACTGATCCCAGAACCACTGCATCGCCTCGCGCGTGTTGTAGTAGTGGTCTGCGAATTGCAGGTAGGAGCCGGTCTCGAAGTTCGCGTCCGTGGTCGGGTAGAGCAGGACCTGAGCCTTGAGGCGCACGTCCCCGCGCTCCTTGGCCATCAGCGCGAGGACCGCGGACATCCCGCCGCCGGAAGAGTCTCCGCAGACCGCGAACCGGGACGCGTCCAGCGCGTGCCGCGAGCCCTCGCGCATGATCCAGCGGGCGACGGCATAGTTCTGCTCGACCTGGGTCGGATACTTCGCCTCGGGCGCCAGATCGTAGACGGGGAAGACCGCCGCCGCACCACTGCCGGCCACGAGTTCGCGCACCAGCCGGTCGTGCGTGCCGCTGCCGCCGAGCACCCAGCCGCCCCCGTGGATGTACATGAACACCGGCAACATCCCGGAGGCGTTCCTCGGCCGAACGATGCGAGCGCGTATGGTTCCCCACTCGCCGGCATCGACCTGGACCCACTCGTCGTCGATCTCGGGCCTGGCCACGCCGTCCCCGGACTGCAGCCGTTCGAAAAGCGCTCTGGCCTGGTCCAACGGCAACTCGTAGACCCGCGGGTGCGGGTCGGCCTGCTCGGCCACCCGCTTCGCGGCCGGCTCCAGAACGGGTGCGGGCGCGGGGAACGCAGCTGCGGCCATCAGACTCTCCTCACGTGCGCTGGACCGGGCCGGACGACAGCCCTCTGCGATAGCCATGCCGCCCTGCCTGACGTGGAGTTACAGCTGGGAGGTGAGCTCGGCCACGATGTCCGCCGCCGGCTGCGACTTCTTCGCGAGCGCGACGCTCTGTCCGGCCCACATCGAGAGCGCTTCGATGTCACCGGTGGTCCCGGCCATGGGCGGCGCCGGCTCGTAGCGCACGATTGGTTCGCCGGAGGCGAAGTGCGCGATCACGTCGCCCGCTCCCGGCCGCTGCGCGAGCGGAGGGGAACCCGCGGCCTGCCACGCGTCGGCGGTCGAGTTGCGCAGCGCGCGGTGGGGAGAGTCAGGCCATCCGACCGAGTACAGGTTGGGGTACCGCTGGGGATCGGTCTCGGCCGCGGCGAGCAGCCGGCGCCGGTAGTCCTCGTGGATCGGCATCTCCTCGGCCAGCAGGAACCGCGTGCCAAGCCACGCGGCCTGGGCACCGAGCGCCAGCACGGCAGCGACTCCCCGGGCGTCACCGATCCCGCCTGCCGCGATCACCGGTACCGGCGCGACCGCGTCCACCACACTCGGCACCAGGGGCAGCGTCGCGATGTTGCCCCATACGTGCCCGCCGGCCTCCCAGCCCTGCGCGACGACCACGTCCACGCCGGACGCGACCGCCCGTCGCGCCTCCTCGGCAGTGCCGACCGTATGGATGACGATCCCCCCGGCGTCGTGGACCTGCTCGGTGTAGCCGCTGGGATCGCCCAAGAAGAACGACACGATCCGCAAGCCGGCCTCAAGGGCCAGGTCGAGGCGACGGTGCCGGTCTTCAGTCAGGACGAGGTTGCCGCAGAACGGCCGCCGGGTCAGTGCCGCCGTCTCACGAACCACCGCTCCGACGTCTTCTGACCAGGTCAGCGTCACCATGCCGAGCGCGCCGGCATTCGAAACCGCCGCGGCCAGCGCGGGAACCGCGAACATGGGCGCCAGGACGATCGGCTGTTCGATGCCGAGCAACTCGCACACCGGCGTGGGCATCGCCTTCACGCCTTGCTCGGCTCGACATACGAGTTCGGCTTCGACCCGGGCGAGCGCCGGTCCCATCCGTGAAACTTCGAGTAGTCTCCAGCGTCCCAGGCTTCGCGCAGCCCCGGGGTGCCCAGATCCCAGTCCGGGCGGATCTCGGCGGTCGCGGCCCGCAGGTCGCGCCACAGGTCGTCGAACGACGGGCGCCCCCAGAACCAGTAGCCGTTGTAGACGCTGTGGATCACCAGTCCCGGCTTGAGGACAAGTGTGTACGGCACCATCGGGTTGTGCTCGGGGTCGGTGTACTCCTGGATGTCCAGATCCTTCTGGACGGTCCGCTCGGGATCGGACAGGAAGGGCCACTGCGCGCCCACCGAGGCGCGAAACTCCTGCAACGTGTGATGGTCGTCGGTGGTGATCGTGGCCACCTGCGTATACGCCACGGCGATCTTCGCGTAGTTCTCAGCGAGCTCCAGATGCTGCCGGTGCTCCTTCGGGCAGTAGTTGCCCCGCGCGAGCGTCAAGATCATCGGATCCCGGCCCTGGAGCTCGCTCAGCGTGCGGCGGGTGCCGGTGTGGTCGGGCAGCGCAAAGTCGGGGAACGTCCCACCGGGGACGATGTCGGAACGCACGAGATGACCGCCTCTCCGTCGGCGCCGCCGATGCGACCTGCCCGGCGCACGCGCCTGCTTGCCACAAGTCAACACCTGGTTGTTTGTGGAGGCACCTGGGCGGCGGGCCAAGCGGCTTGCCGTCCGCGCGCAGCCGGCGGACCGTGCGCCGGCAGCCGGTTTCGGACCGGGACGGCACCTTCACCTGGACGGCGGTTCGCGGGCCTCGACGTGAATGCCGCGCCCTCATGTCCCCGTTCGCTCTTGGGCCGCGTGGTGCGGTGTGTCGCACGGCGAGGGTGCGGATGCACTGGCTAGCATCAGTCTCGAGCCCGGTCGTCAGTAGGGTGAGACAAGCTAGTTGAGGTGTCAGATGGTCGAGTTCCCGCCGCCCCTCGAGGGGATTCTGCTGGGACACTTCATTGTCTCGGACGATGTCGAGCGCTCTCGACGCTTCTATACCGACGTACTCGGCGGCACCACGATTTTCGAAGGAGTGCCGACCGTCGTCGCCCTTTCCAACTCCTGGATCGTCATCAACGCCGGTGGTGGTCCGACCGACGACAAGCCGTCGGTCACCCTGGAGAGCCCGCGCGATCCCGACCGGGTCAGTAGCTTCCTCAATTTCCGGGTCAGAGACATCCACGCCGTGTACGCGCAGTGGAGCGCGCGGGGCGCCGAGTTCCTGACGCCGCCGAAGCAGCACGCGTACGAGATCCGCTGCTACGTCCGTGATCCCGACGGCCACCTGATCGAAGTGGGGCAGACCACCGACCCAAAGGGAGACTGGTCGCCCGCTCACTGGCCGCCGAATACGCGCACCGACGACTCGGAGTGAGAAGCGGGGGCCGCCCTTCAACGCCTATCTGGTTGGGCGCGGCGCGGGGGAGGGGATCATCGGAGATCCTGCACTCTGACGGTGGTCAGAGCGCAGGACACTGAAAGAACTACGGAAGCATTCCCGCATCGATCCACGCGCGCAGGAGAGTGACCTGCCCCTGCGGCCACGCCGCGTCCTCATTCGGCGGCGGCATACGCTTCGCCGCGATCGAGTCGTAGACACGCTCGGCGTTTTCGCTCACCGACATGTACGCATACTGGTCGAGGTGAATTCCGGCCTTCCCCATGTGATCGATATCGATCGGCCGGAACAGGGGGAGGATGTCGCGCGCGAATCCGGGCGCCGCATTCGTCATTGCTTCCGTCATGGGTGATCCTCTTGATTCGTGCTCTCCAGAGCAGGTGGTGGAAAAACCATATCCGGCCGTAGATCACCGTGGATCATCAGGTCCCTCCGGAATCGGGCAAAGGCACCCGGTTGGCGCAATGGGATTCGCGGGAAGTGATCACGCCGGGCGCGGGAAGGCTCTCATAGATCTGGCCGTATTTCGGACCTGCTCACGTGGGGGCTCTGCTCTGCCGTGGTGCGGAAGATCGCCCGAGGTTATGCTCGCCGGAGCGAGAACGCACGAACCCGCGAGTACCTGGGAGACGGCATGAACGCACAGCAGGGAATCGACCCGAGTGTCGCGCCGAGCGGAACCGGGTGTGTCGAATGCGACAATGCCGGCGGATGGTGGATCCACCTGCGGCGTTGCGCGCAGTGCGGACACATCGGCTGCTGTGACGACTCGCCGTCGAAGCACGCGACGGCGCACTCGAAGACGACCGGGCACCCGTTGATCCGCAGCTTCGAGCCCGGCGAGGAGTGGTTCTGGAACTACGAGACCTCCCAGACGTACGAATCCGGCCCCGCGCTCGCTCCGCCTGAGAACCACCCCCTCGACCAGCCGGTGCCCGGGCCGGCGGGCCGCGT
This sequence comes from Actinospica durhamensis, assembly GCF_018139695.1. Classification (GTDB taxonomy): domain Bacteria; phylum Actinomycetota; class Actinomycetes; order Streptomycetales; family Catenulisporaceae; genus Actinospica; species Actinospica durhamensis. The sequence continues at coordinate 16,233 of NZ_JAGSOG010000072.1, read as the reverse complement.
GCCGACGAACTGGCAAGAACTGCTGGGCTGACGGGTCCAGGATGACTGCTCTCGATCCGCCTGACGAAGCCCGTCCCTCCGTGCCCCCGGCACAGTGGGCGCGGTTGCTGGAGTACGCCGACGCGCCCGAATCGGTGCCGGAGGGCACCTGGCTTTACCAGCCGGGGGACCAGGCCATCGACATGATCCTGGTCGAGCAGGGCGAGGTCCTCATCTGCAGGCCGCCGATGCCCGGCGACGACGAGTGCGTCGTGATCGCCTCGTTCGGAGCGCGCGAGTTCACCGGCGAGTTGAGCTTGTTGACCGGCCAGAACGCCGCCGTCGGCGCGCGCGGCGGCGCGGGCGCGGTGGTACGCAGGCTCGGCCCCGCCCCCCTGCGCACGGTGATGCAGCAAGAGCCCGAGATCTCCGACCTGTTGCTCCGGACTCTGATCGCGCGGCGCCGATACATGCAATCGGGCGACGGAGCGCGGAGCCTGGAGCTGGTCGGGGGCGCGCGGTCGGCCGACGCGTTGGCACTGCGCACGTATGTCGCCCGGCAGCAGCTGCCGCACACCTGGACCGACGCCGACAGCCCGGCAGGTGCCGCGATGCTGCGCGCGGTCGGCGCGGAGCCGGCCGCTCTGCCGATCGCCATCACGGGTAGCCGCGTGCTGCTCAACGCCACGGCGGGACTGCTCGCCGAGCACCTCGGCCTGTCTTACCGGCCGCCGTCCGACCAGCACACGGTCGACCTCGTCGTCATCGGCGCCGGGCCCGCGGGACTGGCGGCCGCGGTCTACGGCGCGTCGGAGGGGCTCGACACTCTGGTTCTCGAGGCCTCGGCCGCCGGAGGCCAGGCTGCCGCCAGCTCCCGGATCGAGAACTACCTCGGTTTCACCTCGGGCATCAGCGGTGGCGAACTGACGGCGCGGGCAGCCGTGCAAGCGGAGAAATTCGGCGCCCGGATAGCCTCCCCCTGTCCGGTCGCGAAACTGGAGCCGCGCGGCGACGTGATCGGCTTGGTCTTGTTCGACGGCACCGAACTGACGTCTCGGGCCGTCGTGATCGCCACCGGCGCCCAGTACCGCTCCCTGCCGCTCGAGCGCTGGGCCGACTTCGAGGGCGCGGGAATCTACTACGCGGCCACCCAGATCGAGGTGCGCGCGTGCGCGCAGAGCCCCGTCGCCGTCGTGGGCGGGGCGAACTCCGCAGGTCAGGCCGCCTTGTACCTTGCCGAAAGCGGTAGCGCGGTGTCACTCGTGGTGCGCGGCGAGGACCTGCGGGCCGACATGTCGGCGTATCTGGCCGACCGGGTCCTGGCTCATTCCGGGATCACCGTGCGGACCGGCACCCAGATCTCGGCGCTGCACGGCACGGACCATCTCGAGGGGATCTCGCTCGACGCGGGCACGGGCGCTCCCGAGTCCGTGGCGTGCATGGGCCTTTTCTGCTTCATCGGCGCCGCCCCCGCCACCGAGTGGCTCGAAGGACTGGCGGTCGATGAGAAGGGCTTCCTGCGCACCGACGCCCGGTTGCTCGACTCCGAGCTCACCGGCACCTGGGCTGGTCTCGGCCGGAGCCCGCTGCCCTTCGAGACGAGCGAGCCACGGGTGTTCGCCGCGGGCGACGTGCGCTCCGGGTCGATGAAGCGCGTGGCGGCTGCGGTGGGCGAAGGCGCGAGCGCCGTCAGCTCGGTCCATCACGCCCTCGGCCAGTGAAAAGGTGCCCCTCTCGCGCGTGATGCCGAGGGCCTTCTTCTCCGAAAATCACAGTATATTGACTCGCTTGGCGTGATCGAGTCCATCAGGTCACGTCTTTGATCCGCGGAATTATAGGGCCGAAGCGCGAGACTATAGCACGCGAAGCCCTGTATGATAGAGATCTTAACCGGTTCTGAACTGGTCATCTGCGATTTCAGAGTACTGGTGACAATCACCCACCTCCATAGTGACTATTGCCGGGCTCTACGCAGGCACAGATTAATAAAGAATTCATCGTGGCAGATTCTTGCAAGGCGGTCGTTTTGCGGGATCCTACGGGCGACGATGGTCACCTGGACCTCGCATGAGACCCACCGTGCGGAGGCTCGATGAAAAACTGGAGAAGGAGAACGCTCGGCATCACCGTGCTGGCCGGTATCACGATCACCGGAATCAGCTCGATGAGCTGGGCGGACGGAGCCGGTGCACGCCCGAAGTCGGGCGTCGGCTCCTGCACCCTGATCGGCTGGAACCCCAGCACCGATCTCGCCAACGCCAAGAACCTGCCGGTCGGACACCGTCCGCAGACCTACCGGCCGGACGACTTCGACTGCTCGGGCGCGGTCTTCGCCGCGCCGGGCGTGGAGTTCTCGAAGTTTCCGCAACCGAAGAACTTCAAGATCACCGACAAGAACGTCACCGAGGAGATCGACGGCAAGCAGACCGTGGTCGGCAAGCCCGCCGCCGCGGTCAACCCGCTCTCGCCGTACTTCCCGCCGTTCCAGCACTTCGTGATCATCTACCGCGAGAACCACACCTTCGACGACTACCTCGGCGACTGCGCCACCACGGTCGCCGCCGGCTGCAACGGCGAGGTGGAGTCCACCAACAACATCAGCTCCGTCCCGGACCTGCACGCGCTGGCCAAGCAGTACGCGCTGTCCGACTCCTACAGCACCGGGACGCAGCCGCCGTCCGGCCCCAACCACTGGTTCCTGATGTCCGGCCAGTCCTCGTCCAGCAACCAGCAGCAGTCGTACCCGTCCGCGACCGGGACGCAGTTCGACCGCTTCCTGTCCGGCGACAACGGCCCGACCGACGAGGGCGCCAGCGCGTGTACGCCCCCGACCGGCACGAGCAGCGGCAGCAGCCCGTACACGTTCATCATGAACGGCGACTTCTACTGGATGCTCAGCAGCGGCAGCGGCTACTGGAAGAACCCGGCGGACGGCAAGGTGGAGGTGCTCCCGCCCGACCGCCCGGGAACGACCATCCCCGAAGAACTGCACTACAACGAGTACACGTGCTCGAACCAGAGCCTGCCCGACAGCACCATCGCCAACGACTACATCAACTTCGTCAACACCGACGGCCTGCCGGCCTACAGCTACGTCGAGCTCTTCAACGACCACCCCGGGACCTACCAGGACATCCCGGGCAACGACACGGCGACGAACAACGTCGTCAACGCGATCGAGAACAACGCGACGTACAAGAACAACACGCTCATCATCGTCACCGAGGACGACACGCAGAACGGCAACAACGGCCCGGACCACGTGTCCAACACCTACCGCGTGCCGCTGGTCGTCATCGGTCCGTCGCAGTACGTCAAGCAGCACTACCTGAGCCACGTGGCGTACACCACCAGCAACGTGATCGCCGCGATGGAACGCACGATGGAGAACGTGAAGTCGGGCATCATCGACCCGAACGACAACCTCGGGCTCAACACCTTCCCGATGACCACCAACGACCAGGCCGCCCTCGGCGACCCGTTGGAGGACTTCTGGGTCCAGGGCGCGACACCGCTCTCGGCCATCGCCACCGGAACCCCGGCCACCGGCAACGCGCCCTTGTCGGTGAGCTTCACGGGCTCGGCCACCGGCGGCACGGCGCCGTACACCTACAGCTGGGCCTTCGGCGACGGCACCACGAGCACGACGCAGAACCCGAGCCACACCTACGCCTCCGCGGGGACCTATACCGCGACGCTCACCGTGACCGACAGTTCGTCTCCGGCCAAAACGGCCACCTCGACGGTCACCACGAACGTCAGCGCCGTGGGCAACCCGCTCGCGGCCTCGGCCGCGGCGTCACCGACATCCGGTCAGATCCCGTTGGCCGTGAACTTCACCGGAACGGCCACCGGAGGCAAACCGGCGTACTCGTACAGCTGGGCCTTCGGCGACGGCACCACGAGCACGACGCAGAACCCCACCCACACCTACTCCACCGTCGGGACCTATACCGCGACGCTCACCGTGACCGACAGCTCGTCACCAACGCTGTCCGCCACCTCGACCGTGACGGTCACCGCCGACCCGGTCGCGGCCACCGCGCCCGGACCGCCGACGAGCCTGACCGCCACGGCGGGCAGCAGTTCGGCCACGCTGAACTGGCAGACGCCCTCGAGCAACGGCGGTGAGGCCATCAACGGATACAAGGTCTACCGCAGCACCTCGAGCGGAACCGAGTCGCCCGTGACCTCCGGCGGTTGCGCGAACCTCGGCGTGGTGAACTCGTGCACGGACACCGGTCTGACCCCTGGTCAGACCTACTACTACGAGGTCGCCGCCACGAACCCGGTCGGCACGAGTCAGCAGAGCAACGAGGCGAGCGCCACCCCGACGGGCGCCGGCGGCTGCCCCGCTGCGCAGTTGCTCGGCAACCCGGGCTTCGAGAACGGCAGCTCCAACCCGGCGCCGTGGACGGTGACCTCGACCCACACCCCACTCAGCGTGATCAGCGACAGCTCTTCCGAGCCGCCGCACACCGGCTCCTGGGCCGCCTGGCTGGACGGCTGGGGCAAGACCACTACCGACACGCTGGCCCAGACGGTGACGCTGCCGACCGGGTGCTCCACCTACGCCTTCAGCTTCTGGCTCCATATCGACACGGCTGAAACCTCCACCACCAAGGCCTACGACACGATGAAGGTCCAGGTGCTCAACAGCTCCGGCACCGTGCTCGCGACCTTGGCCACCTACTCCAACCTCAACCACAACACCGGCTACGCGCAGCACAGCTACGACCTTTCCGCGTACGCCGGACAGACCGTCACCCTCAAGTTCACCGGCGCCGAGGACTACGAGTACCAGACCTCATTCGTCCTCGACGACACGGCGGTCGACGTCGGCTGACGAGCTGACCATGTGACATCAGTGGCCTGATCGATGGTCCCGGGCCGGGTCGGCGTCCGCGCAACGCTGCGCGCGGGACGCCGGCCCGTCCCGGCGCAAACCGCAGACCCACGAGGTCCTGCACCCTTCCCGCCCCCGGGTCCTCGCACGTCCCGCGGGGGAGAGGGCGCGGGCCTCGCAGCCAGATGGAGGAGAGAAGGATGGAAACCGCCGTCGCGGTCAGAGGCCGCGGCATCACCAAGGTCTTCGACGACATCGTCGCGCTCGACCACGTCGACGTGAGCATGTCCCGGGGCCAGATTCACGGATTGGTCGGGCCGAACGGCGCCGGCAAGACCACGCTTCTCGGCCTGCTCCTGGGCTTGGCCGTCGCGGACAAAGGCAGCCTCGAGATCCTCGGCACCCCGGTGGGACGCGCGCTCGCCGCGCCCGACGGCGTCTCCGGGTTCGTCGACGGGCCCGGCCTCTACCCCACCCTCACCGCGAAGCAGAACCTCACGGCACTGCTCGAACTGCGCCCCGGCGACGGCCACACCGCGACCGCCGACGAGGCCCTGGAGCAGGTCGGACTCGGCCACGTCGCCGACGACAAGGTCCGCGGCTTCTCCCTGGGCATGCGGCAGCGGCTCGGGCTGGCGGCGGCGTTGCTGACCAGGCCACGGCTCCTCGTGCTCGACGAGCCGTCCAACGGGCTGGATCCGGCCGGCAAGAAGCTGGTGTACGGAGTTCTGCGCCGTCTCGCGGCCGACGGCGTCACCGTCGTGCTCTCCAGCCACCGGATGGACGACCTGGAGTCGCTGTGCTCCGAGATCACCATCCTGGCCTCAGGGCGGGTGATGTTCTCCGGGCCGCTGAGCAAGCTCTCCAGCGACGACCGAGAACTCGACTACCGGCTGCGCACCTCGGATCCGATCGCCGCTCGCGCCGTCGCGGCCGAGACCCCCGGCGTCGTTGTCGTCGACGGTCCCGAGGCCCCGGTGAGCCCGGACGGCGACATCGTCGTCGTCCGCGCACGGGTGGCGGCTCTGGACACCCTGGTGGCACGCGTCGTGCGCGCGGACATCGCGGTGCGCGAACTGGTGCCCGTCGTCTCGCCGCTGGAAGCCGCGTTCCTCGCCCTCACCGACACCGAGAACTCGGCCGACTCCGCGGATGCCGAGGATGCCGAGGACACAGCGATCGCCGCGAACACCGCGAACACCGAGGAGGAGACCGTCCGATGACCGCGACCGTCGCCGAAGCCCCCGTCGCCCGGTCCGCAACGGCCGCCGCGTTCCCGGCCCCGCTGGCCCGCATCCTGCGCTTCGAACTGATCAAGCAGTTCTCCTCGTGGCGGGTGCGCCTGTTGATCCTGCTCAGCTGGATCGGTCCCGGCCTGGTCGTCTACGCGGTCGACCAGCAGGGCACCCTGCCGTCCGACACCCTCTTCGGCCGGCAGATGCGCGCCACCGGGTGGGCCGGCCCGCTCGTGGTGCTCGGCTTCGCCGGCACCTGGGTGCTGCCGCTGCTCACGTCCGTGGTCGCGGGCGACGTGTTCGCCGCCGAGGACCGGCTCGGGACCTGGCGCCACCTGCTCGTCGCGGTCCGCTCGCACCAGCGGATCTTCACGGCCAAAGCGCTGGCCAGCCTCATGGTGATCCTGCTGGGTGTGGCCGGCCTGGCCGTCTCCGGCGTGCTCGGCGGGCTGGCCGCGGAAGGGAACCAGCCGCTGATCGGCCTGGACGGCCATCTGATGACCGGGGGAGATGCCGGCGGCAGGGTCCTGCTGGCCTGGCTCTGTGTGGTGGCGCCGACCCTCGCCCTGGCGGCGATCGGGCTACTCGGGTCGGTCATCCTGGGCCGGTCCCCGATGGGGCTGTTGCTGCCCGTGCTCGCCGCCCTCGGGATGCAGCTGATGCAGATGCTGCCGCTGCCGGTCGCCCTGCGCCTGGCGCTGCCCGGCTACGCCTTCATCTCCTGGAACGGCCTGTTCACCGATCCCGAACAGGTCGAACCGCTGCTGATCGGCGTCGGGGTCAGCCTGGCCTGGGCGTTGGCCGCGACGGCGCTGGCCCGCCGACTGTTCCTGCGCCGCGACTTCACCAACGTCAACAGCGACGGCGCAGGTCGCAGAGTCCTGGCCTCGGGCGTGCTCCCGCTGGCCGGCCTGCTGGCCGCGACCACCTGGCTCGTCGCCGCGACGGCCACCGGATCGACCGGCTCCGGCATCGACCAGAACGAGCTCCAGCAGTCGTTGGCCACGGCGTTCTCCCAGATCTACCAGTACCAGCAGGCGCAGATGAACCACCCGGCGGTCAACGTGGCGCAACTGAAAACCACCGCACAGTGCATCAAGAGCGAAGGCCTCGGCCCACAGTCGGGCCCCGGCAACGACTGGCGCTGCACCGTCTTCTGGGCGGTCCCCGGCGACAACGTCACCGCCCAGGCCATCTACCAGCTCGACGTCACCCCGAACGGCCGGTACATCGCCGACGGCGACGGACCGGTGGAGGTCAACGGCTACTTCCTGATCGACAGGTCCGGAACCGTCACCCCGAACCCACTGTGGCAGTTCGACGGCAACGTCGACCTCCTCAGCGGCCGCTGACCGGCAACCCGCAGGTACTGAGAACCCGCAGATCCGAAGCAGGGCCCGCCAGGACGCGTCCAGTCCTGGCGGCCAGACCCAAGCCGCTGAGGCCTGTTCGCAGATGTCATGCATCGTCTGAGGCCGCACACCGCGAACGCGACAGCGCGGGCAAGCGTTGCTCCGGAACCGGGCCGCGATCGGAAGTTCCGTCAGCGGCGGCCGGTGGCCAGGATGAGGAGGAACTGGCCGCCGCCCGCCTCGATGCCGGCGGTCACCGGCAGTCCGGGTACCAGTCGGGAGAACCGGTCCGTCAGCCAGTCCGCCGCTTCCTGGGCGTCCTGCCTGGTCGGACAGCGGCCCACGATCTCGCGGCCGCCCTTGCGCTCGAGCCTGTCGGCGACGGTGATCAGCGGCGCGGGTTCGCCCACGTACAGGCGGTCCGGCCAGGCGACGACGACCTTGACCGCGCCTTTGCGGCTGTTGCACCCGCGGTGCGCGAGCCGCTCAGTGACCTTGGCTTTCCGGTCGGCGGTCCGGCTGTCGACACTGGGCCCTCGCGGGTCGTTCACCGACATGTCGGGGTCGACCGGTTCGTCGCACACCCAGCATCGCCAGCCGTCGCGCTCGGCTACATCATCAAGGAGACTCACCCGAGCAGACTAGCCTGCCCGGCCGCCACCCCCTGCGCATCGATCATCTCGTCAGTGGTAGACGGCCGCCAGCACCGCGCGGGCCAGCGCGATCGAGGCGTCCTCGGACACCGAGGACCCGCTGACCGTCACCGAGATGTCGGCCACGGTGCTCGCCTGGATCTGGACGAGCGAGACGACGTCGATGGTCTCTCCCTCCAGCGTGGTCGAGCCGACCTGCGCGGCACTGCCCAGGCCCGGCACATCACGCTGCGTCAGAAGCATGTCTTTGTCCTGGGCCAGCTTGTTCTCGGCGAGGTACTGCACCGCGGTGGCCCCTGCCCGCGTCGGCTCGAGGCCGATGGCGACGAGCACGGTCGTGCCCTGCGCGGTGCCCGTGTACATGCAGCCGCGCGCCTCGTTCGCCGAGGCTGTCAGGTTCATCTGGATCGACTGCGCCTGCGAGACGTCCCGCCCGCTCAGGTGCGCCACCGTCTTCGCCGACAGCACGCAGCCGGTGGAGACGGAGATGAAAGCGGGCGTGTGGCTCTTGCTCGAAACGTCCGTGGCCGCCGGCCCCGTCGGCGCCTTGCCGCCGCTCTGGCCCGCGCTCCCGCACGCACACGCCGTGGCGAGCACCGCGGCGGCGAGCGCGGCCTGCGGCCAGTTCGTCATCCTCTGCATCATGGCCCTCCCCTTCCGTCCCTCGCCGGCATCCGTCGCGCCGGCGAAGACTCGACAAATCTTCCCAATCAGGCTAAGTAGCCTGAGAAGCATGGAAACACGGAAAAGCAGGGACCGGTCCCTGGTGGACGGCGGCCGCGCGCTTATGTCACTCCCGCTTCCGCGAGAGACCACGAGAAAGCGAGCCGCGGTCAGCCCGAGCGTGAGCTGTCGAAGTCGTAGACGCGCCGCTCTTGGCCGTCGATCAGTACGTAATCGCCGGTGAGGTGGAACCGAACGAGAGTGCCGCCTGCAGCTTCGCGCTCGATCACGGCTGCGGCCTCGCCTTCATCTACGAGTCGCGCGTTCGCATCGCCAACCAGTTCCGGGCCTCCTCTCAGGAAGACCGGGAAGACGGCGCTGACCTCGCGGGGTACGTCGCGGAAAGTGTGGTTCGGGGAGTGGGAGTGGCGCATGATTCGCCTCCTGCACCGCGATGGGTTCGGCTGTGGGCCCGTCGGGGGTCGCACGGCAGCTAGGCCCAGAACGTGCCCGGGCGCGGCGAGCCTGTCGGCGGGCCTGACTCACTGCCCTCGCGTGCGCCGCCGGGCCAGCCTCTACGTCCATTATGCCCCGAGTGGTACGCATGTGGCGGGTCGAACGCCGCCGCCGAGGTGCTCTGCGCGCGCATCGAGCCGGGCCAGGCTGCTTCCCGTTCCGTCGGGGGGCGCGCGCAGCCCGGCTTAAAGCCGAATCACGATCAGGGCGATGTCGTCGCGGCTGCCGCCGTCGACGCCCAGATCGCCGAGCAGGGCGTCGGCCAGGTCCTGGGGATCATGAGCGGTGTAGCGTCCGAGTGCACCGGTCAGGCGGGCCAGGCCCTCGTCGATGTCCTCGCCGCGCCGCTCGATCAGGCCGTCGGTGTAGAGCACGAGGGTGTCGCCCGGGGTGTAGTGCGGGCCCGCCTGGGGGCGGGGCACGTGATCGGGACGGGCGCCGAGCGGCGGGTCGGTGGCCATGTCGAGCAGGTCGCAGCTGCCGTCGGGGTGTAGCAAGATCGGCGGCGGATGGCCGGCGCTGCTGTAGATGATCAGCTGGCTCCGCGGGTCGATCATGGTGTTGACGACGGTGGTGTTCAGCGCCTCCTCGACCGAGCGGGCGTAGAGGCCGAGTACCTCCAGGGCCTGGGCCGGGCGCTCGAGAGTGCGGATCGCGGCGCTCAGCGCGCTGCGGAGCATACCCATCACGGACGCGGCTTCCAGGCCGTGCCCGACGACGTCGCCGACTGCGGCGGCGAACCGGCCATCGGGCAGATCCACCACGTCGTACCAGTCGCCGCACACGTTGAGCGATCCGGTCGCCTGCAGGTAGCGCACGGCGACGTCGTCGTGGTGGGCCAGGTCCGGCGCCTGCAGCATCGCCGCCTGCGAGGTCACCGCGACCTGCCGCTCGCGTGCGTGGGCCTCGCGCAACTCCTCGTTGAGCTGTTCGAGCTGACGTGCCCGCGCGTAGAGCTCGGCCTCGAGCGCCTCGCGTTCGACCAGGTTTCGTCTCCTGCGGTCGGGACGGTGCTTGACGTAGGCCGTGACGTCCTCCACCCGGTGGATGATCCACGCGACCGTGCCGTCGGCCGCGAGGATCGGGGTGTTGATCGGTGACCACCAGCGCTCCTCGAACGAGCCGGGCCGGTCGGGGATCGGGACGTGGTACCGCTGCACCGCCATCGCCTCCGGGCTCCGACTCGCCAGGACCCGCTGCAGTGAGGCGTTCAGGTTGCGTACCGCCTCGTCATCCGGCTCGGCGGGGTTGTCCGGGACTGCGTCGAAGACGCGCCGGCCGATCAGCTCGTCGCGCTCACGGCGGGTGGCATCCGGGTATGCGCTGTTGACCTCCACGATGACGAAGGCAGGGTTGAGCACCAGGTAGGGGCTTGGTGTGGCGGCGAACAGCGCCGCGTAGTCCAGTTCAGTCATCGCCCGTACGCCTGATCCCGTCGTCGCGTCTGCTTTCGACTCCACGCTACGAGCAAGGCGGCCGGCTTGCCTGTTCACAGGACGCGCGGCCCTGTTCACAGGACGACGGCGTCGGCGCCCTGGTGCCGCTCGCGCCCTGTGGGCCTCGGCCTCCTGGTTCCGAAACCAGGGCTCTGCGGTGATTGTTGGGCCGGGGCAATTGACAACGATGTCACAGCATGTCTCAATACTCCACAGTTCCGGACATTATCCGACCCACGGACTACCCACGCCCGGTGCCTCGGCGCACCCTGTCGAGCGCTGGGCTGAGCAGCTCGAAACGTGAAGGAAGCAATCATGGCTTCAGTTCACCGGCGAAGGCTGTGGCAACAGTCTGCTATCGCCATCCTCGCGCTCCTCTGCTCGATGCTTTACGTGTTCGGCGGTGCGACGGCGCAGGCCGCCGCCGCGACCACCATCGCCGTCAACGGTTCCAGTGCCGGGCGCACCTTCGACGGGATCGGCGCGATCAGCGGGGGCGGGGGCAACTCGCGCCTGCTGATCGACTATCCCGCCGCGCAGCAGTCGCAGATCCTGGATTACCTGTTCAAGCCGGATTACGGCGCGAACCTGCAGATCCTGAAGGTGGAGATCGGCGGGGACGCGAACTCGACCGACGGTGCCGAACCCTCGATCGAGCACACGGCGGGCAACGTCCAGTGCAACACCGGGTACGAGTTCTGGCTGATGGAGCAGGCCAAGGCGCGAAACCCCGACATCAAGCTCTACGGCCTGGCCTGGGCCGCGCCGGGGTGGATCGGCGGTGGGAACTTCTGGTCCACCGATATGATCGATTATCTGATCTCCTGGCTCGGGTGCGCCAAGGCCGACGGGCTGAGCATCGACTACCTCGGCGGCTGGAACGAGCGCGGCTACGACATCTCCTGGTATGAGCAGCTGCGCACCGCCCTGAACAACGCCGGGTACGGCTCGACCGAGATCGTCGGCGCGGATTCCGACTGGTCGGTGGCCGCCGACATCGCGGACAACTCCGCCTTCGCGAGCGCCGTGCAGATCATCGGCACGCACTACCCGTGTCAGGGCGGGGACGGCGGCAACGCGGACACCTGCCCGGGCAACGCCACCGCCGAGGGCACCGGGAAGCCGTTGTGGGCGAGTGAGAACGGGTCGCAGGATATGAACTCGGGTGCGCCGGCGCTGATCCGCTCGATCACGCGCGGGTACACGGATGCGGAGATGACGGCGTACATCAACTGGCCGCTGATCGCCGCGATCACCCCGAACCTGCCGTACCCGACCGACGGGATGATGACCGCGAGCCAGCCGTGGTCCGGGAACTACAGCGTCGGCGAGTCCACGTGGGCGACGGCTCAGGTCACCCAGTTCACCCAGCCCGGCTGGCAGTTCCTGAACTCCGGCTCGGGCTACCTCGGCGGCAGCGAGCAGAACGGCACCTACGTCTCCCTCAAGTCGACGAACAACAGCGACTACTCCACGATCATCGAGACCACCACCGCCACCGCGGCCCAGAACGTCACCCTGAACGTCTCCGGGGGGCTTTCCACCGGCACGGTGCACGTGTGGTCGACCGACGTTGACTCGCCGAGTTCGGCCACTGACTTCGTGCACAGCCAGGACATCACCCCGTCGAACGGCTCCTACTCGTTCACTGCTCAGCCCGGGTACATCTACACGGTGACGACGGCCACGGGTCAGGGCAAGGGCGCCGCGGCCAGTCCGGCCTCGGCCGCCCTCCCGCTTCCGTACGCGGACGGCTACGAGGCGGACGCCACCGGCAGTGAGCCCAAGTACCTCGAGACGATGCAGGGCGCTTATCAGGTCGAGCCGTGCGCGAACGGCCGTTCCGGGCAGTGCGTGGAGCAGATGGCCCCGATCAAGCCGATCGAGTGGCAGAACGACTCGGACGCCTTCGCGCTCGTGGGTGATACGAGTTGGTCGAACTACACGGTCAGCACGGACGTCGATCTCGAACAGGCGGGTACTGCGGAGATCTACGGCCGTGCCAACACGCAGGACCGGCCGCAGTCCGATCAGGCCGCTTATCTACTGCGCGCCTCGAACACCGGGGCGTGGTCGATAGACCGCAGCGACACCGGCGGCACCATCACCACCCTGACCAGCGGCACCGTGAACGCACTGGGCACCGGCACCTGGCACACGCTCGCGCTCACGATGCAGGGCTCGAAAATCAGTGCATCGATCGACGGGACAGCCGTCGGCTCGGTGACCGACAGCACCTACACCTCCGGCCAGGCGGGCATCGGCGTGGTCGGATACCAGACCGACCAGTTCGACAACCTCGACATCACTCCCGGCACCGGAGGCATCGGCACCTACGCGGCCGGCGCGATCTCCTCCGGCATGTCCGGCATGTGCCTGGACGACGCGAACGACGGCACCGCCAACGGCAACAAGGTCGACATCTACACGTGCAACGGCACTGCCGCCCAAGTGTGGCAGTACTCGAACGGCACGCTGCAGAACAACGGCAGCTGCCTTGACGTCGTGGGCAACAGCTCCACGGCCGACGGCACGCTCGTCGACCTGTGGAGCTGCAACGGCGGCGCCAACCAGCAGTGGAACGTCGTCAACGGCACGCTGGTCAATCCGCAGTCGGGCAAGTGCCTTGACGATCCCGGATTCAGCAGTACGCCCGGCACGCAGCTGGACATCTGGGACTGCAACGGCGGAGCCAACCAGGCCTGGACCATGCCTCCGGTCGTCGGCCCGGTCACCGTCGCCACCAACGGCATGTGCCTGGATGACGCGAACGACAGCACCGCCGACGGCAACAAGGTCGACATCTGGGGCTGCAACGCCAGTTCCGCACAGCAATGGGAGCTGAGCGGCAACACCCTGCGGAACAACGGCAAGTGCCTCGACGTGGCCGGAGGCGCCACCGCCGACGGCACCCTCGCCGAGCTCTACACCTGCAACGGCACCGGCGCGCAGACCTGGCAGCCGCAGTCCGACGGCGAACTGATCAACCCGCAGTCCGGCAAGTGTTTGGACGACCCGGGATTCAGCAGCACGGCGGGCACGCAGCTGGAAATCTGGGACTGCAACGACGGCAGCAACCAGCAGTGGACGCTGCCCACTGTCTGAGCCGGCCCGCGTACGAAAGGCCCGGTCGCCGAGGGCGTGATCCGCTTCTCGGCGGCCGGGGCAGGTTGGGTGCCGCGATGCGACCCAAGTCCATGTCCGGCCGTCGGCCGACCGTTGTCACGAATCCGCATACATCTGATGCGTCGTCAGCAGAGCGGGTAGCGTTCCTATTGCCGCAAAGCCCCGGCGTAGTGACCGCCCGTCGCGAGAGAAACCGGGGACCAGCGTGTGCAAGGGGAGAGCACCACTGATTCCGTGAACGGTCAGCTGAGCAATGATCGAGACTTGTGGATCGGTCTGGACGGAAGGCGTACCTTCCCGAGGGATCGATGAGTCTCGAGACTGGCCGGCGTTGGCGCGCCGGTCGGGAAGGTACGCCTGGTGTTGACGGTAGTGGCTGAGAACGGTTCGATGCGAGACGGGGTCTCGCTGCTCGATGACGTGGTGCGGGAAGGAGCGCGCCGGATGCTGGCCGCTGCGCTGGAAGCCGAGGTCGACGCGTACCTGGCCGACTTGACAGAGCAGCGCGACCAGGACGGCCGGCGCCTGGTGGTGCGCAACGGGTACCACCGGCCGCGGCAGGTGGCCACCAGTTCCGGCGCGATCGAGGTCAAAGCCCCACGGGTGAACGACAAGCGGACCGACCCGGACACCGGGGAGCGCAAGCGGTTCTCCTCGGCGATCTTGCCGCCGTGGGCGCGCAAGTCCCCGAGGATCGCGGAGGTGCTGCCGCTGCTGTACCTGCACGGCCTGTCCACCGGGGACTTCGTCCCGGCGCTCGAGCAGTTCCTCGGCTCGGCCGCCGGCCTCTCCCCGGCCAGCGTGACCCGGCTGACCGTGCAGTGGCAGGCGGACCACGCCGCGTTTCTAGAGCGCGACCTGTCCGAGGTCGACTACGTGTATGTCTGGGCAGACGGCGTTCACCTGCGCATACGCCTGGGCGAGGGCAAAGCCTGCGTGCTGGTGCTGATCGGGGTGCGCGCCGACGGTACCAAGGAACTGATCGCGATGGACGAGGGCTACCGTGAATCCGGCGAATCCTGGGCCGCTCTCCTGCGCGACTGCGCCCGGCGCGGGATGCGCGCCCCTGTCCTGGCGGTGGGCGACGGGGCGTTGGGGTTCTGGAACGGGCTGCGCGAGGTGTTCCCCGACACGCGTGAGCAGCGCTGCTGGGTACATAAAACAGCGAACATACTGGACGCGCTCCCCAAGTCCGCGCAGCCGGCGGCGAAGAAGGCCCTGGCGGAGATCTGGGGCGCCGAGGACAAGGACCACGCCCAGGCCGCGATCCGCGCGTTCGACAAGGCGTACGGCGCGAAGTTCCCCAAGGCCGTCAAGAAAGTCACCGACGACGAGGACGTGCTGCTGGCGTACTATGACTACCCCGCGGAGCACTGGATCCACCTGCGCACCACGAACCCCATCGAGTCCACGTTCGCCACCGTCAGGCTGCGCACCAAGGTGACCCGGGGCGCAGGATCCCGCGCCGCCGGACTGGCCATGACCTTCAAGCTCATCGAGTCCGCCCAGGCGCGCTGGCGCGCGGTGAACGCGCCCCAGCTCGTCGCCCTGGTGCGCGCCGGAGCCCGCTTCGAGCGCGGCGTGCTCGTCGAGCGCGAACCGCAACGAGCCGCCTGACAGGAGAAGGGTCCACCATGCCAGAGCTCACCGACGCGCCCACGGCGTTCGTCCGGGCGTACGAGAAGACCACCAACAGCCACGACATCACCCAGCTCGCGCCGCTCATCGCCCCCGACGCCGTCTACTGGCTCTCCGACGGATCACACCGCGGCCGCGACGCCGTCCTGGCCGCCATCGCCGAGACCTTCGCCACCATCCACGACGAGGTCTACCGGATCGAGGACCTGGAGTGGATCGCCGTCGACCGCGATCACGCGGTCTGCCGCTACCGCTTCGCCTGGACCGGAACCGTCAACGGACAACCGAGGTCAGGTGCCGGACGAGGGACCAACGTTCTCGTCAAGGCCGACGGCACCTGGCGGATGCTTCACGAGCACCTCAGCGCGTAACAGTCGGGGCACTTATGGAGCACCAGCGCACCTTTCTTGCTTCCGCGGATCGTTGCTTCACGGTGGTGAGGCTCGTGGATCACAGAGCCATGTCCGCGGCGTGTGGGGCCTGCGGGTGGTACGCGCGTTGGCGCTCGACCGGGCTGCGTTCGAACGGGCCGTTGCCATTGACGACCTCACCGACCGCGAGCGTCAGGCCGTGTGCAGTGCCGCGGCCCTTGAGCACTGCGCCGCGCAGGTCCGGATCCGGGCAGGTGTAGTCGCCGCCCGCGGCCAGGCGCACCGCCCGCGCGCTGATCGCCCCGAGGATCTGCGAGCCGTCTTCGAGCACACAGCCGTCGCCGAGGGTCGCGCCGTCACAGATGCGCGTGCGGTCCGCGATGCGCACGCCCGTCCCGGCCCCGTCAGCAGCGATGCG